>JABFSA010000122.1 GCA_013140775.1 Acidobacteriota bacterium | reverse complement strand
GGCGACACCGCCGCCGCCTCCTCGAAGGCGCCAGCCTGGAAGTTCCTCGTCGGCAACACACCGAGGCGATTGAACGTCAGCAGATTCGCCGCGGTACCGAGCTCGCGATACTTCTCGGTGGCGGGGCCGAAGGACCGCTTCGACAGGTCCCTGCTGTACAGCGTCAATTCCTTCGGGTGGGCCCACTGGGTGCGATGACTGCCGCGCACGGCGATCGCCTTGATGTTCTTGCTGCCCAGCACGGCCCCGCTTCCACCACGGCCGGCGTGACGACCAGCATGCGAAATCGTGGCGTAGCGAACGGCCTGTTCACCAGCCGGGCCGATCGACGCGACGTGATAGCCGACGCCGAGCCGCTCTTTGAGTGCGCCCTCGGCAGTCGGGCACGCCATGCCGCGAAGATCAGCGGCCGACTCGAGCCGGACTTCCCCGTTATCAATGATCAATGCCGACAACTCGGGGGCGCGTCCGACGATGACGATGGCATCGCTACCTGTGTGTTTGCCTGCAATGGCAAAACTGCTGCTGGCGAGCGAGTCGTTGATGCGATCCGTCAGCGGGCTCTTGCTGACAACGGCGAACTTGGCGGATGTCGTCAGCGGGCTCCCGACCAGCGGACTGAAGACGAATACCAGCGGCGCTTCCGGGGCGAGCGCGCCCGGGCACGACTGGCTCTCCGCGAGCAACAGCCACGCGCCGAGACCGCTGCCGCCCAGGTACTGACGCAGCGTGTTCTCCGCCAGCGGGACACGCTCCGCTGTCCCGCTCGACACGTCAACGCGGAGATAGCAGCCGTGATATCCAAAGGACGTCGCCATCAGCCTCCGGCGTCCGCCGACAGAATCAGGACGCAGTCAGCCTCGGTGAGAGGCGTCTGCGGATCAGAGACAAAACGATCTCCGTTGAGGTTGGCGACGAAGGTCGAATACTGAGGATCGGATTCCAGAAGTTGACCGAACTCCGGAAACTGGACCGCAAGCGTGGCGAGCAACTGACCGAGCGAGTCGGCCTGCAGCTCTGTTTCAGCAACACCGGCGCGAACACGCGGGACGCCGAAAAACTCAACACGCATGGTGTTTCATCCCCAACAGCGATTCATCGAAGAAGCGGGCGGAGGCGAGTGCTCCTCGGTCCGTTGCTGAGCCAGTCAGTACCGGTAAGCGCTTGTTAAGCCAAGCGCTGGAGGGATCGGATATCCAAGGCGATTTTAACATGCCCCCCGGTGCCCTTCCGCCGTGAACGCTACGACGCCTGGAGGAGTTTTCGCATCTGGGCGCCCGTCAAATCCAGATGATAAAAGTCTCTGAAGAACGCACGGACGTCTGCCTCGAACTCCGAATCGAGGCGCCGTCCGCTCGCAACGTACACGAGCCACGCGATGCCGGGCAGGCGATTGACGGACGGCGGCCGTGAGCCCCAGCCGTCAGGAAGCGTGGGCCAGGCGTACACACGCCCTGCCTTGACGGCGTCAACAACCTGCCACGCCGAGTCCGATCGCAATCGCGCGACAGATCCGCTGATCACAATCACGTCCGGCGACAGCGCCTTGATCTCGTCAATCGTCAGCGGTCTCCGTGGACCACTGGCACGCGTACCTGCAACGTTGACCCCGCCGAGCCACTGCAATTGTTCGCCGCCGCTCTCATCAGCGAGGCATGGCATGTAGCCATCAGCGGAACACGCCAGGTACACGCGCACGGGGGCGCTTCCTCTTGCCAGCGCTCCGCGGTACTTGTTCAAGAGGCGCGCTGCTGCATCACCGAGTCGCTGCCCGCGTTCTGAAATACCGAGAGCCGCGCCCAGCCGGCGATACGCATCCGGGACTCTTGCGAGTGCGCCGTCGAGAATGATCCCGGGGACTCCTGTTCGACGCTGAACCGCCTCGAGCGATTCAATGTAGTCAGGGGCCACTGTGCCGTAGTCAACGTACACCTCGGGCTTCAGCGCAATCAGCTCCGCATCCGCTGCAGGGTTGTCCACCTCTGGCAACTGCCGGATCAGCCTGGGATTGCGATAGGCCGGCGGAACAAACTCGAGCGCCTCGCCACTCGGGACACGATTGCGTCCAACCAGCAGCTCGGGAGCAAGCGTATACAGCAGCATGTCCGCCGGGGCGCCGGCCGCAAAGACTCGCGATGGTCGAGCCGGCAACACGACCGCTCTGCCGGCATCGTCCACAAAGTTACTCTGCGCCAAGACGCCTGCCGCCAGCGCGGCGACCCCAAGAACGACAGCAAGGCTGCGGAGCATGTCCTTAGAGGCTCACTCGCGTTTTGACGTAGAACGTCCGTCCGGGCTGCGGGAAGCCCCACGCCAGTTCGATGTTCTGATCACCCGCGTTCTTGAGCCCGAACACGACATCGAAATTGCGAGCGACGGCATACTGAGCCGAAATATCGACCAGCGAGTAGGAGCCGGTGCGTACATATGGAAAGCCCGGCTGCGGAGTGGCGTTGATATCGCTCCAGCGTTCGCCGGCGACATCAAGACTGGGCGTGATGGTGAGCTGCTCCACGGGATTCCAGGAGGCGTACAGAAACGCCTTATGCGTCGGCACTCCAGTCGGGCGGAGATTCGGCTGCAGGCCGTCACGAATACTGCGACGCAACGCGGTGTAGTTGCCGCCAACCGTCATCTGCGTTGACAGTGGTGACTCAACGGCGACTTCGAAGCCGTAGAACCGGCCGTCACCCACATTCTGCGTCTGAGTCGTCGTGTCTGGCAGCACCACAGTCTGAATCAGGTCACGCACGTCACTGTAGAAGACCGTCCCCTCCAGCCGAAGCGCCTCGGCCACACGCCCTTTCCATCCAGCCTCGAGATTTGTCGCGCGCTCAGGACCCAGGTCCGGATTCGGCGTGGCGAAACCAAACCGCGTGCTGTACAGCTCGAAGATCAACGGAAAGCGGGCGCGATCGGAAACGCTCGCATGAACCTGTGCGTTGGTCGAGTAACGCCAAATCATGGCGGTCTGCCAGTTGAACGCGTCGGCGCCACCTTTCGGATACTCGAACACCCCACGCGCGGTATTGAAGTCTTCTGACTTCGTGACCTCGTACTGGTCGAAGCTGATACCGCCGACGACATCCACCGACGGGCGCACGTGGACGGTGTCCTCTAAGGCCAGCGACCAGGTGTATTGCGCTTGCTCCTGGATCGGCTCGCTGGATGCAAGCGTCGGGTGGGTGGGACGGCTCGTCTGCTGCTCCTTGTGGACGTCCGTGCGATAGAACACCGCACTCTTAAGCGTGTTCCTGGAACCGGCATCCAGGCCTGATTCGACGCTCAGACCATACGCGTGATCGTCATACGGACTGTGGAACCGTCCGTTCGCCGACTGCGTCGTATAGGAACCGTCGTCGAACGCGTCGAGACCATTGGCGAACGTGTTGTAGTACAGCCTCGACTTCACGTAGCCGGTCCGACCGATCTGCGTCTTCGAGAGAAACGCGGTGTTCTGAACATCCCAGTATGGCCACCGCCAATAGCTGTTCGGCGGAACCGGGGGATTGTTCACGACGTTCAACGGCGCGCCCTTCTCACCCAGCTGCTTGATGAAGTTCACGGCGTACTCGTCGGTGTCGTTTGGAGTCCATCCGGCCTTGACGTTGTAGCGCGAGTCCGAGCTGTCGGAGCTCAGGCGCCTGCCGGCGGGTTGCAGCGAGTTCGACGACGGCGTGTAGTCACCCGAGAGGGACCAATAGTCACGGTCTGAATAGTTGGCGCTTGCTTGCGCGTAGAACAGCCTCTGCCTGGTGCCGACCATCGCGTAGCCGTTCCAGCCCTCGGCATCGGAACGGCCGCCGCTCCAGAGACTGCCCTCGACCTCGAAAAGCTTCGTGGGCTGACGGGTGACGAGATTGATAGCTCCACCCATCGCGCCAGGGCCTGCGAGCACAGAGGCATACCCCTTTTCGATCTGGACCTCGGCGATGTCCGCAGTGAGAAAGCGCGCGTAGTCCAGCCTGTTGTCGGCCGGCAGGTAGATCCGCACGCCATCGACCATCAAGGGCACCTGCCACCGACCAAAACCACGGACGAAGATGTCGCTCTCATTGCGGCGGCCGTTGGAGTCGAAGGTGCTCACGACACCTGGAACAACGTTCACCGCCTGGTCCAGCGTCTTGCGGTCGAGCGTCCAGATCTGGCTGCTCGTGAGAATCGTGCCCCCGACCGCCGGCTGGCCATCGGGGGTTCCAACGACGACGATTTTCCCCATGTCGAAGACACGATCCTGGTCGGTCGCGGTCGTCGGACTCGCGGATTGGTCTGGCGGGGGTGTTTGACTGGAAGTCTGCGCGATGGCCGTCGCGGACAAGGGAACTGCAATTGCCAGACATCCTGCGAAGACACGCAGGGCACTACAGAATTCAACACGCATCGTATCTCCTCCCAACAGCTGTTCATCGGAAGTACGAGGCGAAGCCGAACCTGCGTGCCGTGCAAGAGCAGTTCAGACTATGCGGTTCGGTTCGGCCCGTACGCCGTGCCGTCCTCAGTCCGTTGCTGATCCAGCAGTACCGGTAAGCGCTTCTGAAGCGAAGCGCTGGAGGGAGCGGATATGTCGCGAGAATAACACGACGCCTGACAACGTCGCGCGGAGACCGCCGATCGTTACCTCGAAACCAGTCGCGGACGAATACCACCGGAAGATTCTCGGACGACGGGAAATAGTCCTCAGTCCGGTCGGGCCGCGTTTGGCCACCCGCCGCAAAGATGCCCACTCAGGCCACCTGGCGGCGTGGCACGCGTTGTGCCCGTCGTCCACCTGGAGCACCGACGGGCCATCGACGAACGGCCGAGGGTGATGACATATGTCGACGATTAGAGTGTCGCGGGAAATCGGAGCACCGATCGATCGGGTGTTTGCCATGTTCACGGACATCGAACACGGCCACGAGCACGTGTCGGGAATCAAGAAGGTCGAGATGATGACCTTCGGGCCGCTTCGGCTGGGTTCCAAGTGGTCGGAGACCCGAGAAGTCATGGGCCGGCTCGATGACGCCGAGATGGAGATCACGGCGTTCGAGCAGAACAAGACCTACACCATCACGCACCACAAGGCTGGCGTGCGCGTCGACACGACGTTCACGTTCGAACCGGTGGGGGCCAGCACCCGTGTGAGCGTGGAGTTCGCGTTGAATCCCCAGGGACTGCCGCCGGCGCTGCTGTCGCCCGTCGAGTGGGCAATCGCAGGCAAGGTCCGTGATGTACTCGGCGCCGACCTGATGGACCTGAAACAGTCGCTCGAGCGGGTAGGAACGTCCTGACGCGCGTCGAAGCCGCGCGTCGGCGGATCGGCGTCAGAACCGGTGCGTGTAGACCACCTTCGTCGCCGGGCGCGTGTCGAACTGGCAAACCGGTTTGCGCAAGGGGTCGTCGAGCCAGTTGCTGCGTGTGCACGACATAGGGATCGTTGCCGGGACGCAGGATCCGGCGGAATCGTGACTGCCAGCCGACATCCTGGGGGGGTGAACTGCGCCTCGCCGACGAGATGGAAAAGGCAGTGGCCGGCCTTGCCTTGCTGCTGACCCGAGCCGCTCAGGAAGTGGAAGAAGGTGGCGCCGTCAAGGAAGAAGTCGCGGCGCTCTGGAGCGAGCCGCCGCCATCGTGCCGGGCACGTGCCGCCTGATACACGCGAGCGTCACGAAGACGACGGCCATAAGAATGGACCACAGAAGGAAGAACGACGAGGCCCCGCCCATGTCGATTGCCAGCGAGCCGGCGTAAGCAGCCAGCACATTGCCAATGCGACCCACTGCCACGGCAGTACCGACGCCGGTGCTGCGGATTGACGTGGGATATACGTGCGCGGCCAACGCATACATGGTGGTTTGCACGCCGTTGATGAGGGCTCCAGCCAGCAGCAGGACCACCAGGAACCCGAACGTGTTCGTCGGGTCGAGCGTCGTGCCAGACAGAACGATGCCGCACACGATGGCAGCGACGCACATTCCAAGCATCGCAATCCGGGATCCAATCCGCTGCAGCACGATGGCGCCGAGCAGCGCGCCCGCGATTCCGCCGTAGTTCGAGATTGCCAGCGCACGGCTCGCAGCCGGCTGAGTAAAGCCGACGTCAGCGCTCGTCAGCAACGCCGGCAGCAGCAGGATGATCACGTAGTTGACCATCAGGCCAAAGAAGAACGACGCCCACAGCGCCAGCGTGTCGCGCGCGAACCCTTTGCTGAACAGGCTGCCCATCCGCTGCGAGAGCGTAGACGACGCAACGTTCTCATCCGCGACGACAAAGGTCGCACCCGCCGGAACGTTCTGACCGCTTCGACGAAGTATCTCGGCGAGTTCGGGCCAGCGCTTCGAGTCTCGGGCGAGGAACTTCGGTGACTCCGGAACCAGGCGCCACAGCAGTCCGCCGATCACAATCGCGAGGCCACCGCCGACCACGAAAAGGGCGCGCCAGCCGCTGATTGGAATCACGAGAGCCGCGATCTCACCGGCCAGTGCGCCCCCAAGCGGGATGCAGACGATCGTTGCGGTGACGGCAAAGGCACGCTGACGCGTGGGGACGTACTCAGACGAAAGCGTCGCCGCGTTCGGCATGGCGCCGCCGAGGCCGATGCCCGCGAGAAGGCGAAGGATACTGAGTGTTCCGATCGAGTCCACCAGCGCCATGACGCAGGTGAGCACACCAAATAACACCACGCAGGTGATGAGTGTCGGCCGTCGTCCGAACCGGTCGCCTGCAAGACCGCCAATCAGCCCGCCGATCATCATGCCGAACGGGCCGATGGCCAGCGCAGACGTGAACGCCGCGCGGGGCATTCCCCATTCGTTGATCAGGACCGGAATCGCGTTGGGCAGCAGCTGATTGTCGAGTCCGTCCACGACGATGGCGAGGGCGATGCCGACGACCAGGAGCTTCTGATAGCTGCTCCAGGGGCCTTCGTCGATCAATCGTCCGGCATCGAGGACGTGTTTCCCTGGCGCTTGCGACGACATCGCCACGCTCAACCCTCCACTCAACTGGTGTCGCGGCGGCGCGACGTCGCGTCACCTGCGAAGTTTCGGGAGCGTCTCATGTCCGACGCACGGTCCCAGGAACGGACGCATTAGGGATCACTACGATGCGGGCCGTCAAGGGACGCAACACAACGCTGCCCGTGTGTGCGCGTCGCGCCAAAGTGTGTAGAACCTTGTTCAAGTGCGTAAGGCCTCACCATCCTGGGGGATGTAGACCCGTGCCGGTGGGCGCGCGTCGCACAGCAGTTCGTCTATCGTGTGCGCCGCATGCATCAGGGGAATCGCCGAGCGGCTGCAGCAGACCTTGACGTCAATCGCTCCACTTGGGAAACGTGCCTCATCTGCAATCACAAGGGCGGCGTGATCGTCGCGCGAGTGAAGAGACGTTTCATCATCCAGCTTCACTGGCGCTGCCGAGACTGCGGAGGGATCTGGACCGGTCCTGAACGTCGGTCTTCGGCATCGCAGCTCGGTGTGGCGATATGACAACCACCTCAATCGGACACATCTATGGCGCCACCTGATCCTTTCTTCATGCTCTGGGCTTCTGCCTACGTAGTCCTGAAATGGACCGTCGGGTTGTGGGCCGTCCGTCGCGTCGCGGCCGCGGACATCGGCCCCGGCTTGCGCGATGGAGGGCACATCACCCTCTTCCCCTCACGGGACCCCCTCAATGGCGTGGAGACGTCGTAAGAGCAGACGTCGGCCGCTCTTGCCCCCTATTAACCTCCCTGGATTGACTCTCCAACCCCCGGGTGCTATAAGCCGACCGAAGTACGCGGCCGGCAACCTTGCTGTGATTCGGGAGAACCAAATCTATGAACAGAGTCTCTAGGGCGGCGTCTCTCCTCGCGTTTGTCGTCGTCATAGGTCTCACCTTCACACCCGCGTCCGCCTGGGCGCAGGCTACGGCCGAACTCAACGGCCGCGTCACCGACTCGAGCGGCGCGGTGCTGCCGGGTGTCACCGTCACCGCAACACAAACGGCAACCGGGCTTGCGCGCACCGCCGTCACCGACGGATCGGGTGCGTATCTGCTCACGAATCTGCCGCCCGGCCCGTATCGCCTGGAGGTCACGCTGCAGGGATTCCGGACCTACGTGCAAACGGGCCTGGTGCTCACCGTCGGCGCCACTCCGACGGTGAACGCAGCGCTGGAGCTCGGGTCGCTCGAGGAAACCGTGACAGTTGACGCAGCCGCTCCGCTCGTCGATGTCCGCAGCGCCGGCATCAGCGCCGTGGTTGAGAACGAACGCATCCTCGAGTTGCCGCTCCAGGGACGCCAGGTCACGGACCTGCTCGTGCTGGCCGGCGCCGCGGTGCAGACCAACGTGGCCACGTCACGAAGCGCTCCAGGTGGCGTGCGAATCTCCGTGGGCGGCGGGTTCGAAACCGGCGTCGCCTACATCCTGGACGGCGCGGATCACAACAATCAGCAGGAGAACATCAACTACGCGCTGCCCTTCCCTGACGCGCTCCAGGAGTTCCGTGTCGCGACGAGCGGTCTCACCGCGCAAAACGGCGTCAAGTCTGGGGCGGCGGTCAATGCCGTCACGAAGTCAGGGACCAACCGCTTCTCCGGCAGTGGCTTCGAGTTCGCGCGGCACGCGCGCTTCAACGCGAAGAACCCGTTTGCCGCGATTGGTCCCGACGGTGAGCGTGTGGACGACGGTCTGAAGCGGAATCAGTTTGGCGGCGTCATCGGCGGACCGATCGTGCGCGACCGGCTCTTCTTCTTCGCTGGCTATCAGGGCACGGCCACTCGACAGCGGCCGTCAGCCAACATCGCTCGTGTACCCACGGCGGCGATGCTGGCAGGTGACTTCACGACGTTCGCCTCGGCTCAGTGCAACGGCGGGCGTGCGGTAGCCCTGCGAGCCCCGTATGTGAACAACCAGCTCGCTCCGGCGCTCCTGAGCCCGGCCGCGGTGAACATTTCAAAGCGGCTGCCGAGTTCAACGGATCCCTGCGGGGAAATCACCTACGAGATCGGCAACGACAGCGACGAACATCAGCCGGTCGCGCGCCTCGATTTCCAACTCTCGTCAGACCATTCGCTCTTCGGACGGTATTTCAGCCAGAAGTATGACAAGCCGCCAGGCTACGCCGGTGGCGACGACAACATCCTGAAGTCCTCCGGACAGGGCACCGACGCGATGCTCCACGCGGTGAACCTGGGCTACACGGCCATCTACGGCGCTGGGACGGTGAACAACGTCCGGTTCGCCTACAACAAGTCGTCGGTGGACAATAATCAGAATCCCTTCTTTTGCCCGACCGATGTCGGCGTCAAGAACTACTACTGCTACGCGCCGGGCTTCATGGTCTTGGCCGTCACGGGAGCATTCGATCTCTACCCGGGCAATCAGACCGAGGCGCTGTTCTTCAATGACAGCTACAACATCTCCGACGATCTGACGCTCGTGCGGGGCGACCATCAGTTTGGATTTGGCGGCAACGTACGGTACTGGAAGGGCGACTACACCTCTTCGTCGCGCGCCAACGGCACGTGGCGCATTACCGGGTCGAACACCGGACTGGGACTGGCTGACTTCCTCGCGGGTCGCATCGCGACAGTCGAGCAGGGGTTGCTCAACAAAGTCCTCGTGAACAACACCTACATCGGCGCCTACGCGCAGGATGCGTGGCGTTTGTCCAGCCGCGTGACGTTCAACTACGGTCTCCGCTGGGAACCGTTCCTGGGACAGAACCTGGAGAACAACGCCATCTCAATCTTCTCGAAGGAGAACTTTGACAAGGGCGTCGTGAGCCAGCGCTTCCCGCTGGCGCCTCCGGGCCTGCTCTGGCCAGGCGACCCGGGCTTCCCGCCGCGTCAGACCGGGATGAACATTCAATGGTGGAATCTCTCGCCGCGCGCGGGCATCGCGTGGGACGTACATGGTGATGGGCGCCTCGCGCTACGGTCGTCCTACTCGATGGCGTACGACTTCATGGCGGGCGAGTTCCACAACATCAACAGCGCCGCTCCCCCATTCGGCAATCGCTCGACGGTGACCAATCCGTCCGGGGGGCTCGACAACCCGTACTCGGATACGCCGGGCGGCAATCCCCATCCGCTCGTCCCCGGAGGAAAGGACACGCCGTTCGTACGCTTTGGCGGCTACGGCACGATGGATCCCGACATCAACTCGCCGCGCGTTCAAACCTGGAACGTCACCGTCGAGCAGCAGATCGGCTCTGACTGGGGCCTCTCGGCGGCGTACCTCGGCAGTTACTCCGACCGTGTCTGGGGACAGGTCGCACTCAACCCGGGCGTCTACCTCGGAGAAGGCCCGTGCGTGCTGAACGGCGTGGCCTATCCGGTGTGCTCCACCGACGCGAACCTGGACGTCCGGCGGGCGCTGTATCTTCAGAACCCGGCATACGGGCAGTACTACGGCGGCCTGGACGACAACACGGACGTGGGGTACCAGCGGTACCACGGCATGAAACTCTCGGCCACGCGTCGTTCCGCCACGAACGTGAGTCTGAACGGCAGCTACACGATCGGCAGCTGCTACGGCCTGCCAAACCAGGCGCGTTTCAACCAGACGAGCGCCGGGTACTTGAAGCCAGACGACCCGGAATTCGACGCCGGCCCCTGCGTCCAGGATCGGCGGCACGTGGGGACGTTGACGCTGGGCTACGTCACGCCGGAACTGGCGAACACCGTGACCCGCGCGCTGGTGTCGAACTGGCGGCTGTCGGGCGTACTGAGCGCGCGCTCGGGCGACCGGATCAACATCATCGACCTTCGCGACAACGCCAAGACCGGCATCCGCAATCAGCGGCCGAACCTGGTCAAGGACGACATCTACGGGGCGAAGACGCTCAACAACTACTTCGACGCGAGCGCGTTTTCGCAGGCCGCCATCGGCACCAACGGCGACCTCGAACAGAACGCCGGCATCGGGCCGAGCTTCTGGAACATCAATCTGGCGCTGTCGAAACTCATCTCGACCTCGGCGACACAGCAGCTGGAGCTTCGGCTCGAGGTGTTCAACCTGACCAATCACTTCAATTGGGGAAATCCCGATCCGAACTTCAACGCGGGGACGTTCGGCCGGATCACGACCATGGCCGGCGAGCCGCGTATCTTCCAGTTTGGCGTGAAGTACGGGTTCTAGGAAGGCTCTAGGCTCTGGGCTTTAGGCTTCAGGCTCTCGTAGGGCGGGTTCCGCGAACGCGGAACCCGCCCTTTGACTTTCCAGCTCAGCTGCGCGGCATCGTCGGCGGAACCTTGTGGATCGCGCCGGGCGTGGGCAGCATGTGCTCTGCGTCTACTTCGTTGTCGTCGCACCGATCGGGGATCAGGCGGGGAAAGTCCAGTCGCTCGACGTTCAGCCGGTAGGTAAACGGCTTCGCGAAGAAGACGGGATCCTCAACCGTTACCGTCCACGTGAACGCGTCCTTGCTGGTCTTCTGGAAGCGTTCAATCAGGTGCAGCTTGTCGCTATGCTCGAGGCCGCCGCGATCAAGCCACGACTCGGGCCGAATCGCCACGGTGTCCACCACCAGCGTGTCACCCTCCCATCGGCCAATCGAGTGCCCCATCCATTCCGGGTACTCCAGGATGTCCTCCGGATGGGTCTTCTCGTTCATGTAGAAGACGCGATAGTCGATGTGCTCGGTCAGCACGGCAATCGTGTCCGCCGTCTGCACGACCATGTACGGGTTGGTCGCCGCCATTCCGCGATTGGGCCCGTAGGGCAGGCATATATTGCCGGGGAACTTTGCATGGTCCACCGCGCGATAGCGCTGCGCCCCGTACTCCGTGAGCACAATCTCCTCGCCAGGGAGCAGGTTTGCCGTGAGGTCCTGCGTGGCCCCCTGCCAGATGCCGTTGAAGTCCCGCGGGTCGAACGCCGCGGCAGCCGTGTCAGCAGCGCCCGTCGCTGAGGCGTTCGTGTCTGGTTGCCCGGCGCACGCCGCAGTCCCGAGAGCCGCGACGCTCCACAGCGCGACGAACAGGCCGCGCCCGAATCCACGTGATTCGTACGGCATCGGCTAGTCCCTTCCGCTGAACAACTGCCGACCTTCGATCGTGGTGATCGATCCCAGGTGGACGCGCGGCATGCCGTTCCTCGACGGAGCGGCGCCCGCGACCTTCACCACGTCTCCCGGCTTCACGGAGTCCTTTCTCCACCCTCGGCGGTAGAGCGAATTCGGCGTGCCGCCTTCGATCGCGAAGTTCTTCACGCGGCCGTTGGCATCCTTCACGTCCACATAGATGTGGATGTGCGGATTCGCCCACTCGATCTTCGTGACGGTCCCAGTGAACGCCACCTCTTTGTCCTTGGACACGTCATACACGGTGGCCGTGTTGTGATGGGCGGAAATGGGGGCACCGAGACAGAGCGTCCCGGCAATCAACGCGAAGACGACTCTCATGTTCGACATCGCCACTAACCTCCTGTTGCTGGTGTCGCGCTGGTGGACGGGAGGGTCACCCAGTCGAATGGCCGGATAATCCGACGACCGCCAACACGCTGTCAAGGACGCCGCCCTCACCGGGGCCGGGCCGTCTGCTTCGCCATCTCGTCGAGGAACTGTTTCTCGTAGGTCGCGACGTGCGTCGGCAACGTCGTCGCATCTATAAACGGATTGCCGCCGTTCCCCCGCTTCGTGAGCTTGTCGAGCAGCCCGTAGTGCTGTCCGTGGGATCCCAGGAACACATCCGCCTTGAAAGTCTTCGCCCGCGCGTACGTGCGTCGATAATCATCGGGCTTGTTCGGATACTCCGGGTCGTTGACGAGCGTGCGCCCCGCCGCTCCGTACCCGCACCCGATCATCACGTCGTAGCTCCGTCCAGCCTCCTGGGCGGTGAAGGCGTATGTTGTGCATCCCTTGGTGTGCCCAGGCGTCAGCAAGGCCGTGAGCGTCACGCCACCCAGTTGAATGCGGTCGTTGTCGTGCAGCACACGGTCGATGGGATGCGGCTTGCCGCCGGGCGTGAGCTCCCGCAGATCGGGCACATCCTGCTCCATGACCATCACCTGGGCGCCGGTCAGTTGCTTGACCAGTGCATCGCCCTCCTGGTGATCCACATGTGCATGACTGCCGAGCACGATGCGAATGTCGGTGAACTTGAATCCGAGCTTCTCGATGCTCCCCCGGATGGTCGGCACCTGGCGCTCGTAGCCGGTGTTGACCAGGATGTGGCCCTGTGGAGTGGTGATGAGATAAGAAGAATGCTCAGCCTCCGGCGACACGTAGTACACGTTGCCGACGATCTGAAATGGCTCCACGAAGCGATCCGCGGGGCTCACCGCCTGCTGCGCCGTCAGGCCAGTCGCACTCAGCACGGCGATGATCACACCAATCAGCGCTCGACGAGGGGGCATGGGCGATCCTCCAGTAAGGCAGATGATTCTATGCGATGACCCGCCCCCTGGCGTGGGCGCGTTGACATAGATCCAGTGAACTGTTACAAGCTCCTCGCGAGGCGCGCCCTCTCGACACGGGACTCATCACAGGGGATCGCGGGACTCAGGACAATCGCCACGGAAGAGCACCGCCGAAAGGAACTCGACGATGAAGCGATGGCAGTTGGTGATGATGGCAGCGGTACTGGCTTCAACCGCAGCATGCACTCAGGCGGGCAATGAGCAGGCGCCAGGTGGTGAAGCGCAGCAAAGTGGTGAGCAGGCAGCGCCAGGCGCGGCGCAGGCCAATGCTGCAGGCGGAGGACGTGGCCGCGGAGACGGCAACGGACGTGGCGTCGTATCCACGGCCGATCTGACCGTGCTCGATGGCTGGGGCCGCCCCCTGACCGACCCGTTGCCCGGAGGGCAGGCGCCCGGTCCAGCGCCGGCGCGCAGCATCGCGGGGATGTGGGAGCCGGCCGAGGGTCCTGGCGCCGGCATTCAGGCCAATGGTCCCGTCTCCATGCCCAGCGACGGCAAGAGCGAGCCGCCGTACACACCGGAGGGCAAGAAGGTCTACGACAGCCACCACGCGCTCTACGGATACCGCGCCGTGCTCCCATCCATGAGCAACGATCCGCGGGACAACTGCGACCCGCTTGGCTTTCCGCGCGCCAACTTCTATCAACTGCGGCACACGCAGTTCATTCAGAACCCCAACCAGGTCATCGTCCTCTACCAGTTCGAGAAGCGGTATCGAGTCATCTGGACGGATGGGCGCGACTTCCCCAAGGAGCTTCCGGACTTCCGCTGGTACGGGTACTCCATTGGCCGATGGGCAAACGACACCGACTTCATCGTCAACACCATTGGCTTGCTCGGGAGAGAACGGGTGTGGCTGGACGAGACCGGTCGTCCCATGAGCGAAGAGATGACGGTCGAGGAAAAGTTCCACCGCGTCAATTCGCACCTGATGGAGATCACGGTGACGGTAACGGACCCCAAGTACTACAGCAGGCCGTGGATTCCGATGGACCGGTTCCCCATGAAACTACAGGCAAACGACTACGACATCATCGAGATGCTCTGCGCGCCATCCGATATGGCGTCGTACAAGACGGATTTCGCGGATCCCGCGAGCGGGCTGACCAAATAGCTGTTCCGTCGATCGAACTGCGATGGCATTCACACAAGGAGATCGCCGTATGAAGACCTTCCTCCGGGGGGCCCTGTTCGTTGCTCTCATGTCCACGTCCGCGCTGGCTCATCACGGAAACGCCGCGTTCGACGTGGGCAAGACGCTCGAGCTCAAGGGCACGGTCACCGAATGGATCTGGGCCAACCCTCATTGCTGGCTGAAGTTCGATGTCACAACCAATGGAAAGGCCGTCAACTGGGTCGTGGAGGCCACCAACTCCGCCGACTTGATGGAGCGAGGCTGGAGCCGGTTGTTGTTCAAGCCCGGTGACTCTGTCACCGTGGCACTCGAACCGGTGAAGAGCGGTGCGCCCGTCGGACGCGTCCGTTCCATCACGCTTGCCAACGGAAAGGTCGTTGGAACGAACTACATTCAGCGGCCTTGAGTCCATCTAGCCCGTGGCTGACGTGAAGCGCGTGATGAAGAAGCCGGCGTCCCTGATGTTCAAAGGCCTCGCCACCATCTGTGGCGTGTGCCTGCTGGGCAGCGTATTGGCCGCAGGCCAGGCCGCCCCGCAAACAGCGCAGCAGACGACGCAGCCGCGGGCGGAACAGGTGTTCAAGAACGTGCAGACGCTCAAGGGACTCCCGGTCGATGAGTTTCTCGAGACGATGGGCATGTTCGCGGCCGCGACGGGGTTGAACTGCACCGACTGCCACGTAGACGAGAGCGGCGGCAGCTGGGATCGCTACGCCGACGACAACCAGCTCCAGCGGACGACCCGCGCGATGGTGGGGATCATGACCGCCATCAACAAGCAGTACTTCGGCGGCCGTCCCGGGGTCACCTGCTACTCGTGCCACAACGGCAACCGCAGGCCGAAGGTCATCCCGAGCCTGGCCGTGCAGTACATGGTCAATCCGATCCTCGACGATCCGTACGAGATCATGCAGCCCGCGTTCGATGCTCCCCCGCTCGACGAGGTGCTCGACAAATACATCGCGGCGGTCGGAGGGGCGGCGGCACTCAAGGGACTCACCTCCTACGTCGCTGAAGGCACCTACAACGGGTACGACGACTTCGAGCAGTTCCCTGTGCAGGTGTTTGCGAAAGCGCCGAACCAGCGCACGACGATTCTCAGGTCACAGTACGGCGACGCGACAACCACGTTCGATGGACGGGCTGGCTGGCAGGCATCTCCCATTGCGCTCGGACCAGTTCCGGTCGTGACGCTGACGGGCGGCAACCTCGAAGGCAGAGCGCTCGAAGCCGAGCTGGCGTTTCCGGGGCAGATCAAGCAGGTGCTGTCGAACTGGATCGTCGGGCCCCTGACGGCCATCGGCGATCGCGAAGCACGGATCGTCCAGGGACGAAAGGCCAGCGGGACACCAATCAAGCTGTATTTCGACGAAGAGTCGGGGCTGCTTGTGCGAATGGTCCGGTACTCGACCGAGTCACCCGTCGGTCGCGTGCCGACCCAGATTGACTTCGAGGACTATCGTGAGGTGTCGGGGATCAAGGTTCCGTTCAAGTGGACCTCGATATGGACGAACGGACGGACGGTGTACCAGTTGAAGAACGTCCAGATCAACGCTGCCATTCCGGCGACGAGGTTCGCAGCGCCGGCGCCCCCTGCCAGCCGCTAGCCCCCGCAAACAATCGATCAACCTTGAGGCCGCGCGGGGCCGTATGTCGCTCCGCGAAATCGATTCAATCCGCCCACCATATCCGGGACGGCCATGCGGGGCCGTCTGTCCGGAGCGAAATCGTGGGAGACGCATTGGCATAGCTCGTTGGACGGCTGCGGACGCTGAGGTGCGCGGATCGAGATCGATTTCGCGGAGCGACAGATGGTCCCGCATGGCCGCACCACACGTCCGAGGACCCGGTTCAACGGAGCACGGTCGAGGTACGTGGCTATTTACCTGAGCGGCGTTCTCCGATGGCGAAATGTTTGGCCCACGGCCTGGGATCGTTCGGATCCCAGTACTGGGGATCGCCAGGCACCCGTTCGTTGACGATCCCGTCAGGGCCCGCGTAGATGTTGCTGGACGTGCCGTTGGTATCCGTGCACGTGCTGAAGACCATACGGTCGTCCGCGTCTGGCGTGAGCCGAAACTTGGCGTGCAATGGATACAGAAATGCCACCGGATCGTAGAGCGTGATCTCGGCGACGATGTCCTTGCCCTGGCGTTCGTAGCGTTCAACCGCGCTCAACTGGTCGCTCCATTCGAAGAGCGAGTGGCTCGCTGTCCACTGCCGGATCTGGTTGGTGTGAACGACCAGCGCGTTACCGTCCCAGAAACCAATCGACTCGCCGACCCAGTGAGGGAACTGCTCCCGCTCGGGCAGGTGGCCCTTGTTCATGTACACCCATCGAACGTCAGTCGAGACGTTCGTGTCGGTGACCATGAGCACCTGCCCAGGCCGGATGACGACCTGCTTTGGACCGCGGGACACGTTGCGCGCAAACCCCTCGGGCAGGCAAAACGACGAGGCCCACCAGTGGCGCCCCTCGGCCTCGGCCTTCGCCATCTGCACGTAGTACTCGCGGTACTGCGGAGTCATGGCCGCGGCAAGCGTGCTCGCCTGGATGTCGGTGCTCGCAAGCCAGCCAGCCTGAACCGTCCATACGCCATCCCAGTCCGGCAACGTCGCGATCGTGTGTTTCGTCCCGCCGTTGGCCTTCGCGAGCCACGCGTCGTAGTGCTCCTGCGAGGTCTTGAACGCGTACGGAGTCTTGATCTGGTACTTGTCGGTTCCCGACCCCTTCTGCCCGAAGCGGTTGTCCACCTGCATGTCGGTCAGCTGGCGGGCAGTGTTGTAGAGGTAGTACGCCGGGTCGGTCCAGCGCGCCTGGTCCTTGCGGAAGTCCTCGGTGTTGAACAACGTCGTCTGCGCGGCAAGCGGTGTCGCCAGCGACACGGACAGGACGAAGCAGCCGGCAGCGAACCTCACTCGTACACCTTTCCGTCGGCCGCCACGATCGAGGTGTAGTTGCCGCCGTACTTGCCGTCCTTGAGCGGGTTGAACTTCACTGTGACGACGTCACCCACCTTGAAGGTGCCGCCGTAGATGCCTTTGCTCTGCATGTTGGAGATGTTCGACATCTCGATCGCCCACGAGACGACCACTCCACTGTCGTTCTTGGCGTCCACGTGGAGAAATACGTGTGGATTTCGGTACGACACGGTCGTCACCGTCCCGGCGATCGATACCTCACGGCTCATGTCGAACATCGAGTGGGAATGGTGCGCGTGCAATCCCGCCGCCCAGACGAGCGCCAGAACCGTCACGGCGAATATGCCGACAGCTGTTCTCCTCATAGACGAAGGATACACGGCTCAGAAGCTGACGCGCATCCCCAGCCGCACCACACGGCCGCCGAGCACCGAGGTGACGTTCTGCCACGCGGGACCGTAACGGGTGTTCGTTCCGAGGACGGTGCTCGCGTTGAACGCGTTGAACAGGTCGATGTTCGGCTGGAAGCGCAGACCGCCAGCGTCGTACGACCCCGACACGCGGAAGTCGAGCTGGCTGTTCCACCCCTCGGCGAACTCGGTGCCCGCGTCGATCAGATTGATCGTGCGGTTGGCTGTGGCGCCGCCCGACAGATTCCGTCCGAGCGACGAAGCCACCTGCGCATTGCCCACGACGTAGCTCGCCTCGAGGGGAATCGACGGCACGAGCTGGAAGGCGCTGCTCGCCTGCAGCCCCCACGGCAGCGGTAACTGGCCACGCAGCTTGAACTGCGCGCCCGATCCCCACGTCGGGTTCGTCCGGCACTGGTACTGCGACGGCGTGTCCACGACGTAGCAGGCGTCGATGACCGACCGGCCCATCGTGAAGCCTCCAGCCAGGGAGTAGCCCTCGTGCCTGGCGCTCATCGAGAGGGTCACACCGTTGTAGACCTCGGTGTGATCGCCGAAGCGCGAGGCGTGGACGATGATGTTGTCCACCTGGCCGAACTTCGCGGGGTTCAAATCGAACTGGTCGCAGATCTGCTTCCCGCTGACGTCCGACGGGAGCCTGCTGTCGGTGGGCGCGGTGAAGCAGAACGGATCGTAGTCAGCGGGCGTCACGGACCGGTTGTCCGTCACCTGGAAGTTGCCGTACCAGGTGCGGAAGTACCCGAGGCTCATGCGGACGTTCTCGCGCAGCTGATGATCGACCGACACCGAGCCCTGCCAGCTGTACTCACGGTTGTGCCAGCCCTCCAGAACCTCGGGGTCCCGCTGGGTTCCCGGGACCACGGTGCCGAAGTTCCTGTTCGAGATGGCGCCGCACTCGCCGTTGGCGTCAGGAGACCGCAGGTTGCAGTCCGGCACCAGGTTCGTGTTGCTGTCGTTCCACGTGCGGTTCACCGTTGTGACCATGAGACCGATCGGGTTGCTCATGGTCTGCACCTGTCCCGGCGCGATGAACGTCACCGTGCGCGAGAGCGATGCCTTGAGCGCCGTGCGGCTGTTGCCGAACAGGTCGTACGCAAAGCCGAGGCGCGGTCCAAGGTCGTGGAAGTTCGGCGAGTTCTTCACGGGCGCGAACTCCTGCGCCGGGCGGAACGGCCCTTCCGGCAGGCTCTGCGCCGGCACGTTGCCGCGCAGACCGTCGTACCGCAGGCCGAGGTTCAGCGTCAGCCGCGAGAGCGTCCACTGGTCCTCGACGAACACAGACGGGTAGTCGGTCTCGACCGCCCACATGTACGGGCCCGCGAACAGATCGATCGACTGCGGTGCGCCGTTGGTGAACCGGAAGCTCATGTTGTCGGCGATCCACCGGTTCGCGTCGAAGTTGCCCTGCATCATCGTGAAGCCGGCCTTCAGGTAGTGGCCACCAGTCAGGTACGACATCGTGAAGTTCTGGTTCCGCTGCACGATGTTCTGCCACCCGAACGAGGTCGGGAGGCCGAAGGCCGAGCCGGGCGCGCCGTATCGGTAGTTGCGCGTCTGGTCGAGAATCGAGCGGTGGGTGTCGTTGCCGCCGCCCTCCGGCTTCTTGTTGTGCCGGATGAAGATGTCCGTGACACCAGCCCACAGCATCAGCCGGTCGGTAGCGGGATACGTCCATGTACCCTGGAACCGCCGGTTAGGCGAGTAGAAGTGACTACCAGCCGCCTCCGGCGCCAGCGTTCCACTCTCGATCGTGTACATGCAGTTGCAGTTGCGCTCCCACACGTAGAGACCGGTGAACTTGTGTTTCTGGGCGGCCTGCCACGTCACACGCGTGCTCGCCTGTGAGTAGTAGTTGTTCGAATAGGCCGGACGGCTCTGGTCGGGGGTGTAGAACAGCGTCCCCGGCGTCGCGTTGAAATAGTTGCCAGGCTGATAGTCGGACGCCGTCCAGTGCCGGGCGCCTGAGTAGAACCAGAGCTTGTTGCGCACGAGCGGGCCGCCGAATCCGCCGTTGACGTCGTACCGCTGGCGGATGGACGGGTCCGTCGTCACCCCGCGACCCTGAAGCGCGTCAGTCAGGTTGCTCGAGCGAAGGCTCTCGGTGGTGCCATCGAGGTTGAACGTGCCGCTGAAGGAGTTTCCACCCTCGCGCTCGATCATGTTGATGGCTGCCCCGCCTGTCTGCGCCGTGGCGCCGAAGCCGCTCGTCGAAACGACGGTCTCCTGAATCGTCGAGGGGTTCTGCGTGCCAAGCCAGTTGCCCGCTGAGATCAGGCTGTTCGTGAGCATGCCGTCACGAAACTGCTGGAAGTCACCGGCGCGGCCGCCGTTGACCGCGAAGTTCTGCTGATTCTCGCCCTGGTTGCCACCGACGTCCTGGCGGCTGGCGACGTAGACAGCACCGAGCACCAGACTCCGCAGCGCCCCGATGCTCTCGCCGAGCGGTAGCGAGTCCAGTTCGGTCTGAGGCAAGACCTCCCGCACCGCGATGTTCACGGTATCGACGTTCGAGACGTCGCGGGTCACCGTGATCGTCTCTTCGAGGGCGCCGAGCGACAGCGTCGAGTTCACCGTGGCGGTGAAGCCCGTTGGCAACTCCAGGTTCTGCTCGCGCGTCGTCTGGAATCCGGGCAAGGCGAAGGTCACCGTATAGGTGCCCGGCCTGAGCTCGATGATTCGGTACATCCCGCGATCATCGGTGACCGTTGTGCGGACACCCTCGATGAGCGCGGGGCTTGCGGCTTCGACGGTGACACCGGGAAGTACCCCTCCCGAAGCGTCACGCACCACTCCAGTAATGCTGCTCTGGGCGGACGCAAGGGCTGGCAACAGCAACAACAGTGACGCTCGGACCAATGCGCGGACCAATGGGGCCATGGACTTCGTCATCGTGTGACTCCAGTGCTCAAGTGACAGGAAACCGGTGCCGGAGTGAAACACGCCGTCCACAGCGTGTCAATCGACCAAAATGAGGCTTCTGACGGGATTCGGTCTCGAGGCTCGGACTGGCAGATCCGGTCATCGCAGGCCGGGCGGCGTGCCCGGAGCGTTGTAAAACTCCGATGGCGGCCGCCTGATTTTGCCGATCGCACGAGCTCAATCGTTCGTGCGGGCGGTCTGACCCCAGTCCAGAACGGGCATCGGTCTTGCTCCGCATCGGTTGGAGAGGGTGCGCCTCGGTTCGGGGCGCGTCCGTCGGCCTACTGAACAGGAGATCACCACGTGGCGAAAACTGATTCCGCTCGACAGCAGCTCATCAAAGGGCTCAACGAGGACCTGTCTCGTGAGTACCAGGCCATCATTGCGTACGTCATCTACTCGCAGGTGCTCAAGGGCGCCGAGTACATGGCGATTGCCAAGGAGCTCGAGGTCCATGCTGGCGAAGAGCTGGCACATGCCATCACCGTCGCCAAGCACATCGACTACCTGGGCGGGATGCCGACGACGACTGTGCTGCCGGTGAAGGTGTCGGAGAAGGCCAAAGAGATGCTGCGCGCGGACCTCGACAACGAGAACGCCACCATCCGTGCGTATCGTGAGCGGGTCAAGCAGTGCGAGTCACTCGGCGAGTACGCCATCGCCGAAGACATTCGCGACATCCTGCGTCAGGAACAGGAGCACCAGACCGATCTGGCGAATGCGCTCGGCGAGGATGCGCCGGACGTGTCAGCAAAGAGCTGATAAGCGCGAGCTCCGCTCGGAATCGGTCCACCGACAAAGAGCGGCGGACTACGGAGCGGTAACGGGGTGTCGTGTGGGCGAGATCGACGGACCGCGCTCGAACCGCACGATCTGCGCTCCGAGTTGGGGCTCCGCAGTTCGACCGGCGAGCACCCATGCCTGTGTGTGGAGGTGATCCCGGGACGGGGTCTGCGTGGTCCACCAGTCCGGTTCGACGCGAGCCACCGCCGGAAGCTCCGAGCCAATCACATCTTCCATTTGTGTGAAGCTCATCGTGACCGCGTCCGCGAATCGCTCCGTGAGGTACTTGTGAAGGGCCACGTACTTCGCCGGCACGGCGCCCAGCGCCCTGGCAACGATGGGCGGGGACGCAGTCGCCTGAGCGTTCCGGGTGTTCCTCCAACGACGCTCGATCCACGCTCGTATCACGTGTTCGTGCCTTCACAGACGAGGTCCGCTCGCGATCCCATTCCCCGATGCTAGCAAGGGTCGTGGCTACGTGACTGTTCTCTTCCGCACACCAGGTGACCGACCACCCCTTCTGCACGCAGTCATCGAGTCGCCTTCAGATCCGCGTACGCCTGACGCACGAATCGCTCGCCTGTCGTTCCAGGCTCCTGGATCTTCGCATCCAGGTCCGCAGTGACTTTGGCCGCGACAACTTCGTCTTCGCTCTTGCCCTGCGCAATGAGCGAGGCCACGCGGTCGCGAACCGCAAGTGCCACGTCGCGGTGCGCCATCACAGCCGCCCGATCGACTGTCGGCCCATGTCCGGGAATGACCTTCGTATTGGGCCCCGCGTGCCCGATCACCACGCCCAGACCGTCGATGAGACCCTGCAGAGAGCCTCCGTTACCGCGGTCCACGTTCGGATACTGAATGGCGCGGTAGAAGTCGCCGGTCATGATGATGTCGAGGCCTGGGAAGTAGACCATCGTGTCGCCGTCGGTGTGTGCGCGCGGAATGGCGATCATCTGGATTTCCTGGCCATTCATATGGAGCGTGAGCTGGTCGCGGTACGTCTGCCGAGGGAGACCCACGGCTGGCATCGCGACGCCAGGTTGACCGTTGGCGAGCGGGTTGGGGTGCGCCAGACGGAAGCGTAGTTCCTCTCGCGAGATGATGGTCGCGCCCATCTTTGCAAAGTTTTCGTCACCGCCGGTGTGGTCACCGTGCACATGAGTGTTCACGATGAACCTGATGGGCTGCGGTGTCAGCCGCTTGACAGCCGCGGCAATCTTCTCGCTGAGTGGCGCGAACTGCGTGTCCACCATGAAGACGCCGTCGGGCCCGATCAAGACACCAATCGTGCCACCCTGGCCGTCCAGTGAATAAAACGAATCACTCACGCGGTTGGCTTTGATCTCGACCTTGCTGAAGTCCTGCTGTGCGTACGCTGACGCAGCACCGAGGACCAGGGCGCCGCAGAGGGCCATGAGTCGAAGTCGCTTCATATCGTGATCTCCTGACGGAAGGGCGCAGTTACCGGGCGCAGAGTACATGAAGAGAACGAGAACGGCGCGTCGTATTGCCTACGTCTGGCCTGGTCGCGCGCGTTCCAGGTTCCGGGCATCGATCATGTCTTGCTCGCGTCCCGACGCCCGCTTTGACTGAATCAGATCCTCGCGAGAGAGTACGGCGACTGAAACTCCGTTCCAGGTCGCAAGCGCTCTACGCGCCCACGCTGTGCCGAAATCCACCCCAGGCGCATCCTTGAGGAAGTCCACCCGGACGGGTGGATGTCCCATCCACACCACCTCGTCTTCGCCAGCGGCCTCCAGGTGGGCAGCAATATCGGTTTGGGCGCCAAAGCCAAGCAGGGCGTGACACGCGCGCCGAATATTGTCCGGGTCTGGGTCGAGCAGGACGTCGAGATCTTTCGTGGTACGGGGACGGTCGTGATAGCCGACCGCGTAACCACCGATGATCAGATACCGAACCTCAGCGTGGCCGAATGCCTCCAGGAGATCGACGAAGTCCTGTGGGAGATTCAGCTGTTCCATACCACTCCATCGCCAGCGCCCAGACGGCATTCAGACGCTCGCCACCCGGTATCTGTTGCCAGAAGGCAAGGTCCTGCTCGACCGCCTGGGCAAAAGACGTCCGGCCGCCTCGCCACCGAGAACGGCGCTCGGCGGCTCGCGCTGCGGCGCTATCGATAGTAGACATCTCCCGCATTCTAGCCCCTTGGCGCTTCCTGGTGTTTCCTCCCCCATCGCCAGGACCGAAGAAGTTCACAGCAGGTTGCTTGAGACACGGCGAGCGCCTGCGCTCGCTCGAAATGTAGAACGGGTGAGCTTCACGACGGGGTGAGCGATCGTCACCCCCTTGCTCACGGACGCTTTTGACTTTCGTAGAACGCGGCGATCGACTGGAACGGCCCGAACCGGTGCTGCTCAAGTGGAAAGTCGTCGGCAAATGGTCCGTACGGATTGTCGATCGGCTTCAGGGCGCGATCCGGATAGTCGCGCTCCAGGCCGGCCATCTCCGGTCGCGGCTTCGAGTTGATGAATGCCGCCACGTCGAACGCCTCGTCGTCTGAGAGCGTCGGCTCGCCGAGCGGCATGCGCGCCTTGATGAACCGCGCCGCCGTCAACACCCGGTGCAGCCCCGCACCGTTGTTGAACGAATCCGGACCCCACAGCGGCGGAAACAGATATCCCTTGCGACGCTCCTCCGCGGCCAGCAATCCCTGACCGTCGGGTCCGTGGCAAATGCGGCAGCGTTCATCGAACACACGCTCGCCGCTGGCGAGATTCGCGGCGCGCTTCGGCGTCGTGAACGCAGGCGGATCGTTGGCCTGGCGCTGCGCGGTGCCCGTGGCCTCATAGATCGCGCCGAGCGATCGCAGATAGGTGGCGATGGCGATCATCTCGGGACTGTCCATCGCCAGCGGCCGGCCGTTCATGCTGCGCTGCATGCACTCGTTGATACGGTCCTCGATGTCGGTCATCCCACCGGCACGCCCGGAGAAGCGGGGATAGTGCTCGTCGGTCTGCAGCAGCGTCAGCGCACCGGGCTCGGTGCCAGCACTCAGATGGCACGAGGCGCAATTGAGCCGGCTATCCGTCAGGCGGCGCGACGGATCGGTCTGATCCGGACCCAGCAGCTCCGCGGTGTGCGCCACCAGTTGGCGTCCGTACTCCTCGGTGGCAATGGCTGGAACTGCGGCGGCGGTGCTCTCGGCCGGCGTTCGCCCGGCGGCATACAACCCGACGCCGATCGCGATCGCACCAATGGCGGCCGACGCAAGGATCGGCAGTACCAGGCCGCTACGATCGGGGTGATTGTCGGACTCGTTCATGAAGCGGCTCCCCCGGCTGCGCGATCGCCGTGCTGGGCGCGATCATACTGCTGCACCGCCTCCTGAAACTGGTACTTCGGACGTTCGATCCTCGCCCGTAGCGCGGGGAAGACGAGCCAGGCCGCAGCGAAGGCGCCCGTCAGGACGATCGACGACAGGACGATCGCATCTGTAATCACCGTGCGGCTCCCGCCGCCGGTTCATACAGACTGCGCACGTAGTGGGCGACGGCGATCAGATCGGCGTTGGCGAGCCGTGCCGTCCACGGCGCCATCGGCGTCCCGGGGATGCCGCTGCGGAGCGTCGCTACTGTCCGGGCAAGCGTGGCGCGGCCACTGGTCAGGTCAGCCGGGGCGATCGTCAACTCTGCCGCGGCAGGGCCCGCACCATCGCCGCGCTCACCGTGGCACTGCACACAATGCTCGCGATACGTCTGCCGGCCGCGCTCGAGCAGCCCGGCCGGTAACTCAGCCTCGGTCCCGGGCGCGCTGAGCGCGCGTACGGCCGCCACCAGTGCCGCCAGATCCTCAGGCGAATAGTCGCGCCACGCGGGCATGGCCGTCCCGGCCACGCCGTTCCAGAGCGCCGCACCGATCCGTGCTGACGCGTATTCGTGTTCGGTCACGTTGGTCGGCGCAGGCAGCAGCGCCACCGCACCCGGACCGTCGCCTTCGCCTCGAGGGCCGTGGCAACTGGCGCAGCGCGCCGCGTACAGCCGTTGTCCACGCGGCAGGTCGCCGGCGTCTGGCAGCATCGGCGCCTCGCGCGTCCGCCTCGCCTGCGCCGGATGCGTGTTCAGTGACCCATGAAACGCCATCTGCGCCATCTCATCGTCTGCGCAGTTGCACGCCTGCTGCGCGCGCGACTCGCCTTCGGCTCCGGCGAGCTCGCGGGCGCGGCCGAGGGTGTTGAGGTAGGCGACCAGGTCGCGCGCCTCCTGGCGCGGACGGTCAGGCGCGCCGTCGAAGAGGCTCGTGTACGCGGGCATCACCGACTGCGCGACGAGAGCGCGCGGCGCGAAGAGATGCGCGAGTTGCCAGTCGTCGGGACGCGTCCCCGCGGCACGTGAGAGATCCGGACCTATGCGCCGTGTTCCCCACAGGTGGGGATAGTCGCGCCGCGTCTCCCACGCCAGGGTCGGGGCGCCGAAACGCGCGTGGTCCGACGCAAGGTAGCGGATCTGCTGCGTGTGGCAGTAGGCACACCCCTCCCGCGCATAGACCGCGCGGCCGCGAGTGGCGCTCGGCGTCAACTCCAGGACGAACTCAGGACCCATCGCGCGCGTCTGCGCGTCGAGCACCTGCTTCGGCCAGTAGCCGAGCAACACCACCGACAGTGCGAAGAACCCGACGCCGGCGACGCTGGCGACCAGATAGGCCATGCGGAGCACGCGTCCCGTACCGACGCTCATACGATCCCCTGCGGCGGCGCCGTCTCAAATCGCGGCGCGACGACACTCGATGGCGCGACGCTCACATCAACCTCGCGCGGCGCAAGGCCCGCACCGCGCGGTCCGGTCGTGAGTCCCCAGAGCAGCGCGATGAATCCGCCGGCGATGGGCGCGCCCGACAACGCGCGCACCAGCCAGTACGGACGTGACGCCTCGACCGACTCGATCCACGGCGCGCCCGATTGCCAGAGCTGTCCCTGGAGCAGTCCCGCGATCGTCAGGTCGGACACCATCACCACGAGCCCGACCGTCAGCAGCCAGAACGCGATGTCGATCGCCCGCGCGTTGTAGCGCGCAGACGGCAGGCGTTGCCAGACGTGGACCAGACCGCCGATGGCGCCGAAGCTCGCAAACCCGAGCATCGCGAGGTGCGAGTGGCCGATCACCCAGTCGGTGAAATGCACGGCCTGATTGACCGCCATCTGCGCCTGCGCGGCGCCCTGCACGCTGACGATCAGATAGAAGAGCGTGCTGGCAGCGACGAAACGCACCGCCGGATCTCGCGGCACGAAGCCGCACCCGCGCAACGAGAGGAACAGGTTCGCGACGACGATGACCACCGTGACGCCGAGGAGCGCCGACGCCGCGATAGCGCCCAGCTGCGCTGCCATCGGGATCACCGAGAAGACGT
Organism: Acidobacteriota bacterium; assembly: GCA_013140775.1. Lineage (GTDB taxonomy): Bacteria > Acidobacteriota > Vicinamibacteria > Vicinamibacterales > UBA2999 > JABFSA01. The sequence goes on along the minus strand of JABFSA010000122.1, from coordinate 17,916 downwards.
AGTGATGCGTGCCGTTCAGCGGGTAGAGGAAGAACAGCAGCCAGAAACCGAGCATCGACAGGAAGTGACTGTAGATCGGTCGGCCCGTGGCGGCCGGGATCACGTAGTAGATCACCGCCAGCGCCAGCGGCGTGACGTACAACCCGATCGCGTCGTGAATCCACAGTCCGCTGAAAGCCGCACCGCTCGCGCCGGGGACGAACTCCGGGACGATATTGCCCATCGGATACGCGAGGATGGTGAAGATCAGCCCGCCGAGAATGTACCAGCCAGACACGTACAAGGATTCGAGCCCGCGCGCGAAGAAGCCGGGAAGAAACTGTACTGCCGCGAGCACGAGGCCGAGGACAACGAGTGCGTCTACGATGAGGGGAAACTCGGCCCACTCCAGCGGCTGGCTGACGCCGGCCAGCACCAGCACCCAGCCCGGGGCAAGCACGGCGAGATTCCACAGAGCGAAGAGCCAGTAGCCCAGGCGGCGACTGGTGATCGGCCGGGCCGTGAGGATCGGTACGGCGTGGTACAGAAAGGCGAAGAACGCGTTCGCCAGCCAGCCGAAGAGGATGCCCTGGGTATGCGCGTAGCGCAGCCGGCCCCAGGTGAGCCAGGGCGTTCCCGCGCCAAGATCGGGCAGCAGCAATCCGATCGAGGCGAGTATGCCAAACGTGGCGGCCACGAGGAGCGCGAGAAGCGCAGCGAGGCCGTGCGCTCTGACCAGCGCCGCCTCGACGCGCGGTGCGCCCAGCGGTCTCACCCGACGAACAGGTAGCTGTAGCCGTACTCCTGCGCGTGCGTGACGCCCACGACGCCCGCGGCGACGAGACGCGCGTTCGGAATCAGGCCGGTCTCGATTTCCTTGAACACCGCGTCGGCGTCGCCGTTGGCCCCGGCTACGCGTCGCGCCGCACCGCGGCTGGCGGTGCCGCAGACCATGAACTGAATGCCGCGCTTGGCCAGGTCGGACAGCGGCGGACGCTCTCCGGAGTTGTGTGGGTTGGCCGTGGGCGCTGGACCAGGAGCCTCCGTCCCACGCAGCGCCCGGCCGTACTTCGACCAGAGCGCGTCGTTGTACCCGTAGACGGTGGCGGCGTGCCGCAGGCAAATCACGATAGCGACGTCGGCATCATCGACGTTGTAGCCGGCCTTGTTGCCGGTGAAGAGATTGCCGGCGAAGCGCACGGCGTCCGGAATCGCCTCGGGCGTCGTCGTATCGAGGATGACGCGATGCTTGCCCGGCCGGTTGGCGAACCAGCCGTCTTCGGCGTGACGTGCCGGCTGGAATGCGGAGGCGGTCTGTGCGGCGGCGGGTGCGCTGCCGAGCGCTATCGCGGCAGCGGACGTGCCGAGCCCCGTGATCAATTGCCGGCGTCCCCTTTTAATTTTCGACACGGTGATCCTCCTGCTATCCGCGAATTATCTATGCCGGTGAGCCGGCGGGCTCAGCCGCCGATCCTGACGTAGCCGCGCAGCTCCAGGTTGATGATCGTCGTCAACGCCCAGAGGTCCACCTGAATCTCCGGCTGGATATCCGCTCGGTCAATCTTCGCACCGAGCACCGCCTGCCCGCAGACGCGGAAGTCCACACCCGCTTTCTTCAGGGCCTGGATGATGGCGATGTTCGGATTATCCTGCCCATTATGGCGCTTCCGGTATTCCTCGTTCTTCAGAATGGCCGGCGTGGCGCCCTGATGAAAGACCACGGCGATCTGCCGGTGCGCGGGCGGTACACCGACCTTGGCCAGCGTGTTCAGGTAGCGGGCGGCGGCCAGCAGAATCGGATTCACCTCGGTGGGCGTGGCGGGTGCGCGTGCCGCGTCGAACAGGACCTTGTACTCCGTGGTGGCGTCCGGAAGCTCCTTCGCGCCAGGCACATCGCTGGCCGCCTCGATACCGGGGATAGGCAGCGCCTGTGCCTGAGCGGCATTCGGGGCCGCGAGAAACAGCGCAACCAGAGAGAGCGCGGCAACAATTTGTGTCTTCATCCATCCTCCTGATACGTCAGCCATTAGTCCCTGAAGATCCTTGCGAGCGGAAGATCCAGACCCGGCAGCAGCCGCGTCGTCAGCACATCACCCGCTTCGCGCGACAGCTCGGTCACGCGATCGAAGCGATCGCCGTCGCGCCGGTAGACCCGAACGACGTCGCTCTTGCCTGCGCTCGTTCGAAATGTAGAACAGGTCCGGTTCGACGACGTCCGCGTCGGTGAACACCACGTCGAACGGCGCGTGGTACAGGCGGCCGATCGGATGAGATTCGAGCCAGACCCAGATGGCCGAAAGCAGGTTCATCGAGACGGTCTGATGCTTCGTGTTTGGCGACGGAGTCACGTGGTGCTCTCCGTCGATCAACTCGTGCCGCTTCCCGTCGTCCGGGAAGTGAACGAAGTCGTCGTAGGTGAGCTTCACGGCGGGGTGAGGCATCCTCATTTCGTCGCTCCCGGCCATGGGCTCATTGTAGCGGGGCACGGTGCGAGAGACATGCCGGGGTGGCCCGGGCCGATTCGTCCAGCGAATTACGGGCGGACGGATCTCGAGTGGTGGCTCCGCAGTCCGGACGTCATTGCGGCAACGTTGTGGGTGACGCCACAGCTCGGGGCGATTCTGGCCGTGCGCAGATGAGCCGTCGTTCCCGGTGATGTCAACGTGGCGAAGTACGTCGCCCGGTCGTATCCCGAAGCACGATCAGACGAAGGAGTTCCGTTAGAGCCTGGCAACGCGGTCACGCTCAGACCTTGTCGATCGACATCGACACGCTCGAGTCGAAACTACCGTGCAACCAACGCTGAATTGTCCGGCGAGCCCGTTTCGAAACGTGGCATACTGGCGCCCCTCCCCACCACGAAGTAGCCGGGATGTCTCAGACGATTCGGTCCCTGGGGGTCGAACACGATCTTCGTGTTGACCCGACAACGGGAAGTTTGACGGCGACACTGCCTCTGCGTACCTCCAGAGGCCGTGGAGGGTTTGGTCCGCAGCTTTACCTCTCCTACCAATCCACAGGCGGGAACGGCCCATTTGGAGTGGGCTGGCGGCTCTCGGGCCTGCTCAGCGTGAGCGTCGATACCACTCACGGAGTACCGCGGTACGACGGACACGATCGATACACATCGAGCGCCACAGGGGAGCTCGTACCCATCGCCACGAGTGATGCGCAGGACGCACGCGATCACTGGAGCGACGCGGGTGCCTACGCCGTGCGTCGATTTCGGTCGCGTGTTGAGAGCGGCTATCAGCGCGTCGAGCAATGGGTCGAGAAGACCACCCGCGCGTCGCACTGGGTCACGCGCGACGCTCGCGGCGTCGTCACGACCTACGGGTTGGCGGCCGACGGACTTTCGCGTATCGCTGATCCCGACGATCCGCACAAAGTGTTTCAGTGGCTGCCCGAGTTGCAGATTGACCCTCAAGGCAATGCCATCCGATTCGATTACGCCGGCGAAGATCTCAGGAACGTCGATCGCTCGGCCAGTAACGAGGCTGCACGCCTCCGCACGGCAGGCGCTCCCCCGCAGCGATATGTGAAGCGAATCCGCTGGGGCAATACCCTTCCGATGACCGCTGGCATGCCCGCACCGGCCGCACAACGCTGGTGCTTCGAAGCGGTATTCGACTACGGCGACCACGATCACGCTGCCCCGCTACCCGAACCTGATGCCGTGTGGCCCGGGCGTGTCGATCCCTCGTCAACGTGCCTCCCGGGTTTCGACCTGCGTACGTACCGGCGGTGCCGTCGCGTCCTGGTGTACCACCGTTTCCCCGCGCTGCACTCGGGGCCTGTGCTCATTACCTCGTACGAGCTGCAGTACGACGAGCGCCCTGAGGGCGCAACGCTGCTGGCGATCAAGGAGACAGGGCATCGCCGTGAGCCAGACGGTTCGACGCCGTCGAAAGCTCGTCCCCTGCTCCGCTTCGAGTACAGCCGGCCACGCGTCGCCTCTGCCTTCCACCGCGCCCCAACGGAGACGATGGAGACGCTCCCGAACGGACTCGACGGTCCGCGGTACCGGTGGATGGATCTGTACGGGGAAGGTCTCCCAGGGATTCTCATCGAGACGCCCAACGCCTGGTCGTACAGGCGCAACGAAGGGGGCGGCCGTTTCGGCGCCGACACGGTCGTCGTCGAGCGACCGGCCTATCAATTGAGCCGCGCCGTCATGCAGGATCTCGACGGCGATGGCAACCCTGACCTCGCGATCGTCGGGAGCCGGGGCGCGGGGTACTACGAACTCGATCGCGAGACGGATCGATGGCGTGGCTTCCGGCCGTTTCCGTCCGTGCCCCATCTCGACAGCGTAAACGCGCGTGTGCAGTGGCTGGATCTCGACGGCGATGGCAGACCGGAACTATTGCTCGGCGGTCCTGATCGGCTCACCTGGTTTCGATCGAGTGGAAAGGACGGGTTCGAAGCCGGCATCGAACTGCAGCCTGTCGAGTCGAACCCGGGAGCACCTGTCGCGCTGCTCCGCGAAGATCCGCTCCTCGATTACTTCTTCGCGGACATGAACGGCGACGGCCTGGCGGATCAAGTTCTGGTGCGCAACGGCTTCGTCGCGTACTGGCCGAATCTGGGAAATGGCCGGTTCGGGTCAATCGTGGTGATGGACGATGCTCCACGGTTTGCGCCTGAGGACGACTTCGACACCTCGCGGCTGTTGTTCGCAGACCTTGACGGCAGCGGCACGGCAGACCTTCTTTACGTCGGCCACGGTGAGATCACGTTCTGGACCAATGCCGCCGGCAATCGCTTTCTGGCAGGACAGGTGCGCGGCGGCCTGCCGTTCATCGACAACCTCTCGAGCGTGCGCGTCCTCGACTTTCTGGTCAACGGCACGCCGTGCCTCGTCTGGTCGGCCTCGACGACGGCGACCGAGGCCGGACTGCAGTATCTGCCGCTCACCGACGGCGTCAGGGCGGGACTGCTCGTGTCGTGCGACAACGGGCTCGGCCTGGTCCGCCAGATCGAGTACGGCACGTCGGCAACGCACTACGTGAACGATCGGATGCGTGGCACGCCGTGGCGAACGCGTCTGGCTTCGCACGTCGTGGTCGTCGAACGAGTGGAGGCCCGGGACGAGATCGGTGGCTCCCGCAGCGTTCGCCGCTACGCGTACCACGACGGCTGCTACGACGAGAAGAATCGACGCTTCATCGGCTTCGGCTGCAACGACGTGTTCGACACCGAAATGGCCGACGATCTCGGACGCGACCCCGGCGCGCCTCCATCGGTCACGCGCAGCTTCCTGCACCTTGGCATCGAGGGGGATGTCGCGCTGGCACGAGCGTGGCGCGGAGACGCGGCCGCGCCTGTGGTGCCGGTGCACGCGTTCGAAGGCACCGCGCCCCTCAGCGGCACGGAAGCCGCGGACGCCCTCGCCGCGGTTGCCGGCAGGGTCGTCCGGCAGGAGGTATTCGCCATCGAGCCGGGCGGTCGTCCCGCAGCTCATCCGTACCACGTCGAACAAACCGGCTTTCTGCTCAGGCGGCTGCAGCCCGAGACGAAGGCTCGGCGCACAGTTGTCACCGCGATCGAGCGAGAGCACCTGACAACGGTGTACGAGCAGGCGCCAGATGACCCTCGCGTGCTCCATCGTCTCTTGCTCGACACCGACATGTATGGCGTCACGCGCCTGGCGTGCTCAATTGCCTATCCGCGGCGCAGTACCGCAACCGCGGTTGACCCCGCTCAACAACTCACCACCGCGACCGTGGAAAGAACGCGAGTCACGCACATCGACGACGGTGAGGCGTTCCAGCCGTCGATCGGCGTCGAGCGCGAAGAGTTCGATCTCCCGGGCATGACACCCCCGGTCGATGGTGTCTACACGTGGAGCGCGGTGCGGGCGTACGTGACCGGGGCGCTTGCGGCGCCGGTACCCCACGACGCGGCGGCCACGCCTCACAACGGTGCTCGACGGACATCGTGGAGCCGGACGTATTACTACGACGCGTCAGGCACGAACGCCGCTCCCTTCGGTTCGGTGGCGCTGCCGCCGCGCCTGCACCATGTGGAGGAGGCAGCGTTCTCGACGACGTTCCCTGTGGGCATCTACGGTGCGCAGGTCGGCATCACCGACCTCGCCAACGAGGGGATGTATCGAGAGGACGCCGGACACTGGTGGAGGCGGGGTGAAACCGTCTCATACGGTGGCCGCGCGGTGTTCTACCGCGTCGAGGGTGTCACACGGACGGATACGGGAACGACACGGATTGGCTACGACCCGTACTCGCTGGTGGCTATCGAGACCACCGACGCGGCCAACAACAGCGTTCGGGTGACCCCCGACTACCACCTCCTCGCACCGGCACGATCGATCGACGAGAACAACCACGTCTCCGAGATCGCGTACGACCCGCTCGGCGTCCCGGTGTTCGTCACGCGCCGCGGTGACGCCCTCGACGACACGGGCACGCTTCGAGCGCATGGGTTCGACCTCCTCGCGTCGATCGCCGGACGATCCGCGGCCACGCCGGAATCAGCGATCGCTGACCCTGCGGCACATCTGCAGGGTGCCGCCGAAGCCACGGTGTACGACGTCGATCGATGGACAACCGCCGGCGAGCCGCCGCTCATCGTGCGGTTGGTTCGCGAGATGCCAGTCAGCGACGGTACCGGCCAACTGGTACCTGACGGTCACGTCCTCGTCACGGTGACGCACCTGGATGGTTTCGGCCGGACGCTTCAGGAGAAAGCGCACGTTGAGGGTGGCCTCGCGGTGACGCGCGACGCCACTGGCCGGGTGGCGATCGATACGGCAGGGCGTCCGGTGCTTGCCGAGGCACCCGAGCGCTGGCGCACCGGTGGTCACACGGTCTTCAATCCACGTCAGCAACCCGCGCGGCAGTACGAGCCCTTCTTCTCGACGACGTGGCGGTTCGAATCCGACCGCGAGTTGGCCACGTTCGGCGCCGCTCACGCGTTTCAATACGACGCGCTCGGTCGCGAACTGCGCCGCGATCACCCGGACGGCACACACGAACGCAAAGAATACGGAGCGTGGTCGTCCAGCAGCTTCGACGCGAACGACACCGTTGACGACTCGGCGTATCGGACGGAGCGCGAGCAGCTTCCGGCGGGACATCCTGAACGCGACGCGCTCGAGCAGAGCCGCGCCCACGCACGCACCCCGGTTGTGATGCACGTCGATCCCGAAGGACGCGAGGTCTTGCGGACCGAGAGCTCTGGCGACGGCCAAACCCGCAGCATACGCACCACGTACGGGCCTGCCGGAGAGATCGATCGCGTCCGCGACGCCCGGGGCCTGGAGGCCATGCGCGTCACGCGTGACATGCTCGGGCGTCCCGTCCGGACTGAGTCGATCGACGCGGGCTGGCAACTCGTGTTTTACGATGGGCTCGACCGTCCCCGACGAACGTGGGATGCCGCGGGCGTTCGCCTCACCCGGACGTTCGATCGCCTCGATCGTCCGATCTCCATCGACGCCGATGGTCTCCCCGGACTCAATCGTCGCGTCCATGACGTGCTCTATGGCGACGATCCCTCCGTCACCGATGCCGTGAGGCGAAACGCGCGCGGCCGGCTCGTGCGCTCACGCGACGAGTCGGGTGAACAGACCGTGGAGCGATACGCGCCGGGCGGCGAGATCCTCGGCTCGACGATCCGTCTTGCGGCGGATCCGGAGCATCCTCCAGACTGGCGGACGGCCGGCGCCGCGGCGCTCCTCCCCGGCTCGTTCGCATCGCACGCCGTCTACGATGGGCTGGGGCGCATCCGTCGCCAGACGCGTCCGGACGGATCGACACTCCAGCATCGGTACGACAGGAGCGGTGGTCTGCGCGCCACGACGCTGTCAACCGCGGACGGGCTGGTCAACAACGTCACAATCTTCGACGCTGGCGCGCTGAATGCGCGCGCTCAACGCGAACGGCTGCGCCTGGGTAACGGTGTCACGGTTGTCCACACGTTCGACCCAATCACGTGGCGCACGACGCGAATCCTGGCCAGCCGGCCGGCGGGTACGGGCGCAACGACGCTCCAGGATCTCGAATACACCTACGATCCCGTCGGCAACGTCGTCCGCAGTCTCGATCGCGTCCAGCAGCCCGGTGCGGTGGGCTCCTACATCACCGGACTGAACGTCCCGGCGGTCCGCACGTTCACCTACGATGGGTTCTACCAGTTACGGCAAGCGACCGGCCGGGTGCACCGCGCGATGCTGGCCGACGATCACCGGACCAGTCCCGCCAATCCCGGAACGATCAGAGGCGCGCGCCGGCTCTCGCTGAACGACGGCGGCCAGCTCGAGCGATACACACAGACGTTCACCTACGATGTGGCTGGCAACATCGAACGGATTCGCCATCAGGGAACGGCCGTCAACTGGACGCAGGACCACTGGGTCTCGCCCTCCTCGAACCGGTCGCTGACCGCACTCGACGCAAACGGGATTGCAGTCGTCAATCCCGAGACCTATTTCGATGCCGTCGGCAACTGTGTGCGTCTGCCCCACCTTCGCGCCATGGAGTGGGACTACCGGCGCATGCCGCGCCGTGCCGTGATCGTCGATCGCAGCGCCGCTGGCCAGCCGAGCGACATCGAGCTGTACGTGCACGACGCGAGCGGCTCGCGCGTGCGCAGGCAGACGCGGCGCAGGGTCGGCGGGGGCGCCATCGAAACAACCGACGTTCTGTATTTTGGAGACTGTGAGATCCGGCGCGTATCGAGGGGCGCCACACCGTTGCTCGAGCGGCGCACGACGCGCGTGCAGGACGGGTTCAGTCACGTGGCGGCGGTCCATCGCTGGACACTGGATAGCACCGCGCGTGAAACGACGGACGTCACCCGCGCCAGGTTTCAATATCAGCTGAGCGACCACCTCGGATCCGGCGTGGTACAGCTCGACGCCCTTGGCCGCGTCGTGGCGTTCGAGGAGCACATGCCGTACGGCTCGACCGCTCTCCTCGCGGGCAACAACGTACGCGAGGTCGCGACTCGCGACTACCGCTTCTGCGGCAAGGAGCGTGACGATGCGACGGCGTTGCACTACTTCGGGCATCGGTACTACGCGTCATGGCTCGGCCGATGGTTGAGCCCGGATCCGGCCGGGCCGGTGGACGGCCTGAACCTGTACCAATACGCGCTCAACAACCCCATCTCGAACAGCGATCCCGACGGCCTGCAGACGACACCACGCGGCAGCCGGCGCGAGGTCGAACAGCAGATACCCGCGGACGTGCACGCGGCGTTCAACAAGCTTCCAGCCGACCAGCAGGACAAGGTTCGGAAGGGTATCGAGTGGACGTGGTTCTACGACGCCGAGAAGAAGCAGACCTACTTCGGTCCTAGGGCGCAGATGGAGGCGCTGGCGGAAGCCTCGATCCGGCAGGGCAAGAACGTCGGCGAGGTCGTCGCGCCAGGCCCGCCGAAGAAGAAGGAGAAGCCGCCTCCGAAAGGTCCGCGCGCGGGTGAGGGCGCACCGTCGTCGTCGTCAGCAAAGGGCACACCTGGCAGTCGCGGGGCGCCCAAGGCAGACGGTGCAGGTGGCGGTGGAACAGCTGGTGCCCAGGGACGAGCGGGTGTCCAGCCGCCCTCCGGAGAGGGAGCGACGAGCGGAAGCCTTGGACCAAACGGCGATCCCACGGCATCCACCGAGAGTGATCTGTCCCGGGTTCGGAAGAACCCTTCGGCGAACTCCGGCGACGGCACCATCCCCGGTGGCGGCGGCAATGGTCAGGATGCAGGCAGCGGCGGCACGCCGCGCGTTGCCGGATCGGACGTGATTGGTGACGGACCCGACGGCGGTCGCTCGCCTGACACCGGCGTGGACGACGGCACCCAGGCGGGTGGCGAAGAGGGTCCGGACCAGGGTGGTCAGGGGCAGCGAGCAGGCACCGGTGACCAACCGGGGATGCCGAACGGTCAGCCGCGCGGCGAGTTTGCCGGAGGGACCGGCGGAACGCCCGACGGTCGCCTCGACGGTCTTCCCGACGGAACGCCGCAAGGAAAGCTGAGACGCGAGAGCGGCACCGGCACCGATCCGGCCGCTCCTGGAAACACGCCCACCCCCACCGGCGATGCGAACGGTTCGCGTGGCCGAGCCGACAGCGGACCCGGAGGGGGCGCATCGCGTCAGCGCGAAAATCCGCAGCAAGGCGGCGCTCGTGATGGCAGTGGTCAGAAGAAAACTGTCATGGACCGGGTCACCAAGGTTGCGGGCTGGTGGCATCTGCAATTCGGCGACGGCAAGGACGGCGAGTCGGGCGGCATTCCTGGAGGCTCTGGGACCGTCAACATCGGTGCGTGGGGACAGGCGCTGTTCGTGGCCCTGACGGTGGCTGAAATCATCTTTACCGTCCTGTCTCTCGGCGGGCTGGCCGCCATCAAGTCGGTGCTCCGCTCGCTGATGGCCACCGCTCGGGCGGCACTCGCCTTGTTGCGCGGGCGCATCGCCGCGCTCTGGGCCCGACGAGCCGCGCTCCAGCAGGGTCTTCGCGCCATCGCCTCTCGAGGCTGGTCGCTCCTCAAAGAGTGGTGGTTCTTCCGGAGGGATCTGGGCGGCGCAACGAATGGCCTCGGGTACGGTCCGTTCCGTCTATGGATGCGTACGGCCATCCAGAACACCGATAGAGCCGCGGGCCGGATGATCGCGGCAGCCGATACGGCCTTCCACGAGGGGTTCCACGCCCTGATGGCCAAGGTGCCCTTCTGGTGGGCGGCCACGGAGGCGCGCCTCGCCGGGAGGCCGATCGGCGCGGGTCTGATGTGGGCCGAGGAAGCGGTAGCGTACGCCGTCGGACACCTCCGCGTGCTGCGGCTGCATGCCATTCCGTTCGCGCCCCTCGAAGCATTCGGGTCCGTGTTCGCGAATTTCGGCAAAGGCGCCGCGGGCGCGCAAGCCGTGCGGTGGGCGATCGGTGAGATTGTGATCGCCGGTGCAGGAGCAGCTGCGTACTTCGGGTTGCGTGAAGACGACCCGGAGCCGGTTCCAGCGGGTGGCCCATGAGCTGGTGGCGGAGCTTTTTCCCCGAGCGGGATCCTGACGAGACACCGCGGCTGGCGCGATTTGCCGCCGAAGGACGGACGGTCGAGCTCGACGATGTCGGCTCGACCGACACCGTCCTCATCGCGATCTTCGGCTACGGCGATGAGTACTGGCGCGTCGATGCCGGCTACCAGATCGACGCCCGCCGAGGCGAACTCCTGAACGCGCAGCTGATCCTGGAGCACGGCGGGAAGCTTCGCGATCCGACACGCCTCGCATTCCTGGCCAACCCACCCAGGCGTCTCACGTTTCGATCTTGACCGTAGTCACCGAACCTCTTCCTCCACGACAGAAGGCGGCATGGACAAAGACCTGCTCGACACACTCTCCGGCAACCAGTCACGAACGCTGAGCGAACTGCGCAGCGCCGATCGCGCCGCCTATGACGCCCTGGCGCGCACGATCGGAGAGGAGCGGAAGCGCCTCGTTGTGGACGCCGCAGGTCAGCTGCCGAAACAGGCCGCCGACGCGATCGATCGAATCGATCCGGCCGCGCTGGCCTTTGGTCCGTTGAGCGATGCCGTGAACACCGCGCTCGCACGGCGCAAGGTCAATGCACGCGTGCGAGGACAGGTACTCGACCGCCTCGCAGCATCGTTGCCAGGCGATCACGGAGACATTCCGACGGACGTCCCCCTGGAGCGGGTTCCATCCCTTCAGCCAACGCTGGCTCGTGCCGCGCTCGCCTCGTTTGCCACGCGCGCACGCCTTGGCGGCAAATCTGTCGAGGCCCTCGTCGATGCCACGGGCAGCATCGAATCCGTATCGGACACGGTTGTCACCCATCTGGTCGAGGGCTCGAAGCTCGGACAGGTTGAAGCGCGCCAGCTCGGATTGCACCTGTCGCTGTACCACCTCGCGGACGGCGACGCCACGGTGGCGCATGCGCTCGCCGGCGCCACCTTCAAGACGCTGGGCGGACCGCTCGGCGACGTTCGCGACCTTGTGCGCCTGTCAACGAGCGAGATCGAGCAGGCGCTTCGTGCGGCAAAGGTGTCGAGCGGCACGCGAACGCCCGAACAGCAAGCCGAGGCTATCCGCCGGCGTGCTACCAACGCCTTCCCAGAAATCACCCTGCTTGGCAGCGAACCAGACGAGCAACGTCCGACACGCGATCACCTGACACGTGCCCGCAAGGTGATCGAAGCCAACGCGGACCGCTTCGGTCAGACGTTTGCCGACCTCGATTTCTCCGGCGTGCCCAAGGCGGAGATCGAGAGTGTTCGCCTGGCGTACACGGAGCTCGTCACGTTGACGCGCCGCTATCCCGGTCTCGGTCTCGAATCGCTCATCGCAAAGGGGGGCGCGCCGAAGGATGTCGCGGCGGCGGTGTCATCGCGTATTGCCCTCCTCGACACGGTTGTCAAAGCCAACCCCGAGGTGGAGCTGCTGGCCATCGACTACGCGCCCGATGGAACGGACCTGGCGAAGCTGAACATGCCCGGTCTGAACGACAAAGAGCGGCAAGCCGTGCTCTCCACACTCAAGGCACGCCAGCGGGTCTTCGCAGCCGCAGTTGACCCGGATGACGCCATGCGCGTGAGCGAGGCCGGATACGTCGGGGCGATGTCGATCGCCGACGACGACGTCGAGACGTTTCAGCTCAAGACGGGATTACCGATGGCCCGCGCCAAGCAGATTCACCAGCGCGCGGACGAGACGTCGAATGAGGTGATGGTGATCCTCGGCACCATCGTCGACCTGATCTGGGGAAACTTCATCGGTCTGCCGGTTGGCAACGTCCAACCCGACGTCACCGACGGACTGAGGCAGATCGAAGGCTATGCCGACATGTTCGGCCCCCAGGATCACTGCCACTGCGAGCATTGCTCGTCGATCCTCAGCCCGGCGGCGTACTTCGTCGATCTGATGCTGTTCATCGAGCAGCACGTGCTCGTGAAGATCTTCGCCGGGGCGACGGCATCGCACGCATTGAATCTCGAAATGCGCCGGCCGGATCTGTGGACGCTCGAGCTGAACTGTGCGAATACGAGTGACCTCATTCCCACGCTCGACGTCATCAATGAAATCCTCGAGTCGTACCTCGCGAAGGCGCGGAATCCTGCCATCAATCTCGACGATCGTGCGGCCATCCGCGATCTCGTGTACCAGCAGGTGCTCGCCCAGGTGCCACGGTCTTTCGTCCTCCCGTTCGTGCTGCCGGTGTTCACGGCCGATGCGTATCTGGAACTCTTCGACGTCACGCGCGGCACCATCACCCGGGCGTTCGGCGCGACGGAACCACGGGTCACGGCAGCCGTGCTGAAGATGGCCCGAGGGGCCTACGACATCCTGATTGCCCCGAACCTCGGCCAGCCCTACCTGACCGGCCTCTTCAGAGTGCCTTTCGCTGTCGGCGGGGGCGGCGCCATCGCGGCCGTTGACGTGCAGCCCTTCTTGCGCGGGGCAGGCATCACGCACGAACAACTCGAATCGTTGGCGCGAAGCTCGTTCGTCAGGGCCGGTACGGCCAGCACGATCAGACTGGTGCCGCAGAAGCTGTCCTCGTCCAGCGTGCAGAACGACGTCGAGCGCATCACCGGACTGAACCTTGGTGTGCTGGACCGGATGCACCGGCTGCTCCGGCTGTGCGCGCATACGGGATGGACGCTCGACGAGGTCGATCTCGTAATCGAGCAGCGCGTCGCGGCGGGAGCCGCGCCGGTCATGGATCCAGACGCGTTACGCGACGTCGCCACCGTTCGCGACCTCACACAGACCTTTCAGCTCCCTGTCGATGTGACGTGCGCACTGTGGAGCCGCATCCCGATGCGGGAGGTGACGCCAGGCGCGCGGTCCCTGTTCGACCGGCTGTTCAACAACAGACCGTACACCCTCACCGAGGGCAATCTTCCCCAGGACACGACGAGTTTCGTCGTGCCGGCGTTTCGTACCACACCCGTACCCGGCACGGACAACACGCTGCAGCGGCTGCTGCTCGGGCTGCAGGTGGATGACACCGGGCTCACGGCGCTCGTACGAGGCCTGGCGACCGCACTTGGTGCAAATCCCACTGCGCGCGTCGAAAGCGACCGTGCCTTCAGGCTCACGCTCGCGAACCTCACGCTCCTCTACCGCCACGCGACGCTGGCCCGGCAGCTGGAGCGGCCGGTGCCTGACCTGTTCCGGCTCATGTCCTTCGCCGGCATGAGATCGGTCGCCAGCATCCGCGGTTTGCGGTCGCTCATCGAGTTCGACACGTGGTTCCGGGGCGCCGGTCTCAGCCTCGACGACCTGGCCTTCATCACGGGGCGACCCGTCGAAGCCGCCGATCAGTATCCGAATGCTATCGCGGTCACCACGGAAGTCCTCGCGCGTGTCACCGCGGAGAATGCGCTCACCTTTGCACCGACGGCTCTCGCGTTCATCCGCACGATCACCGAAGACCTCTCACGCCGGATCTTTCGTGACAATGCGGCACTGTTCGACAGCGTTGCGGACGATCGCCTCCGCCTGAAATCAACGGTTGCCCCTGACGCGGCCGTCGTCACGCCAGCAGGCATGTCCGCGACGCTGGCCGCGCAGGTCCGGACGGCGATCATGCGGCACCACACGGCCAACGTCCTGCCTGCGCAATTGGCGACGGCACTTCGGATCTCGAGAGACAAGCTCTCAGTACTGGCCGCGATGGCCGCGATCGATCTCGGATCCGCGGAGATGCGTGCAGCCCTGCTCGGGGGAGCGCGAACGCCCCTGGAAACGGCCGTCACGACGCTCTCTCGGCTCACGATCCTGTTTCGAGCCGACGCCTACACGACACCTCGTTTGTCGTTCATGAGTAGCAATCCGGCGATCTTCGGCGTCGTGTCGTTTGCCGCATTGACGGTGCCGAACGTCCAGACCATCACGCGCTACCGCGATCTCGTCACGCCTCCGATCGACCCGGCAGCACGGGCGCGCGATCCACAGGCGGTGGACGATGCGCTGGTACGGTTCACGGCCGCGCAGAAGTTTGCCGGTATTGCCCCGCCGCGGCTTGGCCAGGCCCTCGCCGTCGATGCGACGGCAGCGGCGATGCTGCAATCGGCGATGACGCTCGGCGGCGACGCGGTGGAGGCGTTGGGCGCGCTCGCGGCGATGACCGCTCTCGTCGCCTCCGTTCGGCTCGACATCCCGACGCTCGCGCTTTTGTCATCGGAACAGCCGGCCGACCTGTCTGCCGGGGCCGAGGCGCTCGTCAGCGCGCTGGCGCGGCTGTATCCCGACGACAAGGACACGCGGCTCGAGCCCAAGGATGATCGAATCCGATCGGCAAAGCGCGATGCCCTGACCGACTACATCATCCGTGAGAGCGCCGGGCGGTTCGAATCGCTCGACGACCTGTACGAATACTTCCTGCTGGACGTCCAGCTGCAGGGATGCGCGCGCACGTCACGGGTGGTTGCGGCCATTTCGAGCCTCCAGACCTACGTGCATCGAATCCTGCTGAACCTCGAGCAGGATCGCCGGGCCGCCGGACCGACGCACGTGCACATCCTCCCCGATCAGATTCCTGCCGACGAATGGAGCTGGCGGAAGAACTATCGCGTGTGGGAAGCCAACCGGAAAGTGTTCCTCTGGCCCGAGAACTACATCGAGCCGGAGATGCGTGACGACAAGACGCCGCTCTTCCGCGCACTCGAGGAAGGCCTGCTCCAACAGGACATCAACGAACAGAACGTCCTCGACGCCTATGGCGCGTATCTCGCCGGACTGGAGGCCGCTGGTGGTCTCACGATCGCCGGGGTGTATCACGAGTTCAACGCCGCTGGCCAGACCGACGTCCTCCATTTATTCGGTGCGACGCCAGTGGATCCGCCCGAGTACTACTACTGGACCATCACGAACCTGCACTCCAGCCGAGTCTCCGCGGAGCGCCGCGTCTCGTACTCGCCCCGCCGGAAGATTGAGGTGTCAATCCCCACACGAGCGATCACGCCCGTCGTGTACCTGGGCCGTCTCTTCGTCTTCTGGACCGAGACCGCGACGAGCTCTCGCCATGAAATGCTCAGCGGTAATTTCACGTTCGCAGGCTACAAGCACCAGCACCGCATCAAGTTCACGTCCCTCCGTCTGGATGGCCGCTGGGTCGCTCCCCAGGAAATGCGCAGTGACGGAGCGTGGCTGGGTCTGGGAACGCCGGACTTCATGCGGGGCGGGGTCGTGATTGACAAGTTGGGGGCCAAGGGACGGTCCGCGCAGAGCATCAGCATTGGCGGCACATCAGTGCCTTCGCAGATCCCGTTTTACGCAACCGACGGACAACAGCATAACGAACCCAAGGATGACTATTCCCTGCGCGGAGCGCATTGGGAACGTCTCGCCTGCGAGCCGATCTGGTCGAACCGCCTGTTCGTGAACTATGGCGCTTACATGTTCAACGAGCACGCAGACCTCTTCGACCGGAAGTTCAAGTCCAACGAGCTTTCCGTACTGGACGGGTTGCGGACGATCTGGGCACCACAACGTCGAGTCCTGCATATCGGCCAGGATGGAGCAGCCCGCCGTCTCTACGCCCCCACCAGTTCGCCGAACAACGTGCTGCCGCTCGCCGTCATGTCGCCATCGGCCTTTCAATACCTCGTCGCGGACGACGATACGACCAGATTCTGGGAGGGACGCGGCTACGAACCCACACGGGTCAGCACCTTCGTCGGCCAGCTCAAGCTCACACCCGCGCTGCGTGGTGCACCCGTGGGAACGCTGCGTATCACTGACGCACGGGCGACCGGCATTGGCGGTGCGGCCGGCGGCACGGGACTCGTGCTGTCGGCGGGAACCGACGCCCTGTGCGTTCTGCAGGACCCGGCGACCAGCAGCAGCGGATGGATGGGCCTCCGAATCGGCACCACCCTCATTCGGGAACTGTCGCAGACGCTCTTCACCGGCGGGATCGATCTGCTTTTGGACATCGAGACACAGAAGAATCTCGGCGAAGGTCCTCACCTCCTGACCTCGACGAGCGGCCTGACGGTACTGGGCCCGGCACAGGCAGGCACCATCGATTTCCAGGGACCGCTCGGCGTGTACTACCGCGAGGTCTACTTTCACATCCCGTTTCTCATCGCGAATCACTTGAACGGGCGTCAAAACTATCGCGCGGCACAGGACTGGTACCACTACATCTTCAATCCCACCGCACCGCCAGACGCCGATCCACCGATGAACGGGATGACCGGCACCCAGCGGACGCAAGCGCTGCGAGATCGGGTGTGGCGCTACATCCAGTTCCGCGGCCTGACACCGTTACGCCTCCGCGAATTGCTTCGCGATGACGACGCGATCGAAGCCTACAAGAAAGATCCACTCAATCCACACGCCATTGCGCGATCGAGGTTGTCGGCGTACCAGAAGTCCGTCGTCATGAAGTACGTCTCGAACCTCATGGACTGGGCCGACAGCCTGTTCTCGGAGTTCACGACGGAGTCGATCAACGAGGCCATGGTCCTCTACGCGATGGCGTCCGAGATTCTTGGGCCGCCCCCCGCCGACGTCGGGGCCTGCGGAGAAGCGACGGTGACACCTCGCAACTACCGAAAGATTCGCTCGGCCCTCAAGCGCGGCAACGAGTTCCTGCTCGAAATCGAAACTCGCATGGCGATTGGCACGAAGGCGAAACGTCTGCAACGCCGCCGCACATCGTCCTATCTCAGCTACCGGCGGCCCGACAACGAAATCGCAGCCTCACGGTTGGAGCGCGATGCCGCTGGCAACGCCACCCTGGAGACAAGCGCTTCACGATCGATGACGCGGGCGGCAGACGACGCCGGCGTTGACAGAATCGAACCAGGGACAGTCGAGCGCGCAAGGATGCTTGCCGGCGCCGGGGCCATGACCGCCGGCGCGATCTCGACCGAGCTGCCGATCCCGGACATGACGCCAGGCATCGCCAACCAGTTGCTGCGCGAGGGTATCGATCCGGCACCAAGCCGCCAGCT
>JABFSA010000044.1 GCA_013140775.1 Acidobacteriota bacterium | reverse complement strand
ACTGTCCGCTTCGAAACGCCGATCGGGCGGTCGTGTTCGTCGGCGGGTGCTGGAACCTGACCAGCCGCGTCACCCGATGGGCGGCCGGGTCGTTCATCTTCTGCGACGCGGCCGCGTTTCGGCAGGCGGGAGGTTTCAGCCTGGAGTTGTTTGCGGCTGAGGAAATCGACCTGTTTCGCCGGCTGAAGCGGCTCGCTCGTCGCACTGGGCGTACGATCGAAATCCTTCATCGTCATCCCCTGCTCACGAGCGCGAGAAAAGCGCGCCTGTACACCCCTCGCGAGGCGATCACGTTTGCCATACGGACGGTGTGGCAGCGCGGACGCACGCTTCGAAGTCCGGACGAGTGTTTTCAGTGGTACGACGGGCGCAGGTGAAACCCGCGCCTACGGGAGACGTTCGCTGGGAATGCCTATCGCGACCGCGATCTCACGCAACTTGTTCTGAATCGCCCGCGCGTTGGCGGGCCCCATCCGTGCCAGATGTTTCTGGGCCGGCGTCAGCCCCTCGAGAGCCGAGTCTTCGAACTGGAAGCTGCCGCCTTGGGGCGCGAGCCGGGTGTCGGGCGCGAGGGACGGTGTTTGAAGCAGGGACACAATCGCGCGTTCGAGCGTCTCGTCGAATGTGCCGCCGTGCTTGAGTTCCGCATAGGCGTCATCGAGGCGCGGCTTCAACGCCGAGCACACGCGCACCGTTGCCGCCACGTCTACCGAGTTGACGGCCTCGACGACGGGTGCGAAACGCTGGAAGGTTCGAGGATCGATGAGAAGCGCGTCCCCCTTTTCAGTCGTCCGAAAAGCACCAGAGGGCCGAAGCGCGCTGAGGTGCACAGCGGGGCTCTTGCCGGTGGCGACAGCATCCACGACCGTCACGAAACGGCGAACCAGATCGTCGGTGGCCAGCCACGCCACGGCGCGCGGATGCTGAGACAGCGTACTGGCCATGATGCTGGCGAAGTCATTGACCTCGTCGAGCCGTGGAAGCGGGATCTCGTCAGCAGGGACGCAAATTCCTTCCGATCCGTGTGCGGGAATCAGGAATTCGGCAGCAGGCGCTGCCGCTTGCGCCGCCGGCGCTTCCGAGGTGCCGCGTCGACCGACGAGGTACCAGACAGCTGCTCCTGCCACGAGAACGACAACAGCGCCGACCAGCCACGGCAGGGCAGATTTCCCGCGGTCAGCGCCGGGCGGAGGAGGCGTGCGATCGAGCGGGACTTCAGACGGATCCATCGTTGTCGGCCTGCTCCGAGCATACCCCGCGCTCGATGAGCCCGTCACTCACGCTCGCGACCGCGTTGAGGAGTAGGATCTCGGAGCCTTCACCGGGAGGAGGAACGCATGAGTGATACCGATCCATTTGCAGGGTTCAAAGACAAGCAACGGGAAATGTGGGCGTCGTTTACGCCCACGGCATTGTTCACGACGCCGGTTGCTGCTCAACTGGTGAAGTTCTCGGGCATTGCCCACGGCGAGAAGGTCCTCGATGTTGCCACTGGCACCGGCGTCGTCGCAATCACGGCGGCCCGGACCGGCGCAAAGGTGACAGGCCTCGATCTCACGCCGCCGCTGCTCGAGCAGGCGAGACAGAACGCGGGGATCGCCGGTGTGGACGTCGAGTGGAAAGAAGGCGACGCCGAGGCTTTGCCCTATCCAGACGCGTCATTCGACGTCGTCACAAGTCAGTTCGGGCATATGTTTGCGCCACGTCCAGACGTGGCGATCGCGGAAATGCGCCGTGTCCTCAAGCCCGGCGGCCGCGTGGCGTTTGCCACGTGGCCTCCGGAACACGTGGTCGGCCGCTTCTTTTCGTTCGTCGGCCGGAACTCGCCTCCTCCGCCTCCCGGGGCAGTGCCTCCGCCTCTGTGGGGTACTCCCGCGATCATCACCGAACGTCTCGCCGCGGGGTTTGACGCCCCGTTCTTCGTGCGCGGCACGATGTCCATCCCTGCGCTGAGCCTGGCGCACTATCGGCTGTTCATGGAGACATCAGTGGGTCCGATTCAAAAGCTCGTGGAGAGCCTGGCTGGCGATCCTCAGAAGCTGGCGGCGATACGGGCGGAGTTCGACAGCCTGATCGCGCCATACTACGTCGACAACCTGGTTCTCCAGGACTACCTCTTTACGCGCGCCAGGGTTCGCTGACGCCCTCGGGCTCGCGAGGAATCAATCGGCGTGATCGACCCAGCCGACGGCTCGGTCCACAGCCTTGCGCCATCCGTCATAGACGGCGTCCCGCCGGTCGGCGCTCCACGAAGGCTCCCACTGCCGATCGGCCTTCCACTGGCGTTGAACGGAGGCGACATCCGTCCACAGACCAACCGCGAGCCCGGCGGCGTACGCAGCGCCGAGCGCGGTAGTTTCCGAGACGACGGGGCGAACGACAGGGACGCCGAGGATGTCGGCCTGACGCTGCATCAGCAGGTTGTTGGCCGTTGCACCCCCGTCTACCTTGAGCACCGCGATCTCCACACCTGAATCCCGGACCATCGCGTCGAGCACCGCACGCGTTTGAAAGCAGATGGCTTCGAGCGTCGCCTGCGCCAGATGCGCTTTTGTGTGAAAGCGGGTCAGCCCTGCGATGATGCCTCGCGCGTCCGCTCGCCAGTAGGGGGCGAACAGTCCGGAGAACGCCGGCACAAAGAACAAGCCCGCGCTGTCGGGAACGCTGGCGGCGAGCGGTTCGATCTCGTCAGCGGTCTTGATGACACCAAGCTGGTCGCGAAGCCACTGCACCGCGGATCCTGTGACGGCGACCGAGCCTTCGAGCGCAAAGACCGGGTGCCCCTTCTCGAGCGCATACCCGAGCGTGGTGATCAGCCCGGAAGAGGACGGCACCATGCGCTCACCTGTATTGAGCAGGATGAAGTTGCCGGTTCCGTAGGTGTTCTTCACGGCGCCAGGGGCGAAGCAGGCCTGGCCCACGACCGCTGCGTGCTGGTCGCCAAGATTGCCTGCGATGGGCACCTCGGCGCCCAGTGGTCCGTCCGATCGCGTCGTGCCGAATGCCGAGGAATCAGACGAAGGGCAGATTCGCGGCAACATCCGACGGGGCACATCAAAGATCGACAGCAGCTCGTCATCCCATGCCAGGGTATGAAGGTTCATCAGCTGTGTGCGGCTTGCGTTGGTCACGTCGGTCACGTGAAGGCCGCCGTTCACACCGCCGGTCAGGTTCCAGATGATCCAGCTGTCAATCGTGCCAAACAGGGCTTCGCCCCGCTCAGCTCGTTCCCGGAGATTCTCAACGCGGCCCAGAATCCACTGCAGCTTTATCGCTGAGAAGTAACTTGCCGCAGGCAGCCCGGTCCGCTCGCGGATAAAGGCGTGACGTGATTCGAGCCCTGCCACCGCCTCGTCGGTTCGAATGTCCTGCCAGACGATCGCGTTGTGCCAGGGGCGACCGTCTCGCGGATTCCAGGCGACCGTTGTTTCCCGTTGGTTCGTGATGCCGATGGCCGCGAGATCGTTGCCGGACAAATTCCCTGCGCGAAGCGCCCCAGCGATGACTTCGTCCACACGCGAGATGATTTCGATCGGGTCGTGCTCGACCCAGCCTGGCTGGCTGAGAAGTTGTCGGTGTTCGAGTTGATGCCTGGCGACCTCATGGCCGGCCGCGTCGAACACGATGAACCTGGTGCTGGTCGTTCCCTGGTCAAGTGCTCCGATGTAGTTCTTCATGGCGCGCCCGCACATGATGGATCGACTCGGGATTCGGGATTCGGGATTCGAAACCGGTCACCGTTCATAATGGTCGTGTGGCTCCCCGCCGGACATCCGCCTCGACAGCCGAACGCGTAGCGCTCGACGAGTTCCTGACGCTTCATCCTGAGTACGCTGCGACGAGCGTTCTCGATGAGCTTCGAGTATCCGACTATGGGCGCCTGGACGCCGGGGGACACGTGTACCTGGACTATACGGGTGGTGGTCTTTACGCGGAGCGCCAGATCCGGGAACACGCCGACCTGCTCACGCGGGGGGTGTTCGGGAATCCGCATTCGGCCAGCCTGACTTCGTTACAAACAACCGACCTGGTCGAAGAGGCGCGGCGCGCGATCCTGCGGTGGTTCAACGCAGACGGCTATACGGCCGTCTTTACACAGAACGCAACCGCTGCCATCAAACTGGTCGGCGAATCCTACGCGTTCTCATCCGGCGGCCGTCTGCTGCTGACAGCCGACAACCACAATTCGGTGAACGGCATCCGCGAATTTGCCGCAGCCAAAGGCGCGTCCATCTCATACGTTCCTCTGACGACTCCTGATCTGCGAATCGATCGTCAGGAGCTCGAGACCTCGATTGGTGCGGTGGATCCGTCACGCAACAACCTCTTTGCGTTCCCCGCGCAGTCGAACTTCAGCGGCGTGCAGCATCCTCTGGAGCTCGTGGAAGAGGCGCACGACAGACGGTGGCACGTGCTCCTGGATGCAGCGGCGTTCGTTCCGTCAAACCACCTGGACCTGCAAAGGGTGCGTCCCGAGTTTGTCAGCGTGTCCTTCTACAAGATGTTCGGCTATCCCACCGGCGTGGGCTGTCTTCTCGCCAGGAACGATGCGCTGAAGACGCTCAGGCGTCCATGGTTTGCGGGTGGCACGGTGAATTTCGCCACGGTGCGTGGACGCCATCGTCTCCTCTCACCGGGCGAAGCCGGTTTCGAGGATGGCACGCTCAACTACCTCGCGATCCCCGCAGTGGCGATCGGTTTGCGGTATCTCGCGTCAGTAGGTGTCGATGTCGTTCAGACGAGGACAAAGTGTCTGACTGACTGGTTGTTGCAACAGTTGCTGGATCTCCGTCATTCGAACGGTCGGCCGATGGTACGCCTTTATGGCCCGGCGACAACGGTCGCCAGAGGGGCCACCATC
The DNA here is from genome assembly GCA_013140775.1 of Acidobacteriota bacterium. GTDB lineage: Bacteria > Acidobacteriota > Vicinamibacteria > Vicinamibacterales > UBA2999 > JABFSA01. Next base: position 40,010 of record JABFSA010000044.1, on the reverse strand, counting down.
ACCATGAATTTCTACGATGCGGAAGGACGTCTCCTGGACTACCGCCGGGTGGAGGAGCTTGCGAGCCAGCAAGGCATTTCGGTCCGCACCGGATGCTTCTGCAACCCTGGTCCAGGCGAAACGGCCGAAGGTCTCACAGAGGAGGATATCGCGGCGGCCATCGCCGAGAACTCCGACATGACACTGCCGCGCTTCCTGCAGTTCATCACGCACCGAGGTGGAAAAAGTGCTGGCGCGATTCGTGTGTCGCTTGGGCTGGCCACCAACTTCGCCGACGTGTTTCGATTCATGCAGTTCGCCAGGGGACTTCGAGATCAGACACGGATCGCGATTGGCGAGACCGCGTTCGACATCGAATCCTGTCGCGTGATCAGAGACGGCAGCTAGCCCGGGCGACGCCTCATTCCTCTCGCTCGCCATGTCTCGAACCGCTCCTTTCGGAACCTGGAAATCCCCTCTGTCCGCTGCGGCCGTTGCCGAAGCCGGTCTGCGCCTCGGCGCGGTGGCCATGGACGGCGAGGATATCCATTGGCTCGAGGGACGACCGCACGAGGGAGGTCGGTACGTTCTCGTCCGGCGAACGCCTGACGGATCGATCAACGACGTCACGCCGGCTGGCTTCAATGTGCGTACTCGTGTGCACGAGTATGGAGGCGGTGCGTTTCTGGTTGCCGAGGGCGTTGCGTACTGCGTGAATTTCTCGGACCAGCGGGTCTACCAGATCGTCGTCGGGGGCAGCGCGGGCGACGGCAGCGGGAATCAGGCCGGAATCGTTGAGGCAGTACCGCTGACACCCCCTGGAGGAAAGAGGTACGCCGACTTCAGCATGGACAGCCGGCACAGGCGTCTCATCGGCGTTCGTGAAGACCACTCGAACACCGGCGAGCCGGTGAATGCGCTCGTCGCGGTTTCGCTGGATGGTGCCTTGGCTGAAGCCGAGGTGCTGGTCGCAGGAGCAGACTTCTATTCGACACCGCGTGTGAGTCCGGACGGTTCGACGCTCGCCTGGCTCTCCTGGAATCATCCGCAGATGCCGTGGGATGGCACTGAGCTCTGGACGGCGACGATTGGCGCCTCGGGAGCACTCGAGAATCCTGTTCGCGTGGCCGGGGGCAGTCGCGAGTCCATCTACCAGCCCGGCTGGTCATCTGGCGGTACCTTGCACTTCTCGAGCGACAGGACGGGATGGTGGAGGCTTTATCGTTCGGAACGTTCGGGTCGTTCGGGTGGTTCGGATCGTTGCGTGGAGTTGGTGGTCAATCCGCCGCCTGACGCCGAGTTCGGGCGTCCGCAGTGGGTGTTCGGCACGTCAGTCTGGGCGCAGGCGGGGCCGTCCACCCTGGTCGTCTCCTACACACGTGGCGGGACGTGGCGTCTCGCCACGATTGACCTCGAGACGGGGGCCCTTACCGATCTGACAGACGACCTTCAGCCCAACGAGTGGCTGGTGTCTGGCGACACGCATGCGGTGGTCGTCGCCGGCGCCGCCACACGTTTCGACGCGGTCGTTCGAATAGATGTGCGCACGGGACAGAAGGAAATCCTGCGTCAGGCGTCCTCGATGCCGCTCGCCAGGGAGTGGATTTCGCGAGCCGAACCAGTCGAGTTCCCGACGACTGAAGGACGTACAGCACACGCGTTCTACTATCCGCCGCTCAACCCTGATTTCGATGCGCCAGCCCCTGAACGTCCTCCTCTTATCGTGATCAGCCACGGCGGACCGACTGCGGCGGCGCACTCCACGCTGAGCCTCCAGGTGCAGTACTGGACCACGCGAGGCTTCGCAGTCGTGGATGTGAACTACGGCGGCAGCACGGGCTATGGCCGTCTCTATCGCGAGCGACTCAACGGTCATTGGGGCATCGTGGATGTGGACGATGTGATTGCTGCGGCGAGGTACCTCGCGTCGAAGGGCAAGGCCGACGAACAGCGCTTGAGTATTCGCGGTGGAAGCGCTGGCGGCTACACGACTCTGGCCTCACTCACGTTTCACCCCGAGGTATTCAGGGCAGGAGCGAGTTACTACGGCATCAGCGATCTCGAGGCGCTCGAGCTCGACACGCACAAGTTCGAGTCACGCTATTCGCACAGCCTGATAGGTCCGTATCCCGAGGCCCGCCAGACGTACCGGGATCGATCGCCGATTCACTCGCTCGAGAAGCTCGGGTGCCCGCTGATTCTCTTTCAGGGCCTGGAGGACAAGGTCGTCCCCCCGAACCAATCCGAGATGATGGCCGACGCCGTTCGAGCCAGGGGTTTGCCGGTGGCGTATCTCGCCTTCGAGGGCGAGCAACACGGCTTCCGCCAGGCGGAAACGATCGTCCGGTGTCTGGAGGCAGAGCTCTACTTCTACGGGGCCGTCTTCGGGTTCGTGCCAGACGACGCGATCCCGCCCGTCGCAATCGACAATTTGTGAGCACGGAGACACGAACGCCCTTCGTGGTACCATTCCGCCGCCGGCAGGCTGACATGCGAAGAGCCTTCTATTTCGTCGCGGCGCTGGTCCTTGGTGGTGCGGTCATCGCCGCCCAGGAACGGATCGACCAGGACGTGTTCTGGAAGATTCGCCAGGAGGGCACCAACAACTCGCAGGTGTTGAACACCCTGCACGTTCTCACCGACGTCTATGGCCCACGGCTCACCGGGTCCCCAAACCTCAAGGCTGCCGGCGAATGGGCGATCGAACAGATGCACTCGTGGGGACTCAAGAGCGGTCGCCTGGAACCCTGGGATTTCGCGCGGGATGGATGGACCAACGAGCGTTTGACCGCGCACCTTCTATCACCCGCCAAAGACGCGCTCGTCGTCGAAGCCCTGGCGTGGACACCAGGTACCAACGGAGTGGTACGAGGGCAGGCACTGCAGTTGACGCTCCCGCAGCGTCCGACGCGCCCGGCGCTCACGGCCTACCTCGATCCGTTGAAGGACGTGGTCAAGGGCAAGGTTGTTCTCGTGGGAGTACCGCAATCGGTACTCGTGACCTTCAATCCTCCGGCGCTGCGGCGTGAGGATGCGGATTTGGTCACGCAGCTGACTGCAGCTCCGGCCGGTCCTCCGGCGAACCAGCCACAGCAGGCACCACAACCACAGCAGCCGGCGCAACCGACCGACGCGCAGCCGTTGACGAACAACCAGATCCAGGAACAGCTGAACCAGTTCTTACTCTCGAATGGTGCGCTGGTGCGAATCAACGACGCCGGTCGCGACCACGGTCAGATTCGTGCGTTCAACAACCCGTCGTACGACCTGGCGAAAGCACCGCCCACCGTGGTGATGCGAAACGAGGACTACGGGCGCATCTGGCGACTGCTCAACGACAAGCGCACCGTAGAACTCGAATTCGACATCGTCAATCGCACCTATCCCGAAGGTCGCACCAGCTACAACGTCGTCGCGGAAATTCCCGGGTCTGACAAGGCGGATGAGGTCGTGATGCTCGGCGGGCACCTCGACTCGTGGCACGCTGCCACCGGCGCTACCGACAACGCGATCGGGTGTGCCGTGATGATGGAGGCGGCGCGCATTCTGGTCGCAACTGGCATCCAGCCGCGTCGCACCGTTCGCGTGGCGCTCTGGAGCGGGGAAGAGCAGGGACTTCTTGGTTCGCAGGCGTACGTGAAAGAGCACTTTGGGACGGTTGAAGAACCAAAGCCTGCGTTTGAGAAGTTTGCCGGCTACTTCAACATCGACAACGGTACCGGGCGCGTGCGGGGTATGACCGTCTTTGGGCCACCCGCGGCGGGGACGATTCTTCGCGACGCGATGGCACCCTTCAAGGATCTGGGCGTCCTGGGCGCGAGCACGACGCGCAGCCGCCAGCGAGGTGGCACCGATCACACGTCGTTCAATGAAGCCGGCCTGCCTGGAATCGGCATGATTCAGGATCCGATTCAGTACGCCACCTACTCCTGGCATACGAACCTGGACACCTACGAGCGTATCGTCGAGGACGACGTGAAGAAGTCGGCGATTGCGATCGCCGCCGCCGTATATCACCTGGCGATGCGCGAAGAGCGCCTGCCGCGATTTTCCGGCGACGAGATGCCGCGTCGTCCGCAACAGCAACAGCCCGCGCCGGCACCGGCTCCCGCGCCCGTAGCGCCCACGCCCGCGGCGGCACCTGCAGCGCCAGCATCGACGTCCACCTCGGCTGTCCAGTAAGGAAGAACAGAATGTTGAAACGAGTATTCGGGACAGCCTTCCTGGCTGTCATGGTGTCGATGAGTGGCGCGTCAGCGCAGCGTCAGGCGCCTCAAGGGCCTCTAGTGCAGGTCTACAAGTCCCCCACGTGCGGCTGCTGCGCCAACTGGGTAAAGCATCTCCAGGACAACGGCTTCGCGACGCGTGTGGTCGAGTTCGATGATCTGGGCGATATCAAGGCAAAGAATCAGGTGCCTCGCTCGGCGCAATCGTGTCACACCGCAACAGTCGATGGATACGCACTCGAAGGTCACGTTCCCGCGGCCGATGTGAAGCGGCTCTTGAAAGAGCGCCCCGCTGTGCTTGGTCTCGCGGTCCCCGGTATGCCGATCGGATCACCTGGCATGGAAGTGCCAGGCGTCAAAGCGCAGGCTTACAACGTGATGTCCTTCGACCGCAAAGGACAACTCACGGTTTACGCGTCTCACTAGGAGCGCATTTCGCACCCGTTAACTGTCGCTCTCTAACTAACTGTCGCACTTCGCACACGCACCGTCGCACTATCGAACCTCGAACCGTCGCACATCACGAGTACACATATGCACTATCTCCTTTTCTACGACGTCGTTGACGACTACGTCACCCGTCGCGTGCCGCTTCGAGCGCTTCACATTGGTCATGCCCGCGAATCAGTCGCGCGCGGCGAGATGGTGCTTGGTGGCGCCCTCGCGAATCCGCCGGACGGCGCTGTGCTGCTGTTCCGTGGATCGTCGCCAGAAGCCGCCGAGCAGTTCGCCAAAACCGATCCGTATGTCGTGAATGGGTTGGTGAAGAAGTGGTGGGTGCGCGAGTGGACGACCGTGCTCGGACCGACCGCTGAAGTCCCACTGCCTGATAAGCTCTAGGGCAGATTACGGTTGAAGGCCAAACTGTGTCAGGAGTCCGCCGCCTCCGCATAGCCGTCGCGTGTGCCGTTCTTCTGGCATCAGCCGGGGCAGCGTACGCGCAGTTCGGCTTCGGCTTTCGCGGCGACAGCAATGCGGCCGCACGTTATCCTCCGGCCGATCGTTCGGATCGGGCATTCTCGTTCTGCCGAATCCAGTACACGAGCGTCAGGCGCGAGCCGTCTGGCGGTGGCTGGCGCACCGACTACCCCTACGGCGAGATCAATCTCATGATCCGCCTGTCCGAGCTCACGAAGACCTCGGTCCCGTTTGAAAGTGCCCGGCGACCCACCCACTATGTCGTTCGTCTCACGGATGAAGCGCTCTTCGAATGTCCGATGACGATGGCGTCGGATGTGGGGACCGTGGGCCTCAGCAGCGCCGAAGCCGCACAGCTGCAGTTGTATCTCCTGAAGGGAGGCTTTCTGTGGGTGGACGACTTCTGGGGCTCGGCCGCGTGGGACCAGTGGAGTCGTGAGATCGCGAAGGTGCTTCCCCCGTCGCAGTATCCGATCGAGGATATCCCTCTGAGCGATCCAATCTTCAGCAGTCAGTTCATCGTGACCGCGGTGCCGCAGATTACGAACATCGGCTTCTGGCGTCGGTCGCGGGGCCGCGAGACCTCGGAGCGCGGTCCCGACAGCGAACACGTCAACTTCCGCGCGATTCGCGACTCGCATGGCCGGATCATGGTCGTGATGACGCACAACACGGACATCGCCGACTCGTGGGAGCGCGAAGGCGAAGACCCCGGCTTCTTCTATCAGTTCTCCCCGAATGGGTATGCGCTGGGTATCAACGTACTGCTCTATGCGATGACCCATTGAAGGAGAGGCCCCGTCACGCCGGCCGCGTGATCTTCATCGACCTTGCCCGCGCGCTGGCAGTGGTGCTGATGATTTCCGGCCACACCTCGAGCGCGCTCCTGTCAACGTCCTACCGCTCCAGTGAATGGTTCAATGTCTGGCAGTTTCAACGCGGCCTGACGTCCGCGCTGTTTCTGCTGCTCTCCGGATTCGCGTTCAGTATTGCGACGTCCCGTCACTGGCCGAGTCACGTGAATCCCTCCGCTGCCGTGGTGAAACGGCTGAGGCGCTTCGGGCTCTTCGTGCTGCTTGGATACGGGTTGCACTTTCCGGTGGGACACTTCTCGCAGTTGGCTGAAGCGTCCGATACGCAGTGGCGCAACTTTCTCGCCGTCGATGTTCTCCAGCTGATCGGGGTGACGTTCGTACTGATTCAGCTGCTCGTCATGGTCGTGCGTACGCGGCGGATGTTCACCGTTGCGGCGTTCACTCTTGCCGCTTTCCTCGTGGTCGCAGCCCCCGCAGTGTGGCGCACCGACTGGTCTGGAACTCTGCCCCTCTTTCTCTCCTCGTACCTTTCTTCGTCCACCGGCTCGCTGTTTCCGATCTTCCCCTGGGCAGCGTTCGTCCTGCTGGGCGCGGGCATCGGTCAGCTATTCGCGCAGTGGGGCACGGCGAGCCTGCGGACGTTTGCGAACTGGGGCATGCTCCTGCCCGGCGGCGTGCTCGTTGCGGTCGCGTCGAACATGAGCATTGGGCCCACCGGGGCAGCTGGTGTGGACGACTGGAGCTGGATCCCGGGACAGCTCCTGCTGCGAAGCGGCATCTGCCTGGTGATTCTTGGCATCGTGGCGCACATCAGCCATCGCATCGGTCAGCTGCCGCATGTGTTTGGTGCCGTGGCTCAGGAGTCACTCGTCGTGTACTTCGTGCACTTGTGCGTCGTGTACGGGTCGGTGTGGAACAGGGGCCTGCACCAGTCGTACGGAGAAGCGCTCTCGCTGCCGGTGACGCTGCTGTTCGTCGCGGCCGTCGTTGTTCCCATGATTGCGCTCGCGTGGCAGTGGAACAATCTCAAGCACACACGGCCCCAGGCCGCGCGATGGGTGTCGATCGCGGTGGGAACCGTTCTGGTCGTGCGCCTGCTCTGATGTGACTCGCGCGTTCGGCAGCGTCAGCGCGAACGGACGAAAATGCCGTTCGGCATTTCGGAGTATCCGAGCCCGGTGACATAGGCAAGACTCTCCGGGCTGCGGTCCCACAGTTCGAGGATGTAGTCGGGTTTCAGCTCGCCGATGCTGTGCGCGTTGTCCCACTTGTTGTGGCCGAGCGCCATGTTGTGGGGCGGAGTACGGGCGATGAATTTGTCGGATTTGCCCAACAGATCGATCGTGTAGAGACCGGAAAAGTACGGTGCGGCTCCCGCCCACACGACGGCAATCCGGGCGTCTGGGGCCGCCTGCTCCCGCAGCATTTCGCCGAGCACCACCTGGCCGAAGAGCTTGTTGTGATCCATGTCCGTTCGCAGCCACGCTCGAAAACTGCGCCCGCTGAGTCCCGTGGCCATCAGCAGTCCAAGGACAGTGACCACCACCGGCGCGATCGACCCGTGACGCTGGGCGACACGTTCGCGGGTCAGGCTGAGGGCGACACAGATGAGGAGCGGCGTGATCGCCGCCAGGAAGCGGCTTGCGTGATACGGACGTTCCCAGGTATCGCCACCGATGTAAACCGTATACGCCATTGCGACGGTACACATCGCCAGCAGAACGGCAATCCTCCGGTGGCGGGTGAGCGTGAAGCCTGTCAGCACGATCGGCGCGAGCACGAACGAGAGGTGCGTCATGAGCGTCGTCCCGGCTTTTTCGAGACCATGAACGTTCGGTCACGCAGAGTGATGCCCGTGAGTTTCAGGTAGTAGGTATTGGGCAGCCATTCGCCGAAGTACCAGAACCGCGCGCCAAAGAGCAGCGCGAGGCTTGCTGCCACGGGGAACGCCACGAAGGTAAAGAGCCTGGACCGGCTGGATTCGGTCAGCATCAGGTAGGCGACCGGGATGCCGGCGACGGCAAGCATTTCCACGCGCGTCCAGCCCAGGGCAATCAGGCAGAGGGCTATGAGGACGAGTTGGCGGGTCCGTTGTGATTCCTCATACACGAACGCCTGAAGCGCCACGGTGCTGGCGAGCAGGGCCGTCAAGCCCACTTCAAAACCCTCGAGCGACCAGTGGACGAGAGACCAATAGGTTCCGGCGAGGACCATCGCGACTCGCGGCACCGGTCTCGACCGCGGCGACAACTTCGCTGCGATCGAGTACACGGTCAACGCGTTCAGGATCAGGATCACTGCGCTTGTCAGGAGAATAGGGAGCGAAATCTTCGCTGGCGACACTCCCACCAGGTGCCAGAGCGCCATGTAGGCCGTCCACAGCGGGTTCGTGAATCCTTCGACGCGTTCTCCCGGATTCCAGACAGGGCCAAGCCCCGTCGCCAGATTCCGGGCGTACCGCATGGAAATCATCTGGTCGTCGCTCAGGACGAAGTAGCGCTCGCCGTTGAGATCAAAGGAAAAGCGGTTGAGGAAGAGCAGATACAGCACGGCCAGCACGATGACCGCGCCGATCTTGAACGACAGATCCGCGTCGAGCGCGAGGCCTGCCGACGGAGCGGCCGGGGCACTCGTGGCTGATGCAGCTGCCGGATCGGGGGGCGCCACGGGCATCATGCTCGGGTGCCTATCTTACCGGCGGGTGTTCGCGGGCGACGGGCTTTCGTTTGAACCCCCGGGTTTTGCAAAGTACGATAAGCGCGGTCGGCTGGCGTAGATAGTTCTAAGGGGCCGCGAAGGCGTTCCGCCGGGCAGCGGCAACATGTATGATCGGCGCTCGTCACGAACGAGCGTCTTCCCGGAGAGAACGTTGTTCGACGCCATTTTTCAATTTCTTTTCAGCCACAGGCCGGTCATCTTCCAGCAGGGTGAGCTGCGCTTCGACCTCAGCACCGGGTCGATGGTGGCAGCGGCGCTCGCCGGGGCGGTCATGGTGGCGGCGATCGTCACCTACCGCAGCGTCCGTGGAAAGGGCCGGCTACGCGATCGAATCGTCCTGACCGGCCTTCGAATGGCGGCCCTGGCCGTTGTCCTGTTCTGTCTCTTCCGTCCCACCCTCGTCGTCCGCGCGGCCATTCCCCAACAAAACGTCGTCGCGGTTCTCCTGGACGACTCCAGGAGCATGCAGATTCCAGATTGGCAGGGCCAGCCCCGGGGCTCTTACGTCCGGGAGCAGTTTGGCGGCCCCGAAAGCCCGCTCATCAAGGCGTTGTCGGATCGTTTTCTCGTGCGAACCTTCCGTTTTTCGGCGACCGCGGGGCGTCTCGAGTCCGCAAACGACCTTTCCTTTGCCGGATCGCAGACCAGGCTAGGGGCCGCGCTCGACGGAGCGCGCGAGGAGCTCACGGGATTACCGGTTTCCGGCATTGTCCTGGTGTCGGATGGCGCCGACACGAGTGAAGCCTCCTTGAGCGAGGCGCTGCTTGGGTTGAAGGCCGAGAAGCTGCCTGTGTACACGGTTGGTGTTGGCAGCGCCCAGTTGCCGCGCGACGTGCAGATCGACCGGGTCAGCACTCCGCGAACGGTACTGAAGGACGCCTCCCTGCTTGTGGACGTGGTGGTCACCCAGACGGGCTATGCCGGAAGCACCGTGACGGTGGATGTGGAGGACGAGGGGCGTATCGTCGGGTCCGAGAAGGTGCAGCTCCCCAACGACGGCAGCCCGGCGACGGCCCGTGTTCGCGCCACGGCATCTGAGCCTGGCCCGCGCCTGTTCAAGTTCCGTGTGGCGCCGCTACCCGACGAGGTCGTGACGCAGAACAACGTGCGCGAGACACTCATCGACGTGCGCGACGTGCGCGAGAAGATCTTGTACTTCGAGGGTGAACCGCGTTTCGAGATGAAGTTCATCCGGCGGGCGGTGGACGAGGACAAGAATCTCCAGGTCGTCGCGCTCCAGCGCACCGCGGACAACAAGTTCATGCGCATCGGCGTCGATGGCGCCGATGAGCTCGTCGGTGGCTTCCCCAAGACCCGTGAGGAATTGTTCTCCTACAGGGCGATCATTCTGGGGAGCATCGAAGCGGGTGCGTTTTCCGGTGATCAGCTGCAGATGATCGCGGACTTCGTCGATCGCCGCGGCGGGGGACTCCTGATGCTCGGCGGCGCGCGGTCGTTTGGTGAAGGCGGTTACGGGGGCACGCCGGTGGCGGATGCGCTGCCGCTGGCTATCGACGCGAAGACTCGCGCATCGGAGCCTGCAGACCTGGCCAGGCTCCAGATCGCACCGACTCGTGCGGGCCAGACGCATGCGGCGACGCAGATCGCGGCCACTGAATCCGCGTCCATTGCGCGGTGGAAGGATCTGCCGCAGGTGACGTCGGTGAATGCGCCGCTCGTTCCCAAGCCCGCAGCCACGGTGCTCTTGAGCGGAACCGACGAACGTGGCCGTTCGCAGCCCGTGCTGACGTGGCACCAGTTCGGCCGCGGCAAGTCGGTGGCGCTCACGCTCCAGGACACGTGGCAGTGGCAGATGCACGCGTCCATTTCCCTCGAGGATCAAACGCACGAAAACTACTGGCGTCAGCTGCTGCGCTGGCTCGTGGACGGCGTTCCAGGGGTTGTCGAAGCGCATTCGACCAGCGAACGGGTCGAGCCGGGCGAGCCAGTCACAATCGAGGCGACGGTTCTCGACAAGACATACGTGGAGTTGAACGACGCCAGTGTCACGGCTCGTGTCACCACGCCGAATGGCGGGTCTATCGACGTGCCACTCGAATGGACCGGAGATCGTGACGGTCTCTACCGCGGCAGGTTCGTGAGCAGCGATGCGGGCACCTATGAGATTGCGGTGGACTCCTCGCGGGGCTCGGACATCGTCGGCAGCGGTGTGGCGTTCATGCGTGCCGGCGCCAGCGACGCGGAGTTCTTCGATCCGACCATGCACGAGGCGCCGTTGAAGCGGATCGCGGAAGAGACGTCGGGGCGGTTCTATACGCCGGAGAATGCGGCCGGCCTGGCGGAGGACGTGCGGTACGCCGGTCGTGGCGTGACGTCGGTGGAAGAGCGCGAGCTCTGGAACATGCCGATCGTCCTGCTGCTCCTGATGGGGCTGGTATGCGCGGAGTGGGGCTACCGCAGGGTCGTGGGACTCACCTGATGCTCCGCGCCTTCCTCCTGATTGTCGTCGGCCTGTCGGGGGATCCCGAGCACGGTGCTCAGTTCCAGAAGTGGGGAACAGCGCTGGCGGATGCGTCCGCCAAGGTTGGTGTCTCGCCGGAGCGGCTCGTGTACCTCGCAGACACGAAAGAAGGCGGGCCGCGCGTCGGTGGCCGGTCCACTCGCGAGGAGATTGACAAGGCACTGACTGCGTTCGCAAAGGATGCGGCGCCCGAGGACGTCGTGTATGTCGTGCTGTTCGGGCACGGCAGTTTCGATGGTCAGACGGCCCGATTCAACCTGCCGGGCCCCGACATGACCGCGGCGGATTTCAACACGCAACTGAAGAAGCTGCGCACACGCAATATCGTCTTTGTGAACACGGCGAGTTCCAGCGGCCCCTTTGTTGAAGAACTCTCCGCGCCTGGCCGAACGATCATTACCGCGACGCGATCGGGCGCTCAGCAGTTCACGACGCTCTTTGGCGGCTACTTCGTTGAGGCGTTCTCGACCGAAGGCGCCGATTCGGACAAGAACCGTCGTCTGAGCATGCTCGAGGCGTACGCGTATGCCAAGACCGAGGTCGCGCGCGCCTACGAGCAGCAGGGTCTTCTCGCAACGGAGCACGCGCTTCTCGACGACAACGGCGACAAGAAGGGGAGTCAGGATCCCTCGGCGACCGGAGCGGAGGGAAAGCTGGCGGCCGCTCTGTCTCTCGGCTCAGCGGCGGACGCCGTGCCCCTGCCTGAAAATCCGAAGCTGAGGGCGCTCTATCTCGAACGGCGGGACCTGGAGCGCCGCGTCGAGGCATTGCGGCTGCTGAAAGAGAGTATGCCCCCCGCGAAGTACACGAGCGAACTCGAGCGCCTGGTGACCGACCTCGCGCTGAAGACACGCGAAATCCGCACAATCGAGGGAGATCCCAAGCCATGAGCGATCGAGCCGTGCTGAATCAGTCCGAGGCCGTTGACCTCGCATCCCCTGACGACCTCGCGCTCGCCGACCGGATGAAGCTGGGTCGCGAGCAGATCCTGAAGGAACTTCGCAAGGTCATCGTCGGCCAGGAGGAAGTGATCTCCCAGGTGCTCGCCACCCTGTTTGTCGGTGGCAACAGCCTGATCGTTGGCGCACCCGGATTGGCCAAGACCCTGTTGATTCACACCATCTCGCGCGTGCTGCAGCTCAAGTTTTCGCGCATACAGTTCACGCCTGACCTGATGCCGTCCGACATCACCGGCACAGACCTCGTGCAGGAGGACTCGACCACCGGACGACGCTCGATGGTGTTTGCCCCGGGGCCGATTTTCGCCAACATCGTGCTGGCCGACGAAATCAATCGAACCCCACCCAAGACGCAGTCGGCGCTCCTTGAAGCCATGCAGGAGCATCGCGTCACGATTCAGGGCCGTACCTACAAGCTCGAAGAGCCCTTTTACGTGTTCGCGACGCAGAACCCGATCGAGCTCGAAGGCACGTATCCGCTGCCGGAAGCTCAACTCGACCGCTTCATGTTCCACATCGTGATTGAGCACCCGCCCTACAACGAAGAGTACGACGTGGTGCGGACGACGACTGCGCTGCAGGATCCCACGCTCGAGCGTCCGATTTCCGGTGAGGATCTGATCGCGTTTCAGCGCCTTGTCAGGAAAGTGCCGGTGGCTGAACCCGTGATGCGCCACGCGCTGGATATCGTCCGGGCGAGCCGGCCAAAGGACTCGACCTGCCCCGAGAACGTCAAGAAGTGGGTGGCCTTCGGCGCCAGCGTTCGTGCGGCGCAGTACCTGGTGCTCGGCGGCAAAGCGCGCGCGCTCACCAGCGGCCGGTATCACGTGAGCTTCGAGGACATCCGCGCGATCGCGCACCCGATTCTCCGGCACCGGATCATCACGAACTTCCACGCGCAGTCCGAGGGCATCACTACGGACATCCTGGTCGATCGACTCCTCCAGGCCGTGCCGCTGCCGCGGAGCGGGATGTGACATGAGTCTTCTAGGCGCCCACACACCCACGGCGATTCCCGGCGCGCGGTTCATGGACCCGGTGGTGCTCGCGCGCATCGGGAATCTGGAACTTGTGGCGCGCGCGGTCTGCGACGGGTTCATCAACGGCTTGCACAAGGCGCCGTATTTCGGCGCCTCGGTCGATTTTGCCGAGCACCGCGGCTACGTTCCCGGCGACGACATCCGGCGAATGGACTGGCGGCTGTGGGCGCGGACCGATCGCTATTACATCAAGGAGTACGAAGCCGAGACCAACATGAACTTCTCGGTGCTGCTCGATGTGTCGAAGTCCATGGACTACGGCAGCCGCGGCATCACGAAGCTCGACTACGCGCGGATGCTGACGGCGTGCCTGACGAACCTTGTGCACCATCAGCGCGATCGTGTGGGCTTTGTCGCGTTTGACAGTGAGATTGTCGAGCACATCCCTCCGTCAGCGAAGCATATGGACACCGTTCTTCACGTGCTGGACCGGCTGAAGGCCGGCCGGCCGGGTGGGCGGATGAAGGAGCCGTTGCACAAGGTCGCGGAGCACTTCGGCCGGCGCGGCGTGCTGGTGGTGGTCTCAGACTTCTATGAGGACCCAGAGGAAGTGGTGGACGCCATCACGCCTCTGCGGTTCCGGGGAAACGATCTCATCGTTTTTCACGTCATGGATCCTGCCGAGCTGGAGTTCGGTTTCTCTGATGCACAGGCATTCGAGGATCTCGAGAGCGGTGAGCAGATTCCGGTTGTGCCCGACGCGATGCGCAAGGAGTACATTTCGCTGGTCAACGCGCACATCAGCGCGCTGCAGCAGCGATTTTCAGAGGTCCGTGTGGACTACACGCTGTTGAATACGTCGCAGCCGCTCGATCACGCGCTGTACCGATATCTGGGCTCGCGCGAGAAGAGGATGCGGGTTCGTTAGGTCGCTGCTGACATGGGATTCCTCGCCCCCCTCTTCTTCGTCGCGCTCGCCGCTCTGGCGATTCCCGTGCTGGTGCACCTCATCCAGCGCGAGAAGAAGCAGATCCAGCGGTTTCCCTCGCTGATGTTCGTGCAGCGTGTGCCGTACAAGTCCACGCAGCGCAGGCGGATTCACAACTGGCTGCTGCTGCTGATTCGTCTCTCCGCGCTGGCGCTGATCGTCCTCGCGTTCTCGCGGCCGTTCTTTACGCGGGAAACCCCGCCGTTGCCGGGAACCGGCGCGCGGGAAGTCGTCATCCTGCTCGACCAGAGCTACAGCATTGGCTATGGGGACCACTGGGATCGCGCCCGGGCGGCCGCCAATGACGCTATCAACGGCCTCGCACCCGCCGATCGAGGGTCGCTGGTGCTGTTCTCGACGGGTGCGGAGATTTCGCTTCGTTCGGTCGGCGGAAACGACCGGGCGCAGTTGTCGTCGGCTGTCGCGGCTGCCCAGACATCAGCGGGAGCGACGCGGTACGCGCCGGCGTTGAAGGTCGCGGGAAGCATCCTTGCCGAGTCACCGCTGCCGCGCCGTGAAGTTGTCCTCATCAGTGATTTCCAGCGCAGCGGCTGGCGAGGCGAGGAAGGCGCGCGACTTCCCGCCGGAGCCACTGTGACGCCCGTGCCGATTACGGGTGGCACCGAGGCGCCCAACGTCTCGGTGACGGCGGTTTCGCTGACCCGGTCCACGTTTTCCAACCAGGAGCGCGTCGAGGTGACCGCCGCGGTCGTGAATCGTGGCACCCGTGCACTGACGAACGGACAGCTCGCGCTGGAGATTGGCGGCCGGCCGCTCGAGTCGAAGCCGCTCAGCGTGGAGGCCGGCGCTTCGGCGTCTGTGGTCTTCGCGCCCTTCAGCGTCTCGTCGAACTACATGCGCGGCACCGTACGGGCAGGCGCCGACGCCCTCGCGGCCGACAACGCGTTCAACTTCGTGATATCGCCTACCGAGCCGGTGCACGTGGTAGTCGTGGACCGCGGCGGATCTGGAAGCGCGGGTTTGTATCTCTCACGCGCGCTTGCGATAGGTGATGCGCCGCGGTTTGAAGTCACCGTTCGCCAGGCTGACACCCTTTCAGACGACGACCTGCGCCGGGCGGCGGTCGTACTCGTCAACGACGTCGCCGCGCCCGCAGCGCTCGGCCGTCGTCTCGCCCGGTTTGTCGAAGGCGGCGGCGGGCTGTTTGTCGCGCTGGGAACCCGGTCGTCGTGGGCACAGGATGTGGATCTCCTGCCCGCAACACTGCAGGGGCCCGTGGACAGGACGCGAGGAGACGCGGCTCGCATTGGCGCGCTCGAATACGGTCATCCAGTCTTCGAGCCCTTCCGCGCGCCGCGTAGCGGTGACTTTTCCGCGGTGCGGGTGTTTGGCTATCGCGCGGTGGAGCCGGCGGCATCGGTCCAGGTGCTGGCGCGGTTCGATGGCGGGGCTCCGGCGCTGCTCGAAAGGCGCGTGGGCACGGGCCGTGTACTGTTGTGGACCTCCTCACTCGACCTCGCCGCCAGTGACTTCCCGCTGAAGCCAGTGTTTCTCCCTTTTATTCACCGGGTCGCCCGGCATCTTTCGGGATATTCGGAGCCGGCTCCCTGGTCAACCGTCGGTCAGGTACTCGATGCATCGTTCGGCGCCGCAGCGGTTAAGCCGGGAGGAGGCGTCATCGTCATGCCGTCCGGCAAGCAGGTTCCGCTGGACGAGGAAGGCTCCGAGGTATTCGAACTGGCGGAGCAGGGGTTCTACGAGCTGCGGAGCCGGTCCGGAGACGGGGTTGCGGCGGTTGTGGCGAGCAACGTGGATTCGACGGAGTCGGACCTGACCGGTATGGATCCGAAGGAGATTGTGGCGGCGGCGCGCGCGACCGACGATGGGGCTCGACCGGGAACGGCGGGGGTGCCCCTGCCTCCTGACGCGCAGGAGCGGTCGCAGCGGCTGTGGTGGTATCTGCTCGTGCTCGGAATTCTCGTCCTCGGAGCAGATACGCTGATATCCAACCGATTGTCGAAAAGCTGACCGTTGACGCGCGGATGGGCGTATCCTGAGGTCTGGATCCGCCGGGACAGGCAGGGTGCCCTCTTCAGCACGGGGACGGCCCCACGAGAACATTCTTAGAGGACCCCATGCTCGAGCACACCGAGTATCAGCGGCGTCAGTCTTCTAGCTCCTCGAGTCTCCACACAATCATTGGTGACGTGCGCAAGCGCTGGCGAATGAAGCTGGCGTTGCGCGGAGTGACCCGGAGCGTGGGCGCCGCGGTGGTGCTTTTCTTCGTGGCGGCTTACGGCTTGGAGTGGGCGAGGTTCAGCCCGGAATCCATTATTGGCGCGCGGGTTGCCCTGGCCCTCGCCGTCGTCGCCTGCGTCGCATACTTTCTGGTTCGCCCGCTCAGGCGGCAGGTCTCAGACGAACAGGTCGCTCTCTATCTCGAAGAGCATGAGCCCTCGCTGCAGACGATGCTGGTCAGCGCCGTCGAGGCGAGCCGAAGCGGCGGCGAATCCACGTCGGCGGCCCTCGTGCGCAAGCTCGTTGAACAGGCGCTTGAAACGTGCGCCTCGACGAACGCCGTGAGTCGCGTCGAAGAGGTCCCCCTCCGGCGGTGGGGCGGTGTGCTGGCGGGCATCAGCGTCGCCGCGATCGTGGTGGTGCTCTTTGGCCCGGCCTTCATTCGAAATGCCCTGTCCGCCATTCTGCTTGTTCAGCGGAGTGTCGAAGCCGCCGCGCCGTACCGGATCGACGTGACACCCGGTAACGCCAACGTGCCGAAGGGTGTTGACCAGACGATCAGCGCCGCGCTCTCCGGTTTCGACGCCGAGGACGCGGAGCTGATGTTGAAGCGGGATCCGGCCGGCGAGTACGAGGCCATTCCCCTCCAGCGCGGTGCCGATGGTCGTTACGAAGGCATCGTCTTCGACGTCAACGCCCCGATTCAGTACTTCGTTGAGGCCGAAGGCGTGAAGTCCTCCGTCTTTACGTTGACGGTTGTCGATGTCCCGTACGTGGAACGGCTGGAGATGGAGTACCACTTCCCGGCCTATACCGGACTGGAACCGCAGAAGATTGAAAACGGTGGCGACATCGCGGTCCTGACGGGGACCGAGGTCCGGCTGCGCGTGTTCTCCACGATGAAGACCCCGGGCGGCCGCGTGGCGCTCAACGAGAAGGACTCCTTCGACTTGGCTGCCCAGGCGGACGGATCGCTCACGGCCGCGTTCAAGGTGGATCGCGACGGGTTCTATCGAATTGAGCTCGACGCGCCCGATGGGAAGCGGGCCGCTGCATCCCCTCAGTACACGATTGACGTCCTGACCGACCAGCCTCCAACGGTGTCGTTTGCCAAGCCTGGCCGCGATACATCGGCGTCAGCCATCGAAGAAGTATTCGTGGAGGCGCAGGCCGAGGATGATTTCGGCATCCGCGACCTCGAGCTGGTGTATTCGGTGAACGGCGGAGAAGAGAAGACGGTCAAGCTCTTCGGCGGACGGACCCGCCTGCCGGAGGTGACGGCCGGGCACACGTTCTACCTCGAAGAGCTCGACGTCAAGCCGGGCGACTCGGTCTCCTACTTCGCCCGTGCGCTGGATAACTCGGGTGCCCGAAGCCAGGCGGCGACGAGCGACCTCTACTTCCTGCGCGTGCGGCCGTTCAAGAAGGACTTCCGCCAGGCGCAGTCGCAGGGTGGTGGTGGCGGAGGAGGCGGCGGCGCCGGCGATCAGGTGGAGGCGCTCTCGGAGCAGCAGCGCCAGATCATTTCCGCGACCTTCAACGTCCAGCGCGATCGACGGACATCCACGCCGGCGAAGCTCCGTGAGGGCACCACGGTCGTCGGGCTGTCCCAGTCCAGGCTTCGCGAGCAGGTCGAGGGACTGTTGACGCGTCTGAACAGCCAGCTCGTCCAGCGCGATCCGGCGTTCGAGAAGATCGGCGAACTGCTTCCGAAGGCGGTCGAAGCCATGAAGGAAGCGGAAGGGAAGCTCGCGGCCTCGAGTCCCGACGGCGCGCTGCCGTTCGAGCATCGTGCGCTGCAGATCCTTCAGACGGCTGAAGAGGAATACGAACAGCAGATCAGCGTCCAGCAGCAGTCAGGCGGCGGCGGTGGGGGCGGCGGAAGCGCGCAGCAGCAGGAGCTGGCCGACATCTTCGAGCAGGAGCTCGAGAAGATGGCGAGCCGCTACGAGACTGCCAACCAGGCGCAGCAGCAGAGCGGCGATCGGCAAGTCGACGAGCTGCTCGAAAAGCTGAAGGAGCTCGCGCGGCGTCAGGAACAGGAAGCCGCGCGCCAGAAGTTGCGCGCGCTCGATCAGGGAGGCGGCAGCTCCGGTGGTGCGGCACAGCAGCGCGCGCTCGCCGAGCAGGCCGAGGAGGCCGCGCGACGTTTGGAGCGGCTCGCCCGCGAGGAGAACAGACCCGATCTGCAGGAAGCCGCTCGCCAGATGCAGCAGGCTGCTGACGCGATGCGTCGGGCGGCTGCCGGTGGTGATTCCGCGGCAGCGGGGCAGGCTGCTTCAGCGCTGGATCGGTTGCGCGAAACCGAGCGTCGCCTGCAGCAGAACCAGGCCGGCCGCGCCGAACGCGACCTGCAGGACGCAACGCGTCAGGCTGATGAGATTGCGCGGCGTCAGGAGGAAGTGGGTCAAGACGCGAGGGAAGCGTCCAACATGCCCGCCGGACAGCCCAGGCGTGAGCAGGCCCAGCGGGTGGCCGAGCAGAAGAACGATCTCGAATCGCGGCTGAATGCCCTCGAGCAGCAGCTCGATCGCGCGGCCCGCGACTCCAGCGCGACCGAGAGGGCCGCTTCGCGGAAGATGGCTGAAGCCGCCGGGGCTATTCGTGACAACCGCCTGGGTGACAAGCTGCGCTACTCGCAGAACCTCGTAAACCGCAACGCCGCCCCGCAGGCGGTCGAGGCTGCGGAGAACGATATCGCTGGCGGGATCGAGGAGATGCGGAAGCGTCTCGCTGAGGCAGCGGGTGCGCTCGGTCAGGGAGGCGAGAACGCCAACCGGATGGAGACCGCGCTCGACCGCGCCAGGCGGCTCGCTCGCGCGGCGGAGTCACTCCAGGAGCGAACCCGCGAGCGTGCGCAGCAGGGTCAGGGTCAGCAAGGCCAGGGCCAGCAGGGACAACAGGGACAACAGGGACAACAGGGACAGCAGGCGCAGCAAGGTCAGAAGGGCCAACAAGGTCAGCAAGGCCAACAGGGTCAAGGCCAGCAGGGTCAGGGTCAGCAAGGGCAGGGACAAGGTCAGGGCCAGGGTCAAGGCGAAGGCCAGGGCCAAGGTGAAGGCCAGGGTCAGCAGGCTGGCGGGCAAGGCTCGGCTGGTGGTGCTGACGGTCAGCAGGCTGGCGGTCCCGGAGCGGACAACGGCATTGGCGGCGGCGCCTGGGGTGGAAACTTCAACGGTGGATATGGCGGCGGGTGGTGGGGTCGAAACTGGGCCCTGACGCCGGAGGATATCCGACAGCTTCGAGGCGAGGCTCGCCAGTGGACTGGGGAAGCCCAGGCCTTGAGGCGCGACCTGACCGCGGAAAACATCGATCCACGTGAGCTCGACGAGATCCTGCGTGCGCTTCGTCAGCTGGATGATCCGCGCGTCTATCAGAACGCCGGCGAGCTTCTGCGCCTGCAGTCGGTGATCGCTGAAGGCCTGAAGCGCTTTGAATTTGGACTGCGGCGTCAGGCTGACGCGACCGCCACCAGCATCGTGCTCTCTGGCTCGGACGAGGTGCCGGAGGAGTTCCGCAAGCTGGTGCAGGAGTACTACCGATCCCTGGCCAGGACTCCGAGGTAGCGCCGGCGCGCACTTCAACGTAACGAGGAGCTGTGACCCGACGCGCCCGACCTGTTGCGGCTCTTCTTCTCCTGGTGCTGCTTCTGCCACTGGTTGCCAGCGGGCAGGGACGGCGGCGCGGTCCGCAGGCCGCGACAGTGGAGTACGACAGCCACTTCGTCTTCACACGCATCCGCTACGGCGCCGGCGGCGGGCTGGCGCGCGGCTTCTTCGGTGGTGGGGGATGGGAGCACGACTATCCCACCGCCGATCGCAACCTCGCCGCGATTCTCGACTACATCACCAACATGCGCGTCCGCACCGACGGAAGCAACATCCTCGATCTGGACGACCCGCGCATCTTCGAGAATCCGGTCATCTACATGTCCGAGCCCGGTTACTGGACGACGAATGAGGATGAAGCGAAGAACCTGAGAGCGTATCTCCTCAAGGGTGGTTTTCTCATCTTCGACGACTTCGAAGGCCCTGCACATTGGAGCAACATGGTTGCCCAGATGAAGCGGGCGCTCCCGGAACACTCGTTCATCCCGCTCGACGTGAGCCATCCGATCTTTCAGTCGTTCTTCGGCATCAAGTACCTGAACGTTCCGCATCCGACCGTCAACGTGCCGCCGAGCTATCTGGCGATCTTTGAGAACAACGATCCGTCGGGCCGGATGCTCGCCCTCGCCAACTGGAACAACGACCTCGGAGATTACTGGGAATGGTCGGCTGAGGGACTGTACGGCGCGGATCCCACCAACGACGCATATCGCCTGGGTGTCAACTACATCGTCTACGCCATGACGCACTGACGGAGGTGCGAGGGTGCGACGGTGCGGTGGTGCGAAGGTGCGACAGTGCGAAGTACGGATAGAACTTCGGTCGCAATCGCGGTCCACTCGCCTTAAAGAGCCTCAATGAGTTCTTGGAGACCGTCGCGCACTTAGGCACCGTGCGCAACCGCACCGCTGCCCTCCGCACCAATCGCACTGTCGCACCTGCACTTCGCACTATCGCACCGTCGCACTTTCTTTTCGTTCACCTCTTCCTGAGATATCGCTGCAGTCCCGCCACGGCGCCACACGCGCGGTCGGCTAGCGCATGCAGGCTGACGAAATCCTTGTGCGACAGGTAGCCTCGATCGACCGCATCCTGCAGGTGGTTCTGGCATTCCGCTAACGACCCGCGCGCGACGTCCAGAAGACGCGCAAAGTCTGCATGCGATCGACGGCCAAGTCCTTCTGCGATGTTTTCGAGGAGCTGACGCAGCCGCGTCGCGAAGCCGATTGCAGAACGAGAAGTCGCGTTTGACCTCAGGCCTCTCCGCAAGGTCGTACAGGGCGAGTTTCAACTCCCGTGAGAGCTGCCAGCACACAAGTTCCTGAAAGTGACGAGCCCCAGCCACGTGTCTCGAGGCTGAGGCGTCGGTTTCTGCATCGTTCAGACCCTGCACTCCGGCTCCCCGCACCTTCGCACCCGCACCTTCGCACCCCCGCACCTCGCACCTTCGCACTATGATGTCCTGTGCCCTTTTCTTCGCTCGGTTTGAATCCTTCCCTTCAAAAGGCTGTTCGTGAACTCGGTTTCGTCAGGCCAACGCCTATTCAGACTGAGGCCATTGGTCCGGCGCTCGCGGGGCGGGACGTGCTCGCGTGTGCCCAGACAGGGAGCGGCAAGACGGCGGCGTTTCTGCTGCCCATCCTTCACCATCTCATCGACCGCACCAGGCGGACGACTCGAGCGCTTGTGCTCACGCCGACGCGGGAGCTTGCCGCGCAGATCCTCGAGGACCTCAACGCCCTCGCCGTGCATACGCCGGTTACCGGCGCCGCTGTATACGGCGGCGTGAGCATGGGACCTCAGGAGCACGCGTTTCGCAGCGGGGCTGACGTCATCATTGCGACACCTGGCCGTCTGCTCGATCACTTCCGTTCGTCGTACGCCAAGTTGGCCGGGCTCGAATATCTCGTGCTCGACGAAGCCGACAGGATGCTCGACATGGGCTTCCTGCCGGACATTCGTCGCGTGCTGCGTCACCTTCCCGCACGCCGGCAAACGCTGCTGTTCAGCGCGACGATGCCCCCGCTGATCGCGAAACTCGCGTCCGACATGCTGGTCAATCCGCTGCTCATCAACCAGCAGCGCCAGGCAAAGCCCGCGGTCGGTATCGCGCAGGCCGTGTATCCGGTCTCGCAGGACTTGAAGGGACCCCTCCTTGTCCGTCTCCTCGAACGCGACATTCTGAAGGACGTCCTCGTCTTTACCCGCACCAAGCATCGCGCGAACAGGCTGGCCGAGCTGCTCGTCCGCCACGGGCTGAGTGCGGAACGGATCCATGGCAACCGATCGCAGTCCCAGCGGACACAGGCGCTGGCTGGCTTCAAGTCAGGAAGGTACCGCGTCCTCGTCGCCACCGACATTGCCGCGCGCGGCATCGACGTCGAGGCTCTGAGCCACGTCGTGAATTTCGATGTGCCCGCAGTGCCCGAGGACTACATCCACCGTGTCGGGCGCACCGGACGTGCCGAACTGACAGGTGACGCGTTTACCTTCGTCGCGCCGGATGAGGAACCAGATCTGAAAGCCATCGAGCGGACGATCGGCAAGGTGCTGCCTCGAGTGACGCTCCCGGACTTCGACTACAAGGCGCGGCCGCAGGGGAAGCTCGAGATTCCGCTGGCCGAGCGTATCGCCGCGATCCGCTCGCGCAAGGCAGATGAACGAGGGCGCCGCACAGCGAAAGGATCGTCGCCGGCGCAGTCACGGCCTCGCACCGGGGATGGTCCGCGGCATCATTCACGCCCCTCAGGTCCACCGAGAGGTCGTCGCCGCCGCCCATGACGTGATATCGCGTCGCTGACGACGCGATAAGATGGGGCGGTGTCGAACCCCTTGAACTCCCGGATCTGCGCCAGCATTCTCGACGCCATCGGCAACACGCCGATGGTGCGCATCAACTCCATCACTCAAGGCGTCATCGACGCGACCGTGCTGGCCAAGGTCGAGACCTTCAATCCCGGCAATTCGATCAAGGACCGCATGGCTGTCCGGATGATCGAAGACGCCGAGAAGGCTGGCCTCCTCAAACCAGGCGGCACCATCATCGAGGGCACGTCAGGCAACACCGGGATGGGGCTGGCTATTGCCGCGGTCGTCAAAGGGTACAAGTGCATCTTTACGACGACAGACAAGCAGTCGAAGGAAAAGGTTGACGCGCTGCGCGCCTTCGGGGCGGAGGTCATCGTCTGCCCGACGGATGTAGACCCCGAGGACCCTCGTTCGTACTACTCCGTGTCGTCGCGGTTGGAGCGAGAGATTCCCAATTCCTGGAAGGCCAATCAGTACGACAACCCGTCGAATGCTGCCGCACATTACGAACAGACCGGGCCTGAGATCTGGGAGCAGACCGAAGGGCGCGTGACGCACCTGGTGTGCGGCGTCGGCACGGGCGGGACGATTTCCGGAGTCGGACGCTACCTCAAGGAACGCAACCCGCGAATCAAGGTGTGGGGAATCGATACCTATGGATCCGTCTTCAAAAAATATAAGGAGACAGGCATTTTCGATAAGAACGAGATCTATCCGTACATCACAGAAGGGATAGGCGAAGACTTTCTTCCGGCCAACGTGGACTTCGACGTCATCGATCATTTCGAAAAGGTGACCGACAAGGACGCCGCTATCATGACGCGGCGCATCACCAGGGAAGAGGGGATTTTTGCAGGCAACTCCGCGGGCTCGGCCATGGCGGGACTGATCCAGCTCAAGGAGCATTTCACCAAAGACGACGTGGTCGTCGTGGTGTTCCACGACCACGGTTCGCGGTATCTCGCGAAGATGTACAACGACGAATGGATGCGCGCGAAAGGGTTCCTCGAGGTGTCGGGCATGACCGCCCGTGATCTGGTTGCCCTCGGTGTCTCAGGCGAGCTGCATGCCGTGGAGGGCGCACGTCCACTCGAAGAGGCGATTCGCATCATGAGCGATCATGATTTTTCACAGCTCTCGGTGACGAGAGATGGCCGGGTGGTGGGTTCATTGAACGAATCGCATCTCTACAACGCATTCGTCCGTCATCCCGAACTCAAAGGAAAGCCCGTCCAGGACATCATGCAGCCGGCGTTTCCCTTCGCGGATATCTCAACCCCCGTGGAACTCCTGTCCACAATGATCACGGCCGAGACCCCGGCCGTTCTCGTGCGCGACTTCAAGACCGAGAAGACGTTCATCATCACGAAGTCCGACATCATTCGAGTCTTGATGTAGGGTCGCACCCGCACCGTCGCGCGAGCACCTTCGCACCTCGCACCGCCACACCGTCGCACCCTTCCGTTATTCCAGCGCCTTGACGATGTCCTCGACCACCTTCTTCGCGTCGCCAAAGACCATCATCGTGCGGTCCATGTAGAAGAGCGGATTGTCTATGCCGGCGTAGCCGGAGGCCATCGAGCGTTTGTTCACGACGACCGTGCGTGCCTTGTAGGCATCGAGGATGGGCATGCCGTAGATGGGACTGCCAGGCTGCGAGGCGAGCGGGTTGACGACGTCGTTCGCGCCGAGCACGAAGGCGACGTCGGTCGAGCTGAAGTCGCTGTTGATGTCCTCCATCTCGACGACCTGATCGTAGGGGACGTCTGCTTCCGCCAGAAGCACGTTCATGTGGCCCGGCATGCGTCCGGCGACAGGGTGAATCGCATACCGGACCGTGACGCCTTTCGCCCGAAGCTTCTCAGCCATTTCCTTGACGGCGTGTTGCGCACGGCCAACGGCGAGTCCGTACCCTGGGACGATAATCACGCCTTCCGCGTTGCCAAGCAGGAACGCGACGTCGTCAGCCGATCCCGACCGAACGGCCTTCTGCGCCGTGCTTCCGGCGGCAGCCCCTTCTTCGGCGCCGAAACCGCCAAGAATCACGCTGAAGAACGACCGGTTCATGGCGCGACACATGATGTAGGAGAGGATCGCGCCCGAGGAACCGACCAGCGAGCCCGCGATGATCAGCATCGGGTGGTTCAACGAGAACCCGATTCCGGCTGCGGCCCAGCCCGAGTAGCTGTTCAGCATCGAAATCACGACCGGCATGTCTGCCCCGCCGATCGGAATGATGATGAGCACGCCGAGCAGGAACGCGATCGCGACCATTGTGAGGAACGGGGTCCAGTGTGCCTCCGGGGACGCCGTCACGAACGCGAAGCCGAATCCAAACATCGCCAGCGCGAGCGCAAGGTTTACGACATGCTGTCCCGTGAAGGTGACCGGGGCGCTCGAGAACACGCGTCCGTATTTGCCCAGGCCAGCCAGTTTTCCAAACGCGATCACGGATCCAGAGAACGTGATGGCGCCGACGAATGCGCCGATGAAGAGCTCCACCTTGTTGCCGGCGGGAACCGGAATGCCGACGCCGAACGCGGAGGGGTTGTCGAGCACCGCCGCGGCGATGAGCACGGCGGCAATGCCGACGAGCGAGTGCATGGCGGCCACGAGCTCCGGCATGTTCGTCATCTGCACGCGCCGGGCGGCGACGACGCCGATGAGGGCTCCAATAGCCATTGTGGCGAGCACGATGTCCACGCGACTCGTCATGGCGAGCGTCGTGATGATGGCGATGGCCATCCCGATCATGCCGAAGAGATTCCCCCGGCGTGCTGACAGCGGATGCGAGAGGCCTTTCAGGGACAGGATGAAAAGGACGCTGGCGGCCAGGTACAGGAGTGCGGTCTGATTCGGTGACATGCGTTACTCGGCGGGTCCGCTCCGCGGCGCCCGCCCTACGCTGCGATCCTTCTTCTTGAACATCTCGAGCATGCGCTGCGTCACCATGAAGCCGCCAAACGTGTTCGTCGCGACCAGCGCTACGGCGATGCCTCCGAGAATCGAACCGTAGCCGGACGTTTCGGACCCGGCGGCCAGGATGGCGCCAACCATGACGACCGAACTGATGGCGTTGGTGACGCTCATGAGCGGGGTGTGCAGCGCGGGTGTGACATTCCACACAACGTGGTACCCGACGAAGATGGCGAGCACGAAGATGGTGATGTTGATGACGATCGGATCGATGGTCCCCGTCATGCCGTCGTTGCCTCCTGTTTCCGAACGGGTGCGCCTTCGGCGCAGACCAGCGTCGCGCTCACGATTTCGTCTGTGCGGTCCACACGAAGCGCTCCGCTGGCTGGATCCACGAGCAGGTTCAGGAAGCTCAGCACGTTGCGAGCGTAGAGTGTCGTGGCGTCCGACGCCACCAGGGCCGGCACATTCGTGTGCCCGACGATCGTCACTCCATCTACGACCACAACCGCGTCCGGGACCGTTCCGGCGCAATTCCCTCCCTGCTGCGCAGCCAGGTCCACGATGACCGAGCCAGGCTTCATCGCCCGGATCGTGGCCTCCGGCACAAGGAGCGGGGCCTGCCGTCCCTGGATGAGAGCCGTCGTGATCACGATGTCGGATGCCCTGGCACGTTCATCGATGAGGGCCGACTGGCGGCGTTTGTAGTCGTCACCCATGTCCCTGGCGTAGCCGCCGGTGGTTTCCGCCGCGGACTTGTCGGCATCCGAGACCGGCACCTCGACGAACTTAGCCCCGAGGGATTCGACCTGTTCCTTGACTGCCGGGCGGACGTCGAAGGCTTCAACAACAGCACCGAGACGCCTGGCGGTGGCAATCGCTTGAAGCCCCGCGACTCCCGCGCCGAGGACGAGCACGCGCGCAGCCTTGACCGTGCCCGCAGCCGTCATGAGCATCGGCATGAAGCGTCCGTAGGCATTAGCGGCGATCAGCACCGCCTTGTATCCAGCGATATTCGCCTGTGACGACAGCACATCCATCGTCTGCGCACGTGTGACTCGGGGCACCGCTTCCAGAGCGAACCCCGTCACACCAGCGCGGGCGAGGGCTTCGAGGGCGGGTTGATCGTGAGGGCTGAGCAAGCCGACCACAACAGTACCGGGTCGAAGGAGGGCCAGTTCAGACGCCTCAGGTCCGCGGACCTTCAGTACGACGTCGGCCTGGGAGTAGATGCTGGCGGCCGTGCTCACGAGGGTGGCGCCGGCGGCCTCGAAGTCGGCATCGGCGATGCTGGACGCGAGTCCTGCTCGCGTTTCCACCAGCACCACATGTCGCCCCCCTTGCGTGAGCTTGCGAATCGTCTCGGGCGTGGCGGCGACGCGCGTCTCGCCCTGCCGGATCTCTGCCGGTACTCCGATTCGCATATGAGAGGTGATGTCCTGTGAAGCCGACAGTGAATGCGCGCGAGTATTCTCATCCAGATCCATCCGGATGGAACGCCCGCCTCCAGTTCACGCAGACTCACCCGTTCTGGGTAACGACACGGATATGGGCACTGTCTCAGTTTGCCCATCAGGATGAAATGTGACCGCTATTCTGCGCCGTTCCAGTAAAAAAGTACACAGCGGCGGTCTGCGCTGACGATCACTCGCTTTTGAAGAAGTCGGCGACATCGCAGCCAAGGCCACGCGACAACAGCGCGAGCGTAACCAGCGTGGGATTGGCTACTCCGCTCTCCATGCGCCAGATGTAGGGCGGCTGGAGTTTCGAACGCTGCGCGAGCTGGGCCTGCGACAGCATCGCCGCAAGCCTCATCTCCCTCAACCTGTCACCGAAAGCCCTGAGGACTGGCTGCGCCTCAGGCTGTCGCGTCGCCATGCGCGGCATGACTTACGCCGCTTTTTTATCGGCCACATCCAGTAGGCCGATGATTTCTTCGACAGACCACGGACGCGACGCAAGGCCAGCAGCCATCGCTGGTGTACCGCAGAGCGCCTTCTGTGTCCGCGCGAAGTTGTAGTGCATGTAGTGCAGCGCGAGCGCGTGCAGGTGGTTCTCAACCTTCTTGCTATGGCCGTTCGTCAGGCGCGTGAAACGGCGCATCGACATACGCATCTGGAGATTCTGTCTCTCGATGTACGACGTGCTGATGTGCTCGATTGCTGGCTCGCCTGTGACGACCTCCACCTTTGTCTCCACGCACACGGGCGGCGTGTATCGCTTCTCGGCGTTGGGATCGCTCCCGTACACTTTTATCAACCTCGCATAGTCGATGTCCGTACCGAAGGCCGAGTCAGTGGCTTCGAGATACGCGTGCAAACCATCCGTCGTGAGCTGCACGCGTGACGTGAGGCGCGACGCGAGGTCATGCATGAACGGATACGCGGTTTCCGCGTTGCGGCGTCCGACGTGCCACGACAGCACCATCTTGGAGTCGGCGCACTGTCCTACCCACGTCCAGAGATCGCCGTAGCCGAAGACGCCCTTGTATTCCTCCGGAACGTTCGCATTGCGCGCGTAGCAGAACGACCAAATCTCGTCGGCCTGCACACGCTTCGCAGGAACGTTGCGCACGTTCTCATCGTGGAAGGCTTCGCAGGCCGTGCCGAGATCGACCAGCAGTTTGGTGACGGTGTTAATGGACACGCCCACCATGCGGGTGATGCTCCGCAGGCTGTTACCCTCAACCATCGCCTTGACGATCTGGACGCGCTTGGCCGTGCTCAGCTTGTTCATGAGTCCATTATGCGTGAGCGCTCACGCATATGTCAAGCAGAATACGTCAAGGACTATAACGCCAGAGGCGAAAGTGTGTGATCTGGAATAACGTTGTTATGGTAGGATCGCGAGGAAGTGGGAAGCGGGCCTATCCAGGGCCAACCAGATCAGGCCCGCCAACCACAGGTAGAAAGAGGGTAGCCCTATGAAAGGCTGATGCCTCCACGGGATGCGGGGCGAAAGCTCCGCCTCCCGTGATGGGGCCGACCCCTTTTCCTTTTTGAGTATACGCACCCTGGCGGAAAACGCAAGACTGGAGTCTTACATGGCCATGCAAATTGTTGATTACAATGCAGTTATCAATGACCTGGAACGCCGGAGGCATGAGATAGACGCGCAGTTTGATTCGGCCATCGCTGCTATCAGGCGCGTAATGGCCCTGCAAAGCCTCAGCGGGCAGGCGATTCTGCCAGGCATTTCACTACCGACCAACTCAGGGACATCGACATATCGTGGTATGTCCGCGATCACGGCGGCGATCACTCACATCAAAAGCGTCGGACATCCGGTGCCTAACCTTCTGTTGGCGAAAGCGTTAGCCGATGGTGGGTACGAGCATAAGTCTAGAAACTTCCCCAATACGCTGAACTCAATCCTATGGCGGAGAGCCAAGACCATGGGTGATGTCCGTAAGCTCCCAGGCGGATGGGGCCTCTCAGAACAGGCGCAGTGAGTGATGGCCGAGGGTCCAAAGAATCACCATGTTCACTGCGATGAGAGCCAAACCGGGGCCAGATTTGTTGTGTACGGCGGGATTATCACCTCAGGTCGTAACGTGGACTGGTTCGACGGAATCATGGCGAAGTGGCGCGATGACAACCACATGCACGCCGAGCTGAAGTGGACCAAGGTTACGAACCAGAAATATGCTCAATACAAGGCCCTGGTTGATCTCTTTTTCGAGCACGCTGCCCTCCATCGCCTGCACTTTAAGTCAGTCGTGTTCGACTCGACAGAAGTTGACTACGCCTATCACGATGGTGACGAGGAACTTGGGTTCTATAAGTTTTATTACCAGTTCCTTCTCCACAAGTTCGGCGTGTATGCCAAATCGGACGAGCACAGCCTCTACGTGTCGATCGACGAGCGATCCACAACCAAATACAAACTTGGAACCCTGAAGGACGTCCTCAATGCTGGAATCCGAAAGAAGTTCGGCCGAAACTCGAACGTCGTCAAGCAGGTCGAGCCAGCTTGTTCGAAACACTCAAATTTGATGCAGATGGCAGACGTTCTAATGGGTGCCGTGGGATGGCATTCCAACGATCTGGCAGATCGACCAGACGCAAGGAGGGCAAAGATCGACTTGGCTAACTACATCGCACAAAAGGCCAAGCTCGGATCCCTCAAGCATCAAACACCATACGAACAGCGGGAGTTCGAAATCTGGCGATTCAAGTTCTCAAGACCAAAGCAGGCAAAAAAATAGCGCCCTGCTGCCTAGCCCTGTCGGGCCACCCTTTCGGGGTACCGCGATATGAATCGCGGTTTTCGGTAAACAGTGGCGCAACCAAAGCCTAAGGCATGCGGGCTGTTATAGTCAATGCTTGATCAATACGTAACATGCTGTACAACAGTCACTTAGACCATCTAGCCTTCGCAGCATGACTCGCACTTGCCCGCCGTTGCGCCGCGGTGAGCTTCGCCGCCCTGGCGCGTCCGCCCTTTAGTCCGCCACGTTGTCCCAGAGCCACGGCTAGAGGGTCTTTCCCCTCAACCTCGGCCTTCTTAAACATCTGCTTCAGGACGTTCGCAGCGCTCAGGTTCGGATCGGAGATTTCCTTGCGTGACCGCTTTGGCATATGCCAGTATCGCACACCTTTTCTAAGGACGTGCTGATGACGATGCTGCGTAACATCGACCCCATGAATTGGATAGCCACAGCGGTTGGCGCTTACTGGGCGTGTTCTCCGTCAGGGTTTTGGGAGCGCTACATACTGGCGGTGGTGATCGTCGTGATGGCTTTTAACTACGGCGTGTGGATCGGCAAAGGAGGAGCAGACAGTCCCGAACGCCCAAACTGAGACAGTGCCCGGATATGATCGGGCTCCATGGATCTCGGATTGAAAGACAAGGTTGCGGTCGTCACCGGGTCGAGTCGAGGAATCGGACTGGCGATTGCGAAGTCGCTCGCGGCAGAGGGTTGCCGGGTGAGCATCAGCGCGCGTGGGGAGTCTCGTTTGCGAGCGGCCGCGGAAGACCTGGCGTTGGTTGCCGGGGCCCCGGACAGAGTACTTCCGGTTGCCGCTGACCTGACGCAGGCAGGCGGCGTTCAGGAGGTCATCGAGCGGACGGCGACAGCATTCGGCGGTATCGACATCCTCGTCAACAACGTCGGCGCGGCTGGAGGCGGTGCGCTGCTCGAGACCTCAGACGAGCACTGGAAGGAAGCGTTCGATCAGACGTTGTTCCCCGCGGTACGGGCGTCGAAGCTGGTGGTGCCGCACATGCAGCGGCGGGGTGGTGGCGCGATCGTGATCATTGCGTCCATTTTTGGCCGCGAAGCCGGGGGGCGCATGACCTACAACGCGGTCAAAGCGGCTGAGATCAGCCTGGCCAAGTCGTTAGCCCAGCAGTTGGCGTCCTCGAATATCCGGGTCAACAGTGTGTCGCCCGGATCGATCGTTTTCGAGGGTGGTTCGTGGTGGAAACGTCAGCAGGCCGATCCCGCCGGTATCGCTGAGTTCGTCAAACGTGAGCTGCCATTCGGTCGGTTTGGCCGTCCTGAAGAGGTGGGTGACGTCGTTGCCTTCCTGTGCTCAGGGCGCGGGAGCTGGGTCAGTGGCACCTCCATCGTCGTGGACGGCTGCCAGAGCCGGTCCTTCTAGACCTGCTCGACCGCTGCTAACGCCGCGCGCTCGTCTTTGATCCCGTTCGCTGAAAGGCGAGCGCGGAACCCGCGAGGGGCGTGCGGCGTTGTGTCGTCCGCTTCGTGGATGACCCGTTCATACTGCCCGTCCCCTTGCCGAAATAGAGCGCGGTCGCTTCGGACAGGGGGAGTGGCGACCCAATGTGGAAGCCCTGGGCGTAGTCGATGCCGCTTTGACGGAGGCAATCCCTGGTCTCAGCGTCCGTGACCGACTTCGCCACTGTTTTTGTTCCCACACCCCGTGCGATGGCGACCATCGCCTCCACGATCAAGCGATCGCTGGTGTTCGCTGAACAGCCGCGAACGACCTCGCCGCCGATTTTGAAGTAGTTGAAGGGGAGCCGCTTCAGGTGGCGGTACGAACCGAAGCTGCCCCCGAAGTCATCCAGAGCGACCTCGCATCCCCGTTTATGTACCGCGGTCAGAAACGCCTTCGCCTGCTCGAGGCTGCCGATCGCCGCGGTTTCGGTCAGCTCGAAAACCAGGCGCGACGGATCGAACTGCGACTTGGCAATCTTCCGGTCGAGCGTCAGCAGAAGCTCTGGATCAGCCATTGACCGGGGGGCTATGTTGATCGAAACCTTCGTCGTCTGGTCTTTGAAGGGTTCGTCAGCGAGCAGCCCGCACGCGCGCGATAACACCCAGGAATCGATCGTCGCGATGGCGCCGAATCGCTCGGCGACGTGCAGGAATGTACTTGGGGTCAGCAACTGCCCGTCGTCTGTCCGCAGACGAAGGAGCAGCTCGAAGTGTTCGATGCTCTCCGTCGCAAGGTCAACAACAGGCTGACAATGCAGCTCGAACTGATGGTGCGTGACCGCACGGCGAACGCGCTCGGCTTCCGAGGTGCGGGTTGACGTACGCGGTGTCTCGGGCCTGGGTCGATAGAGCACGAAGCGATCGCGGCCGGTTTCTTTGGCTTCGTACATCGCGAGATCGGCGGCGGCCATGATTTCACGGTCGGTCAGCCCGCCGAACATCGCCACACCGACACTTGCTGTAACCGGGATCTGTCGATCACCCAGTGTCGCCGTCAGGAGACGCAAGGCTTTCACGAGACCATCGGCTGAGGCTTCTGCCTCCTGCGCCGATGCCCTGGGGAGCAGGATCGCGAACTCGTCGCCGCCCAGCCGCGCCAGGACGTCCGTTTCACGCAGCCGTGCGCGAAGCGTGGCTGACACCGTCCTGAGGAGGTCATCTCCGGCGTTGTGGCCGAATTGATCGTTGACGCTCTTGAAGCGATCCAGATCGAACAGGATTACGGCGCCTCCGCCTCCGTACCGGGCAGCGATCCGGGTGCCTCGCGCCAGCGCCCGCTCGAAGTGCCTCGCATTGTAGAGACCGGTCAATGCATCGTGATCGACCAGATACTCGAGATGCCCCTCGAGTTCCTTCCTCGCGGAAATGTCCTGCACCTGCGCCACGAGCTGGACAGGCGCATCGTTCGTTTCGCGCACAAGGGAGATGCTGATCTGCACCCATATGCGGTGGCCCTGCGCGTGCCGATACTGCCGCTCGACGTGGTAGGCCATCATGCGGCCTGCGGTCAGCTCGGGAATCTGGCTCGTCTCGTTGCCGAGGTCTTCGGGATCGACCGCCAGCGCGAACAGACTGCGCGACCGTAGTTCTTCGCCGGTGTATCCGGTGATCTCGCATAGCATCGCGTTCGCGTGAACGACAACGCCGTTCATGTCTAACAGGGCCATGCCTGTCGGGGCGCTCGAGAACACACGTTCAAATAGATCCGTCGAGGGCACCTGGGACATGTCGGATACGCAATCTACGTGAGGTCCGCCAGACGGCATCCAGGGGGCGGTGCAAGAGAGGTACCGGCGACGGCGATGCTAAAGCCCAATAAAACCGGTCTGTTCGCAACACTCGGGCGCCTGCATCCGCCGCGAGGTGATCCGGCATCGGTAATAGTTCCACTCCATGCCTACTCGATACTCCCCGGCGTGCTCGCGAAGGTGCATTGTGCTGTCTATTGCATCTGCGCGGGCAAAAGGGCAGAGCGTGGCCCGCGGCGTTGATCTTGCACTTCGTTAACCTCAGTGAGTCGAGCCTTCGAACCTGAGGTGTTACATGTGGAACAAGACTAGAACCTTTCTGCTGGCATTCGGCTTTTACAGTGCCGGGATTGCGTATGCGCAAACGCTGGCACCCAATCCCACTCAGCAGCAACCCCCAACTGCCGCCGCCGCGGACAACCAGACACCCCTGTTCAGAGTGACCGTCGTTGGACGCACGACGCCCGCGATCAACTACCGCCCGCGTAGCGGAGACACGAGGATCGATTTCGCGGGTACACCGTTGATGCCATTGGCGCGTGGAAAAGCAGAGGTATCGGGTGAACAGGGATACATCGAGGTGAAAGCAAGTTTCGACAAGATGTCTCCCGCAACGCAATTCGGACGTGAATACCTGACGTACGTGCTGTGGGCGGTCACTCCCGAGGGACGAGCCACGAACCTCGGCGAAGTGCAGCTGGACGACGACGATGCCAAAGTCGAGGTGACGACGGAACTGCAGGCATTCGGTTTGATCGTGACCGCTGAGCCCTACTTCGCGGTCACGCAGCCAAGCGACGTCGTCGTTATGGAGAACGTCGTGCGTGAAGGCACGAAGGGAACGCAGGAAACCATCCAGGCCAAATACGAGCTGCTCAAGCGCGGCACGTATCTGATGAACCAGGACGCCAATCGCCTGAAGCTCAAGCCGCTCGAGCCCGGCGCGCCGTCCGATCTGGCCCAGGCGAGAATGGCGGTTGAGCTTGCTCGACTGGCTCGCGCTGATCAGTACGCGACCGAGACCTTCAACAAAGCGGCTGACTTGCTGGCCACAGCCGAGCAGGCGAGGGAAAAGCGTCGCCGTGGCAACGAGGTGATGATGCCCGCCCGTCAGGCGGCGCAGACGGCCGAGGATGCCCGTCTCGTTGGCTTGCAGCGTCAGGAGGAGGAATACGAGGCGGTGCAGCGGCGTCAGGCTCAGGCACGCGAGGATGAGGCGCTGGAGCGCGCGAAAGCGGAAGAGTTCCGCCGACGGCAGGCTGAGCTCGATGTCCAGAACGCTACTGCCGCCCGCGCGAATGCTGAGCAGAACGCTGCTGCGGCCCGCGCGGATGCTGAGCAGGCCCGGGCAGCTGCTGAACAGGCTCGAACGCTGGCAGAGCAGAGCTCACAGACTGCGCTCGCCGAGCAGGCTGCTGCGTTAAGGGCGAAGGCGGATGCCGACGCCGCCCGAGCGGCCGCGGAAGCCGTACGACTCGAGGCTGAGAACGCGCGAGCCCAGGCTGAACAGGCGCGGCTCGACGCCGAAGCTCGAGCGACAGACGCGCAGCGGCTGGCAGCGCAGTCCGAGCAGGAAAAGGCGGCGCTCAGGGATCGTCTGCGTGAACAGCTCAACGTGATCCTGGAAACTCGCGAGACCGCACGTGGCCTGATCGTCAACCTTTCAGACGTCCTCTTCGACACGGCCAGCGCGAACCTGAAGCCGGGCGCCAGAGAGAAGCTCGCGCGCGTTTCGGGGATCCTCTCGTCTCATCCCGGGCTGAAACTGGAAGTCGAGGGTCATACCGACAGCGTGGGTACGGACGAATACAACCAGCGCTTGTCCGAACGCCGCGCGGATTCTGTTAGAACCTATCTGGTCCAACAGCGGATCGAACCTGGCGCGGTCGTGACTCTCGGACTTGGTGAAAGCCACCCCGTGGCCACCAATGAGACGGCGGCGGGCCGGCAGCAGAACCGGCGCGTCGAGATCATCGTGTCGGGCGAAGCCATCGGAACAGCGAATCAGACGGCGTCCGTCCGATAGCGGTACGCCACTCGATGCCTCTGCGGCGCGGGGCATGATCGTCCTCTCCACGCTCGGCAGGGCGTTGGTCGCCTGGTGGGACGACAACGCCCTGCGCCTCGGCGCCTCGGTGGCCTACTACACACTCTTCGCCATCGCTCCAATCCTCCTCGTCGCCATCGCGATTGCCGGGACGCTGTTCGGCCCCGAAGCGGTCCGCGGCGAACTCGCGGGTCAAATCGACAACCTCGTGGGCCCGGACGGGGGGATGGCTGTCCAGGCGCTCCTTCAGGGTGCCACCCGCCGCGATGACAACCTGCTTGCGGCAACGATCGGAATCGTCACGCTCGTGATTGCGTCATGCGGAGCGTTTCTCGAACTGCAGGCGGCATTCAATACGATCTGGCGGGTCACGCCGGTCCCGAGTCTGAAGCCGATTGACTTCCTGATCGATCGCGCACGCTCCTTCGGACTCGTCGTCGCTGTGGGCTTTCTGCTGCTCGTGTCGCTGGCGGTCAGCGCTGCGATCTCGGCCTTCGCGTCGTGGATCGCCCTGTGGGCACCGGAGATGCCTCTGCTGTTGTACAGCCTGAACACGCTCCTCTCGATCGTCGTCACGACGATGCTGTTTGCGATGCTGTTTCGATTTCTTCCAGACGTGGAGCTTCTCTGGAAGGACGTGGCAATGGGAGCGCTGGTGACCGCAGTGCTCTTCACCGCGGGCAAGCATGTCATCGGGCTCTATCTGGGTCAGAGTGCCACCGCGTCCAGCTACGGGGCCGCGGGATCGGTCCTCGTGCTGCTCCTGTGGGTGTATTACTCGGCGCAGATCGTTCTACTGGGCGCCGAGTTCACGCGCCTCTATGCCGGCCGGCGGGTTCCGGCGTCGCCCTTCGCCGTCCAGACCGTAGAACCGCGCCGTCCGCTTCTGAAATTTCGCGGCCGCAATCTTCGCCTCGGCAGGCGAAGGCGCAAACCATCCCAACAGGAATAGACTCTTGCGATGCTGAGTCGTCGTGACGTGCTGGGGTCGAGTCTGGCGTTGCTGGCTGGAGGTCTCGCGCCCGGTGAGGCAGGAGCCCAGGAAGCGAATCTGTACGGCGCGGCCCTCACGGGGCAGGGAATCACGACCGCCTTCGGGCGTTTCCTGAGCGGCATCCGCTACGAGGATTTGTCTCCGGCCGCCCTTCGCGAAGCACGTCGCGCGGTGCTCGACTGGGTCGGCTGCGCATTGGCCGGGAGCACGCACCCGACGGTTGACGTCCTGCTCGCAACCTTTGACGACCTCGGATCGGTTCCCACGGCCACCGTTATCGGGCGCCCCGGCCGTAAGCTCAGCCTGCTGGATGCGGCTGTCGCCAACGGTCAGATGGGACACATCCTGGACTTCGACGACACGCACCTCGGCGGGGTGATCCTGCACACCAGCACCGCGACGCTCCCGGCCTTGTTCGCCCTCGGTGAGCGACGTCGGTCATCGGGCCGTGAGGTGACGGTGGCGCTCGCTGCCGCGTTCGAAGCAGGCATTCGTGCGGGTCAGGCGGCCACCAGTCACCACCTCGGAGGCTGGCACCTGACAGGGACCCTCGGCACCATTGCCGCCGCCGCGGGATCCGCGCGGCTTATTGGATTGAACGAGACTCAGACCACCTACGCGCTGGGGATTGCGTGTACGCAAGCCGCTGGTATGCAGCAGAACCGCGGCAGCGACTGCAAGTCACTGCATGCCGGCAAGTCCGCGTATCACGGCGTCCTTGCATCGACGCTGGCATCCAGAGGCTTCAACAGCTCGCCGGAGATCCTCGAGGGAAGTCTCGGCTTTACGAAGGTCTACAGCGCGACGCAGCAGAACGGCGCAATCACGGCCGGCCTCGGGCGAGACTGGTTGATTGCCACAAATGGGTACAAGCCCTACGCATGCGGAGTCGTGCTGCATCCCCTCATCGACGCGATGATCGGCGTGTCGCGAAAGGCCAGTCAGCCCGCGGGCAACGTGGCGCGCATCGACGTCATGGTCCATCCAGACGTGATTCGCATTACGGGAGTGGACACGCCGAATTCCGGTCTCATGTCGAAGTTCAGCGCAAACCACGCCGCGGCCGTGGCCTACATCGACCAGGCGGCCGGCGTGGCGCAGTTCACGAATGAACGCTCGGCGGATCCAGCCGTCCAGTCATTGCGACGGCTGATTACGATCAAGCCCGACACGTCCTTTCGTCTGGATCAGTCTGCGGCCATCGTCCGAACGACGTCTGGTGCTTCTTTCGAAGTCCAGATCGATCACGCCACGGGTACGGTCAGCAATCCGATGTCCGATCAGGCGCTGACAGACAAGTTCATGGGTAATGCCACGCCGGTCCTCGGCGTGGAGCGGGCGCGTCGTGTGGTGGCGATGACCGCATCGCTCGACAGGCTCAACGACATCGGCGAACTCGTTCGTACCCTCGCCTGAGCGTCTATTCCCGCTTGGATCTCGTGAAAACATGCGATTTTCAGGTGGACCTTTGCCTTTTCTCCGCTTACCATTCTTCAAGCGATGCGACTGGCAAGACGCACCGAACCTGCCCACGAGACCGCGCTCCAGCTTGTGCTCGACCGCCTGACCGGCGGTGTGTCAGAACGTGCAGATACTCCGGACGGATGGATTACCGCCGTTCGAGCGCTGCCGGCTCGGTCCGCGGTCTGCGCGGCGTTCCCTGAAGCCCTCGACGAGCGTCTGGTTCGTGCGCTGCGTGCGCGGGGCATCGAGCAGATGTACAGCCACCAGGCGGTCGCCATCGGGCATGCGCTTGCCAGGCGAAACGCCGTGGTGACCACCCCGACGGCGTCGGGCAAAACGCTGTGTTACAACGCGCCGGTCGTCAATGCCATCCTGCGCGATCCGTCCGCTCGCGCGCTGTACCTGTTCCCGACCAAAGCACTCGCGCAGGACCAGCTCGCCGAACTGCATGAGCTTGCCGAGGTGTTGTCGGCAGACGAGACGGAGATTGGTGTCTTCACCTACGACGGTGACACGCCGCAGGACGCTCGACGCGCCATTCGCGGCAAAGCACACATCGTGCTCACCAACCCCGACATGCTGCACTCGGGGGTGCTGCCGCATCATCCGCGCTGGGCCAAGCTCTTCGAGAATCTCCGCTATGTCGTGATCGACGAGCTTCACGCGTATCGCGGAGTCTTCGGCAGCCATCTGGCCAACGTGTTGAGGCGCCTGCATCGGATCTGCCGGCACTACGGGTCATCGCCAACCTTCATCTGCTCGTCGGCCACCATCGCGAATCCGCGCGACCTGGCTGAGTCGCTGGTGGAACAGCCCTTCGAGCTCGTCGCCGAGAATGGCGCGCCGCGCGGGGAGAAGGCGTTCCTCTTCGTGAATCCTCCGGTCGTCAACCAGCAGCTCGGTATCCGGCGGTCGTATTTGAGCGAAACGAGGCGAGTCGCCGCGGAGTTTCTCAAGAGGGGTCTGCAGCTGATCGTGTTTGCGCAGAGCCGGCTCTCGACCGAACTGCTGACAACCTATTTGAAGGAAGACTTTGAAGGGCCCCCTGGCACTCGCGATCAGATCCGTGGGTACAGAGGCGGCTACCTGCCGCAGCGTCGCCGGGAGATCGAAAAAGGCCTTCGTGAGGGGGCCGTTCGAGCCGTGATTTCGACCAACGCTCTGGAATTGGGCATAGACATCGGCGCGCTGGACGTCTGTGTCATGGCGGGATATCCAGGCACGATCGCCGCCACCTGGCAGCGTGCCGGGCGCGCGGGTCGCAGAAGCGGTCGCTCAGCGGCCGTGCTCGTGGCGAGCAGTGCGCCAATCGACCAGTTCGTCATCCGTCATCCCTCCTACTTCTTCGACGCATCTCCGGAACACGCCCTCATCAATCCCGACAATCTCCACATTCTCGTGGACCACGTGAAATGCGCGGCCTTCGAGCTTCCGTTCACCGCCGCCGAGCAGTACGGGAAGCACGATGTGCAGGAGGTCCTGCGGATCCTTGCCGAGAGTGGCCTCGTCCACTTTGCGGGTGAGGATCAGTCCGGGCAGTGGCAGTGGACGAGCGAGTCCTATCCGGCGGATGCCGTGAGCCTGCGCTCGATTTCGTCTGACAACTTCGTTGTTGTCGATACGACGCGGGGATCAGACGTCATTGGCGAGACAAGCTTCACGAGCGGACCCTCGACGCTTCACGAGAAAGCGATCTACATGATCGAGGGGGCGCTCTATCAGGTCGAACGTCTGGATTTCGTGGGACGCAAGGCGTTCGTCCGGAGGATCGACTGCGATTACTACACGGACGCGATCACCTACACGAAGGTCACCACTCTCGAGACGTTTGCCAGCGGTCTGCCATCCGGGCCGCCGTCGGCGAGCCCGGTGGATCTGGCATCGCACGGAGAAGTCCACGTGTCGTCACGCGTCGTCGGTTTCAAGAAGATCAAGTTCTACACAAATGAAAACGTTGGCTCCGGAGAGCTCGATCTCCCGGAGCAGGAGATGCACACCACCGCGTACTGGCTGACGGTTCCGAGCACCGTGCTGACAGGGCTCCCGTTCGCACCAGATGATCGCCGGGACGGGATCGTCGGGCTCTCGTTTGCCATCCGCCAGGTCGCGCAGCTCCTGCTCATGTGCGACCGCCAGGACATCGGGATCTCGATAGGCGGCACCGGCGTCTCCATCGAGAGAGAGCGAACCGGCCAGGAGACAGCCGGACTGCCAGACGAGCCGCGGATCTTCGTGTACGACAACTATCCCGGTGGCATCGGTTTCAGTGAACCGCTGTTTCTGATGCACCAGGAACTGCTCGCACGCACCCATGAGCTCATCGCAGGGTGTGAGTGCGAGCATGGCTGCCCGACGTGCGTTGGTCCCGTCGGCAACACGGGACCGCTCGCGAAGGTTGTCGCGCTGCGGATTCTCGATCTCATCGCCAGCCCGCAGACGGCAGTGGACGTCGCATGAATCTTACCGAGCGACTCC
>JABFSA010000159.1 GCA_013140775.1 Acidobacteriota bacterium | reverse complement strand
ACAACGGTCGGGCCGCCGCGGGAAGCAGGGGACTGATGGGCGCCGCGGGTTTGGGTGCCACAGCGACAGTGGCCGGCGCCCCCGGAAGGGTCTCGGCTGGCACACTGCGAGGCTGCTCCTCTGCGAGACGTTCCTGCTCGACCTGGAGCTCGCCGGCAAGTCGCGCGTTCACGTCGCGCTGCGAATCGATGCGCGCCAGAACCGCCGTGCGCTCAGCGACGGCCTTGTTCACAAGAGCCTGTGCCTCTCGGGCGTCCGTTTCCCGCGCCCTGCGCGCCTCGAGCTCCATCTCGAGCCTGGCCCGTTCCTGTTCGAGTGCATCGATCGTGGTGCGATGCCGAAGGACGCGTTCCTGGCTCACGCGAAGCATCGCGGCCGCGGCCCGCGTGGCGCGGCCGAACTCGCGGATACCCCCGGCGCTGAACACGAGCCGCGCAAACCCCGTGCGTCCGCGCTTGTACATGTCCACCAGCTGCGTCTGCATCGCAGGCAATTGCGCAAGGCGCTCCGCCTCGAGCGCGAGCAGGCGCTGCGCGGTCCCTTCGATGGCGGTCTGACCCTCGACGATCGCAGCCTGCGCCTCGCGCACCCGCGCCATTTGTGCGCGGCGCTCTGCTTCGAGCTTTCGAAGGTCGGCGACCAGCGTGCGCGCTTCGGTGGTGAGACGATCGGACTCGACTTCGAGGATGCGGAGGCGTTCCGCTATTCGGCGCTCGTCTTCGTCAGCAGCCACAGCGGGGGGTGACTGGGCGCGCAGCGCGACCCCCAGGACGACGACCGTGAGGCACAACGTGAGACGAAGGAACATCTGGTGGAAAGTGCGAGAATTATAGCGTGCGTGTTGTGGGTCTCGACGTCGGCGTCCGGCGGATTGGCATGGCGATCAGCGACGCCACGGCCACGTTAGCCCGCCCTCTTGCCGTCCTGCGACCAGCCGGCCTCGAAGCTGATGCGCCGCAAACCGTCGCCACGAAGATTGCGGGTTTGCGCGCTGAAGACGACGACATCGCGACGCTCGTCGTTGGCCTGCCGACCCGGCTCGATGGTTCAGAGAACGAGATGACACCCCGTGTTCGAGCGTTCGCGGCGGCAATCGCCCAGCTCACGGGGTTGCCAGTTGTCTTCCAGGATGAGCGGCTGACCAGCCGCGAGGCTGAGAGCCGCCTCGCACTGACGAGAAAGGGCTGGCGCGCGAGGAAGACGCTGATCGATGCCGCGGCCGCGGCGATCATTCTTCAGGACTATCTCGATGCGGTCGCCTCGGCCAGACCCGTCGCGGCGATGCGAGAGTCAGATTCGTGAAGCGCACGATCGTTCGACTGTTCCTGGTGCTGGTGCTCGCCGGGCTCGCTGTCGGTCTTGTGACGGCGAGGTCTGTCTGGACCCGAATTCACTCTCCATTCCAGGGACACACGGAAACCGAGCAGTTCATCGACATTCCATCGGGCTCGGGGCCCGCTGCGATCGGTCGCCGCCTCGTCGAGGCAGGGATCGTCCGCGATGCGTGGACGTTCCGAACCGCTCTCTGGTGGTCAGGCCGTGCGCGCGAGCTGAAAGCGGGGGAGTATCAGTTCGTCGGCCCGCTGTCGGCCATTGATGTCGTGCTCAAGCTGGTTCGCGGCGAGGTGTTCGCGCGGCGCCTGACGTTTCCGGAGGGGCTGACGATCGCCGAGATGGCTGAGGTCTTCGAGACGAGAGGATTCGGGACTGCCGCGCAATTCCTCGACGCGGCCTCTGACGCATCGGCCATCAGGGAACTGGATCCGTCAAGCCGCAATCTCGAGGGCTATCTGTTCCCCGAGACGTACGCGCTGCCTCGTGGGACGCCCGCTGCTCGACTGGTCGGCATGATGGTCGAACGATTCCAGGCCGTCTTCGACGAGCGGCTGCGAGCGCTTGCGAAAGAGCAGGGTCTCACCATCAGAGAGGTCGTGACGCTTGCGTCGCTTGTGGAGAAGGAGACAGGACAGCCTTCAGAGCGGCCACTCGTCGCGGGTGTGTATCGCAACCGCTTGAAGGTGGGCATGGGACTCCAGGCCGACCCGACCGTGGTCTATGCGCTGCGTCTGGCGGGGAGGTACGACGGCAACATTCGACGTCAGGACCTCGCGCTCGACTCGCCCTACAACACCTATCGATACCCGGGCCTTCCTCCCGGCCCGATTGCCGCGCCGGGCGCCGAGTCGCTCAAGGCCGCGCTCATGCCCGCGGACGTTGACTATCTCTATTTCGTCAGTCGCAACGATGGCTCGCACGCCTTTGCACGCACGCTCAGCGAGCACAACCGCAACGTCAGGGAGTTTCAGGTTCTCTATTTTCGGCGCCAGGCCGGGGCGCGAACACCCGGCCGCCGCTGAGGGTATAGTGCTACCGCGATGCCTGGACTGAAACTTCAACCGAGCGCACCCGACTCGGACCTCCCGACGATCGAAGTTTCGCCTGGTCAGTCCAAGACCGTTGGAAGAGGACGGCAGGCTGACATCAATATCGACGACCCCAGCCTTTCGCGCGTGCACGCACGCGTGACCGCCGAAGCCGACGGGCTCCTCGCGGTTGACGATTTGGGAAGCACCAACGGCGTCGTGGTGAACGGTCGCGAACAGCTCAGTTCCTACCTGCGTGCCGGCGATGTTGTCCGCTTCGGACGCGTCGAATACGTCGTCATCAACGCGTAGCAATCCGGAACCCTGGACCCTGGACCCGGGACTCGGGATTGGGGATTCGATCGAATCTATCTGGTTTGGCGGGCTGGTCGAGGTCCCCGTGCGGCGGTCGGAGGGGCCTGTGATGTCCCGTCAACCAGCCACGTGTCGCCGTCCTTACGCAGCGAGATGAGGTCGTGCTTGTCCGTGGTGGACTCACGTCCACCGGACTTGGGCGTGCAGGTATGGCTGCTGCGCACGTCCGCTGTCGCGAGCGTCTCGTCGCCCGGATCCATGCCCACACGTACGCCGTCGTAGGTCACCTCATAGACAAGGCACGTGTTGAAGGTCCGCTGCATGGCCGATTCGGCCTGACTGGGGATCGTGGGGAACACCAGCAGCATCGCCGCCATGTCACGCGTGCGATAGGCGGAACGAAAGCGTTCGAGCGCTTCGTTGATGGCCGGTCGCTCCCGTTCGAGTGGCGATGGCGGCGGCGTTCTGGTCCACGACACGGCCGAGAGCGCT
This sequence comes from Acidobacteriota bacterium, assembly GCA_013140775.1. Taxonomy (GTDB): domain Bacteria; phylum Acidobacteriota; class Vicinamibacteria; order Vicinamibacterales; family UBA2999; genus JABFSA01. The sequence continues at coordinate 10,070 of JABFSA010000159.1, read as the reverse complement.
GCAATGACGCAGATTCCGAGAATTGAACCCACGAGGATTCCCCTGCCGAGCGACGGTGGCTCCGCCAGAGGAAGCGGCAGCGGACTGTACCCGAGCGGGCTCCGCGTCGTGGACGACGATCGCCGACTCGTGGTGGTTGTCGAAGGTCGCGCCGGGATCGGCGTCGGAGTCGCCTGGTGAGAGTCGCCCGATTGGGATCCAGACCGCACCACGCGCGTCGGCAGCGGCGTGGCCCATGCGGGTCTCCCACTTGCCGTGTCGGACGACTCGGCGGTAGTCTCGCCCCACGATGTTGCAGGCTTTGTCGCAGCAGTATTTCGCGGGGCCGGCGTCGCGTCGGTTGCGTTACGTCCGCGTGGTCGAACGACGATCGTACGAACGTCGTCCTGCCCGAGACCGCGCTTCACTTCCAGGATCGCATCGCGCATGGCCTCGAGATCTGGATAGCGAAGGTCCGGACTCTTCTGCAGCGCCTTCGCGATGATCTGCTCGAGCTCGGCAGGGAGGTCTTTGCGAACGCTGCTGAGGGGCGGAGGATCTTCGTTGGGCAACCGCTGGAGCAACCCGTCGTTCATGCTGCCCCTGAACGCCTGCTGGTAGCACAGGAGCTCATAGGCGACTGAACCAAGCGAGAACATGTCGCTTCGGGGATCGACGACCTTGCCGAGCATCTGCTCGGGCGACATGTAGTTCAGCGACCCGACCATGGTGCCGTCGAGGGTCATCGCTGATCCTTCGATCCGCGCGATGCCGAAGTCGAGGATCCGCACGACTCCCTGGCGGTCCACCATGATGTTGGCCGGCTTGACGTCCCTGTGGACGATGCCCGCGAGATGCGCGTAGTGCAGGCCTGAGCAGATCTGTTCGAGGTACGAGAGCCTGTCGGACAACATCAGGTTGCGTCGCTGCCTGATGACATCTGACAGGGATTCGCCATCCACGAACTCCATGACCATGTACGGCTGCCGGTCGTGCTGGCCGCTCGCGTAGATGGTGACGATGTTCGGGTGCCGCAGGGCGGCCGCCGCGCGCGCCTCGCGGAAGAACCGGTCGAGCGCCGCCTGATCCCTGACTTCCCCTCGAACGACCTTGATCGCCACCTGTCGATCGAGCCGGGAGTCGCGGGCCAGATAGACGTCTCCCATGCCGCCAGAGCCCAGCTGGCGAATGACGTCGAAATCCCCGATCCGAATGGGAGAAGTAGCCACTAAGTTGCTGCCGAAAAATGGTTAGTCGTCTTACCGGCCGGCTTCAACGACGACCACGGTCGCGTTGTCCGGCCCGCCACGTGCGTTGACCGCTGCAATCGCTGCTCGACACACGTCATCCAGCGACGGCGCAGGGGCCGACATCAGGGCGGCGATCTCTTTATCGGTCAGAACGCCGTGGATCCCATCAGAACAGAGGATCAGACGAGTTCCGGGCAAAACTGAGAATTCCACCGTATCGACGGTGATCCCGTTTTGTCCCGAAACTGCACGGGTGACGACGTGGCGGAGGGGGTGGGTCTTGGCGGATTCTTCGTCGATGAGGCCTTGTGCAACCTGTTCGGCGACCAGAGAGTGGTCCTGCGTGACAGCGGAGATGGTGGTTCCCTCGAGGAGGTAGACACGACAATCGCCGACGTGCGCGACGGCTACCTGCCCATCACCGAACAGCGCAGCGGCCATCGTGGCCCCGCTGGTCTCGGGTTCACGTTTTTCGCGGACGCGCGCTGCGAGCGTGCGGTTGGCCACGCGGACGGCCATCTGCAGTCGGTTGACGATCGGTGAGAGTCTGGCGTTCATCTCACCAGGCAAGGTCATGTCGGAATCAGTTCCTGACTCGCTGATGAACGACGCGATCGCTTCGCTGATCGTGGCAGAAGCGAACTCGCCTCCGGCATGACCGCCCATGCCGTCAACCACCGCGAAAATGCCGAGCTCGGCGTTGGCAATGAAGCGGTCTTCATTGCGAGGGCGCACGCGTCCGCGATCCGTTGCGGCGCCAAACCTCAGCATCATGCGAATACAGGTATCGGCTGAACGGAACGCCTGAGTCAGCCCCGTCGCGCGTCGCTATTCGCGCGCGACGATTGAGCCGAATGCGCAAAGATGGGCATAGACGTATGACTCATCGCTCGCCCCACTTGAGCTTCTCGCGAAGGACTTCGAAGTATCCACGCGCCTGACCTTTGACGAGTCGCAGCACATGTGCAGACTTGCGGACCTGCACGAAGTCACCTTCGCGCAGCGGATAGCCTGATTGTCCGTCATAGGTCACGAACACGTCGTCGGGCGTCCCGTTCTCGTGCGGCCGAACCTCCACGACCGCACTGCCGGGAATGACCACGGGCCGATTGGTGAGTGTATGCGGCGCGATGGGAGTGAGCACCAGCGCATCGACGGTGGGATGCACGATCGGTCCACCTGCCGCGAGATTGTAGGCGGTGGATCCAGTTGCGCTGGCGATGATCAGGCCATCGGCCTTCACACGTGTCACGAATCCACCGCTGACCGAGACCGACAGGTGAATCATGCGCGACAGCGCGGCTTTCGTGAAGACGACGTCGTTCAAGACCACCCGTGTGTCGAACGTCCGACCATCTCGATACGCCACCGCGTCGAGCATGGCGCGTTCGTCGAATGTGGCCGAGCCATCGAGCACACTCTCCAGAGAGGGAAGCAGCTCGTCGATCCGGATCTCCGTGAGAAAGCCCAGGCTGCCGAAGTTCACGCCGACGATGGGGATGTCGCGGCCTACGCGTCCGATGCGGGCCGCCATTGCAAGCAAGGTTCCGTCACCGCCGAGTACGACCACCACGTCCACGTCATTCGGCAACAGGTCCCGCGTGGTTGTGCGCGAATCCTTCGCGGCTGGCCCCGCGAGCGCGGCGGTTTCTGTCTCGTACACGGGCTCCACGCCGTGAGCCTCGAGCCACGCGCCGAGTTTTGCAATGTGTTCGGATGCGGCGACGAGGCCGTGTTTGGCGACGATGCCGATACGTTGAACGCTCATGGACGCAGATGCAGCAGGAATTCGACGTTGCCCTTCTGTCCGGTGATCGGAGAAGGGATCGCCGCCCTGCGTGTCAATCCTATAGCAGCCGCGGCCGCGGTGATCTCCTCAACGACGCGCGCGTGGATGTCGGGATCGTGGATCACGCCTTTGCCGACTTCGCCACGCCCGGCCTCGAATTGCGGTTTCACGAGCGCGATGACATCAGCGCCGGGCGCCAGCAGCGGCGGGACGACGGGCAGAATCAAGCGAAGGGAAATGAAGGACACGTCGATGCAGACGATGTCCACTGGCGCTGGAATGTCAGACGGTGTCAGTCGTCGCGCATTGAAGCGCTCGATCACCAGGACGCGCGGGTCGGTGCGAAGCGACCAGTCGAGCTGGCTGTGGCCCACGTCGAGCGCGACCACACGAGACGCACCTCGAGCGAGCAGCACATCGGTGAACCCACCGGTTGAGGCGCCGATATCGAGACACTCACGTCCCGTGGCCTCTACGCCGAAGATGTCGAGGGCGTGCACGAGTTTGAGGCCGCCTCGGCCAACCCATTCATGCTCGTGTCCGAGCAGGAGCAGTTCTGCGTCCTGCTCGACCTGTGTGCCAGCTTTGCTGATGACGCGACCGTCAACGGAGACTTGCGCGGCCAGGATCAGGGCACGCGCGCGTTCTCGAGACGGCGCGAGGCCTCGTTCGGCGACGAGCTGATCGAGCCGACATTTGGCCATCACTCAACTGGACCGGTGGACGATCCAGCGGCCAATCTCCATCAGCCAGGAGTCGGCGAGGCCGGCTGAACGCAGGTCAGTCTCGGCGCGCTCGAGACAGTCGGCGGCCATCTGCCGGGCTTTCGCGAGCCCGTAGAGGGCGGGGTATGTCGGCTTGCCACTCGCCGCGTCCTTACCCGGGGTCTTTCCCAGCTCTGTGGAGACGCCTTCGACATCCAGAATGTCGTCCACGATCTGGAACGCGAGACCGAACTCGGCAGCGGCCGCGTCGATGCTCGAGATCGTAGAGTCGGCGCCTCCACCCATGATTGCGCCGGCGACGGCCGAAGCGCGAATCAGTGCGCCCGTCTTTCGCCCGTGCATGAGTCGAAGTCCCTCTGCGTCAAGCGGAGCCGCCCGTTGTCCGGATGGGTCGGGGTTTGTGCATGAGAGATCGATGGCCTGGCCCCCGACCATGCCCATGGAGCCGGCCGCGTCAGCGATGACGCTGATGACGCGAAGGTGACGCAACCGGATCTCTTCGCCGGCTGTTGCCGGAACTCGTGCGAGGAGCGCGAACGCTTCGGTGAGCAGCCCATCGCCCGCGAGAATCGCCATCCCGTCACCCGCGACCACGTGCAGCGTCGGCCGCCCGCGCCGAAGACTGTCGTTGTCCATGGCCGGAAGGTCGTCATGAATCAGGGAGTAGGTGTGGATGAGTTCGAGTGCGCAGGCGGCAGGCATCGCGAACGATCGATGAGGGCCCACCGCGTCGGCGGCGGCGAGGCACAGTACCGGCCGCAGCCGTTTGCCTCCGGCCGAGAGGCTGTAGTTCATCGCCGTGGCCAGCACCGGAGGGCACTGCGGCGGCGCGGGCAAGGCGTGCGCGAGGGCCTGCTCGATCTCGCTCCGTCTTGCGCGGAGATAGTCGCTGAACTGCTGGGTCAGAGCTGAACCTGTCTGTCTTCGTCGAACAGGGCTGTTAGCCCTTGCCCCTCGGTCGTGGGTCGTCATCGTCGCCGAAGGTCGAGGGAGCTGGTCTGAGCTCACCGCGTTCGTTCAGGAGCTCGATGCGCCGCTCGGCGTCCTCCAGACGGGAATGGCAGAAGCGAGAGAGGTGCACGCCGCGCTCGTACAGTTTGAGTGACGCCTCGAGAGGGAGGTCGCCCTCTTCGAGTTTCTTGACGAGCGCCTCGAGCTCGGCGATGGCCGCCTCGAAGTCTTTGATCGTGTCATCCACGCGGAGAGATCCTCACGGGCGCGTTTCTGAATCCTGCCGGTCCGTTACCGCACATTCTAGTTCGCCCTGGCCTAAGGTCACGCGTACTCGCTGGCCAACCTCGACGGCGTCAGCTGTGCGGATCACGGCCGTACGATCGGCGTTCCAGCAGACGGCGTAGCCTCGGGCGAGCACGCCGAGTGGGCTGAGCGCCTCCAGTCGAGCGGCCGAGCCTCTGAGCCGCCTGTCGGCTCGATGGCGGGCCGTTGCACTCGCGGTCGTCAGTGCGGCATCGGCGGTGCCTAGCCGCGCGCGGACGCGGAGCAGCCGCCGGCGGAGATCGAACGTTTCGAGTGTTCGTCGCAGCGACTCGACGGCGCGCCCGGACGTGGCGACGCGACCACGCATTACTTGGTGGAGATCCTGCGTGAACTCATCCACGTCGCGAGCGCGCAGCGCGATCCGGCCTCGAAAACCGGCGAGACCGGGTTGCGCCTCGAGCATTCGCAATCTGGCTTCGTTCCGATGGAGACGGGTTTCCATGACCGAGCGCACACGGTGTGACAGACGGTCGATGCGGGAGACGAACTCATCTTTCTTGGCGACGACCATCTCTGCTGCAGCCGATGGTGTGGGCGCCCGCAGGTCTGCCACGAAGTCGGCAATCGTGACGTCGGTCTCGTGGCCGACGGCGGAAATTGTCGGGACCGGACAGTGCGCGATCGCGCGCGCGACGATCTCCTCGTTGAATGCCCACAGGTCCTCAATCGAGCCGCCGCCACGGCCAACGATGACGACATCGACCGCGGGGACTTTGCAAATCGCGCGAAGGGCCGCGGCGATTTCGCGCGCCGCCCCGTCTCCCTGCACACGTGTGGGGCGAATGACGATGTGCGCGTTGGGATGGCGACGACGCAGGACGTGAACGATGTCGCGAATCGCCGCGCCATCGAGGGACGTCACGACGCCTATCTTCCGCGGCAGCACCGGGAGCGGACGCTTGCGAGCGGCGTCGAACAAGCCTTCCTCTGACAGACGCTGTTTGAGCTGATCGAACGCCAGCTGCAGGGCGCCGAGTCCCTCGGGCTCGAGGTGCTCGCAGATGATCTGGTATTCGCCCTTCGGGTCATACACGCTGAGGTGCCCGCGCGCGACCACCCGAAGACCGTCCTGCGGCGCGAACCGCAGCGCACGGAGCGCGGAGCGAAACATCACACCTTTGATCTGGGCGCCAGCATCCTTCAGCGTGAAGTACATGTGGCCCGTGTTCCAGACACGGCTGTTGGAGATCTCCCCCTCGACCCAGACCTCCATGAAGCGGGACTCGAGGAGCCCCCGTACCTGCGCCGTCAGCTGCGAGACCGTCAGGATCCGGCGCCGCGGAGTGGGTTCAGGTACGGCAGCCGGCGGTTCTTCTGGGGGATCGTCCGGCAGGTCGAACGGTAGATCGAACGGCGGGGTCATGGAGTTCGCGCGGTCGCTGAGCTATTCGCCGTTGGCAGTTCGCGGAGCTCGCGTTCGGAATAGCTGATCCGTGTGATGCTCGTCGCTTTGCCTGTTTTGTCGTCGGCGCTGATGATGACGCCGTTCAACCGCGGGTTGGCGGTCGCTGGTTCGAATCGAGACGGCATGCCATTGAGAAAGCGTGCGAGCGACGGCTCTTTTTCCATCCCAATGATCGAGTCGTGTGGTCCGGTCATTCCCGCATCGGTCAGATAGGCCGTCCCGCCAGGCAGGATCCGTTCATCGGCCGTCTGGACGTGCGTGTGGGTGCCGACGACGGCCGTGACCTTGCCGTCGAGGTGCCATCCCATGGCGATCTTCTCGCTCGTGGCTTCCGCGTGAAAGTCCACGAAGATGATGCGCGTCCGGTGCCGAATCGCCTCTATCTCCCGCAGCACCACGGCGAAGGGATCGTCAATATTGAGCATGAAGACGCGTCCCATCACGTTGACCACGCCGACCGCCCGCCCGTCGCCGGTCTGCGCCACGTAGCTCCCGTGGCCCGGCACACCGGCAGGGTAGTTCGCGGGTCGCACCAGCCGAGGCTCGGCGGTGATGTACGGGATCACTTCTTTCTTATCCCAGATGTGATTGCCCGACGTCATGACGTCAACGCCCCACTCGAGCAACGTATCGCCGATGTCTTTTGTGACACCGAATCCTGCCGCAGCATTCTCGGCGTTCGCAATCACGAGATCGAGACTGTAGCGATCGATGAGCGCGCGGAGGCCCAGGCGGATCATCTCGCGGCCGGGCCGGCCGACGATGTCGCCAACGAACAGGATGTTCATGCGATTGAAATGCGGTGAGCGCGGCCGCGTCGGTCGGGTTGTTTCGGCAGTGTGATCGTCAATTCACCGTCGCGCAGCGTGGCGCGCGCGTCCTGCACGTTGAAGGCACCGCTCAGGCGAACGGCTCGCGCAAATCGGCCGAACGTACGTTCGATGAGGTGGAACATCGGGCCCGCCGCCGCCGGCTCTGGCGGCTTGTCCCCGGCGACGAGAAGAACGCTCGAGCGGAACAGGATTCGAATTGACGTGGCCGGAACCCCGGCGACGTCCATCGTCACCTCAACGGTCTGATCGGTTTCCCGCACGTCGATCGAGGGGTGGCAGTCTCCGGAATAGGTGCTTTGGGATGTGGCGCCGCTTCGGGACAGGTCTTCGAACAGCTCGCGGATGTCTTCTGCGAGGTCAGTGGCGTCGCTAGGGAGGTGAGGGGATTGAGCCATCAGCCCCGCCCATCATGGCACACGCAGGGGCGATTCGTGCTGGCTTTGGGCTTTAGGCTCTGGGCTTTGGAGGGATCCGACGAAGCGCGGTTCCAATCATCGGAAGGACTAAATATGAGTGTAGATGAATCATAAAATCATATTGACAAACACTCATGTCAGGCCTACCATTCAAGAACTGAGGTAATGAGCATGAGCAAAGTGATTGGAATCGACCTCGGCACCACCAACTCCGTCGTTGCTGTCATGGAGGGTGGGGAAGCCGCGGTCGTTGTGAACCAGGAAGGCGCCCGGACGACCCCGTCGGTTGTCGCCATCACCAAGGACGGCGAACGGTTGGTCGGTCAGGTCGCCAAGCGACAGGCTGTCACCAACCCCGAGAACACGGTCTTCTCCATCAAGCGCTTCATGGGTCGGAAGCACGCTGAGGTTGCGCAGGAACTGGCGCGCGTACCTTTCCACGTGGCGCGCAGTGAGAACGGGGACGTCTCCGTGGAGGTTCGCGGCAAGAAGTACTCGCCGCCGGAAGTCTCCGCGATGATTCTCCAGAAGCTCAAGGACGCCGCCAAGGATCACCTTGGCGAAGGCGTGACCGACGCGGTCATCACGGTCCCCGCGTACTTCAACGACGCGCAGCGCCAGGCCACCAAGGATGCCGGCCGCATCGCCGGTCTCAACGTCCTCCGCATCGTCAACGAGCCGACCGCGGCGGCACTCGCCTACGGCCTCGACAAGAAGAAAGACGAGACCATCGCCGTATATGACTTCGGCGGCGGCACCTTCGACATTTCGATCCTCGAAGTCGGCGACGGGGTTGTGGAGGTCAAGGCCACCAACGGTGACACCCATCTCGGCGGTGACGACCTCGATCAGCGTGTCGTGGACTGGATCGTTGCCGAGTTCAAGAAGAGCGACGGGGTTGACCTGAGTCGCGATCGGATGGCGCTCCAGCGACTGAAGGAAGCTGCGGAGAAAGCCAAGATCGAGTTGTCCACGGTCATCGAGACGGACATCAACCTTCCGTTCATCACCGCCGACCAGACAGGACCGAAGCACCTGCAGATGAAGTTGACGCGGGCGAAGTTCGAGCAGCTCGTCGAGGATCTGCTGCAGCGCTCGATGGCGCCGCTCACGCAGGCGCTCGCTGATGCGGGAGTCGCCGCGTCGGACATCGACGAGGTGGTGCTCGTCGGAGGTACGACCCGGGTGCCGAAGATTCAGCAGCTCGTCAAAGACTTCTTCGGCAAGGAACCGCACAAGGGCGTGAATCCGGATGAAGTCGTCGCGATCGGCGCGGCCATTCAGGGCGGCGTCTTGAAGGGTGAGGTCAAGGATGTGCTGCTGCTCGACGTGACGCCGCTGTCACTGGGCATCGAGACGCTCGGGGGCGTGATGACACCGCTCATTCCGCGGAACACCACGATTCCCACGCGGAAGAGCGAAGTGTTCTCGACAGCCTCCGACAGTCAAACGAGCGTCGAGGTACACGTTCTTCAGGGCGAGCGGCCAATGGCGGGCGACAACCGGACGCTTGGCCGGTTCCACCTGACGGGTTTGCCTCCGGCTCCGCGAGGAGTTCCGCAGATCGAAGTCTCGTTCGACATCGATGCGAATGGCATCGTCAGCGCCTCGGCAAAGGACGTTGCCACGGGCAAGGAGCAGAAGATCACGATCACGGGCTCGTCCGGGCTGGCCAAGGAGGCCGTCGATCGCATGGTCAAGGACGCCGAGGCCCACGCGGCGGAGGACAAGGCGCGACGTGATGAGGTGGATGAGCGCAATCGCCATGAAGCCGAGGCGTATGCGAAGCAGAAACAGGCGTCGGAGGCCGCCGCATCGGAGACGAGCGGTGAGCCGGACGTCAAAGAAGGCGAAGTCGTTGGTGCATGAGGAGGAGAACAATGGCTATTGTGCGAGTGGATCCGTTTCGTGAGTTCGCGACGCTCCAGGATCGCGTGAATCGACTGTTTGGCAACGTCTATCTTCGTGACGAGGACGTCAACGGGCCGAGTCCCTGGACACCGCCTGTGGACATCTACGAAACAGACGGGCGTGATCTGATCATCAAGGCGGAGATTCCTGATCTCACGAAGGAAGCGATCGAGGTCACGGTCGCGAATGACACGCTGACGCTGCGTGGCGAACGGAAGCGTCCGGCCGATGTGAAGGACGAGCAGTTCCGCAGGGTCGAGCGGCAGTACGGCACGTTCAGCCGGTCGTTCAGTCTGCCGACCACCGTCGATGCAACAAAGGTGAGCGCTGACTACAAGAACGGTGTGCTGACGGTCAAATTGCCGTTCCGGGAGGACGCGAAGCCCCGCACGGTCACCGTCAACATCGCCGCATAAGGCCAGCCCCGCGTCGAGTTGCCGGTGCTGATCCTCGATCAGCGCCGGCACTCGGCCCGACGTATCCC
>JABFSA010000024.1 GCA_013140775.1 Acidobacteriota bacterium | reverse complement strand
AACTCTTTCGAGGGCTATCCCTGTTTGGGCTCGTCCTGGAAGTCTTCTCCGGACGGCGCAGGGATGTCCGATACCTGCTCCTCCGTGGCGCCCACGTGGTCATCGCCGCTCGAGTCATCAGCTTGTGGAACCCGAGCCTTGGGTTTGGGATTCGATGTTGAGCGATCGCGAGTTGATGCTGGAGATGTGCCCGGTACGCGTGCGTCGTGCTGCTTGTTTGCCATGCGATCGGAACCTGCACGTTCCGCGCCGACCCGCCGGGTGAGTGCCGTCGCGCCCGGGAGCGCGACGGCTGCAATCTACCGCGTGGCGCCGGTGGTCATGGTGTCGTGGAACACTTTGCCACCCACCATCGTCAGCACCGGTTTGATTAGCTCGATCTGATCGGCAGGGATCGTCAGGTAATCGCGATCGATGACGACCATGTCGGCAAACCGGCCTTCCTGGATCGAGCCGAGATCCTGTTCGCGGAAGAAGAGGAACGCGTTGCTGCGCGTATGCGCGATCAGCGCCTGCTCGCGCGTGACCGTGTGCGTGTTCACGACGGTGCCACCGACCATCTTTCCCGTGACCGCCCAGTGCAGCGTTTGAAATGGACGGTACTGATTGACCTCGTAGGCGTCGGTGCCGAGACCCCACAGAATCCCGCTGTCCTGGATCTCGCGGAGTGGCGGCATCGCGAAGGCTTTGTCTCCGTGGGCGCGGTGGAGGAATCCGCCTGAGACGACCTCACGCGGGTGGACGGCAATGAACATGTTGAGCGCTCGCATGCGCTCGATCTGGCCCAGGTCCACGCCTTCCATGTGCATCAGCGCCCATCGATTGGTTCTGATGTCGATGTCCTTCGCGACCTTTTCGATCTCGCGGAGATGGCCTTCGACCTGCTGATTGGTGACCGTGTGGATCTGGATGGGGGCTTTCGCGAGCGCCGCCGCGCGTGCCCAGCGACCCCACTCATCCCATGCCGCCTGCGGGACGACAGGTGGGGGAGTCATCGAGAAGACGTCGCCGCCACCGCCACCCGCGAGTCCTTCGCCCCAGTTCGAGTGGTCGATCCACTCGTCGCCGTCGTGGTACCGCAGCGACGGGATGTTGGCGAACCGCTCTTCCGGCGTACGTCCTTGCGGGGTGCGGAAGCAGAAGAAGCGCATGCTGAGTCGCCCTTCCTTCGCCCACCCCTTGTAGATGTCTTCGAAATCACATGAACCGCCCGAGGCGGTCAGGCCCGCTGCAGAGAGGTCCCGGAGCATCTGCATCTGGCTGGCCTCGAACTGATCCTTGGGAACCTCCACCTTCAAGAAGCCCGCGGCGTTCCGGACGGCTGCGGCGCCCGCGTTCTCAACGATGCCGGTCGCGCGTCCGTTGGCATCGCGGTAGATCCAGGGTTCGGTGCGCTTTTCGAGGCCGATCATCTCGATCGCCTTGCTGTTGAGATACGTTTCAGCGCGCGTGAACTGCAGCAGCACCGGATTGTCGGGCAGGTACTTATCCAGCTCGTCGCGGGTGAATGGCTTCTTGTCGTCCCTGAACTGATCGGGCGACCAGCCGCCGAGCGTGAAGACCCATTGTCCTGCTCCCTTGGCCTTGCCCTTCGCGACGAGGAGCGCCAGCGCCTGCTTCCGCGTGTCCACGCCGTCCAGGCGCTGCTCGAGCGTCCAGTACTCACCCTCTTCCTGGAAGTGCGCGTGGTTGTCGATAAAGCCAGGAACCACGGCGCGGCCGCGCAGATCGATCCGCCTGGTGGAGGGCCCAGCGAGGCGGTTGATTTCCTGGTTGGTGCCGACGGCGACGATGCGGCTGCCTCGCACGGCTACGGCCTGCGCGATCGAAAACGTCTCGTCAACTGTGATGATCTTGCCGTTCGTCAAAACGGTATCGGCGAAATTCTGCTGCGCGTGAACGGTGAACGACGCAGTGGCGACGACGACACCCGCCAGCAGCGCATACTTGATTGATCTCATCGGTATCTCCAGTCCAGCAACTCAATCACCATTGAACATGTAAAGAACGTCCATCGAAGGTGGACGCGACCGCGGCGAATACGCCGCAGCCGCGCCAGTAGTTGCCGTGAGGCTATGGCCGCGGCTTGAACCGCTGCACGCGCTCGCCGTAGAAGACTTCACCGGTGTAGAGGTTGCCCTTCGAATCCGTGGCTTCCATGTGCAGGCCGAAGAAGCTGCCGGCGTTGTGGCCCATCTGACCGAGCGTGCCCTTGACCTCGCCCGTCGCGCGATCGAGGAACCATACCTTGTTGTTGGTCAGGTCGGAGACATAGATGAACTTCTGTTCAGCGTCGTTCGAGAACATCACGCCACCGGTTGAACCGCCGACGCCGGTGTTCTCGGCCATCTTGATTTCCTGCTTGAAGTTGCCCTGCTTGTCGGTGACGTGGATACGGTTGCCCGCGCGGTCAGCCGCATAGACGAGCCCGTCCTTCGAGAAGTTGAAGGTCAAGTGGCCGACGAACTCCTTGGCCATCGGTCCACCCGGCGTGTAGGCGTGATCGTCGGGATTGGTGCTGATCTCCGAGAGCTTGTGCCCGTACGCGCCCCAGCCGCGCTTGAACTCGAACTTGTCGAGCGAGAAGACCAGGACACGACCGCCAAACGAGTTGTCCGCGATGTAGATCTCGTTCGCCTCGTCGTCGGTACGGATCTCCTCGATGCCTCCCACGATCATCGGCGTTGTCGGTGGGTACTTGGCGATGAAGGCCGCCTGCCGCAGCTGGTTCTGCGTCCCTCGCTGCTCGCTGGCATTGCCCGCGGCATTCTTGATGTCGTTGTCCAGATTCCTGATGAAGCTGGCCACTGGCCCCTCGCTACCCAGACCGGGTATGCGCGTCGGGATGACCGGCATCGTGAACGGGGAGCCATCCTGGTTCACGGGAATGTGTGGTACTTCGCCCAGCAATTTGCCGGTCTTGTCGTACTTGCGCACGGTGTTCTGGCCGAGATACAGGAAGCCTTGCGCGTCAACGGCCATGCCGTGCCCCTGTGGCGCGTCGAAGGATTCGATGACCTCGCCCTCTTTGTAGCCCGGGCCATCGTGTCCGGCGATGTGGATCATCGAAGGAGGCCGCGTGCAGCAGTCAGAGATCGGAGGCGTTCGCTCGGCTTGGAGCTCGAGGCTGGTGAGATCGTTCGGGCGGTTGTAGACCCAGACGTTATCGTCCTTGTCTACGGCCAACCCCGTAACGCCGCCAATCTTCCACTTGTTGGGATAGGGCTTCGGCCAGGTCGCATCGACGTCGAATTGCGGAAACGCCGCGGGGGCAGCGGCCGCTGCCGGCGCAGCCGCCTGCTCAGTCTGCGGAGCCGGCGAGGAGCACGCCGCGAAGGCAATGCCGCCCGCAATCAGGATCGCGGGAATCAGGTTCTTCTTGCTGTTCATTAATCACCTCTCTGGAATCGTCAGGGAATCAGGAGATACGGACGCACCAGCTCGGGCGGCGCCCACCAGCGCGTCCAGAATTCAAGGCCGTGATTGGCGGCTGAATTATATGGGAGGTTGCCCGGCTTGAGTCGCCCGGAATGCTACTGAAACATCCGATTTTTTGTCGGCTGGCCGTCGCGGAACTCGTGTGCGATGTTGTAGAAGCCGGATGACGTCAGGGTGACCGTCACGTCCTGGTCGGTCGTGTTCTGCCAGTACCAGCCATGAATGCCAGAGAAGGGGGCGATCATCGTGCCTGATTCCTCGGTGACCGCCTTCTTCGCCTCGTAGCTTTGCGCGTATCCAGCCGGGCCGCCGTCCGGCTCGGCATGGAAGTCCAGATTGACCGGACCGCTTGTTTTCCATGCGTAGAGCAGCGACTCACCTTTGTCGAGACGGTACTTGTACTCGACCCATTTCCCTGGGGCGATCCTGAGCTCTACCGTCTCGTGCTGGAATGGCCGTTCCTGTAATGACAGGATCTCGGCCTGATTTGCTCCGCCAGTGGAAGCCGCGGACTCGAGCGCCGCAACCTGCTGCCCGGTCACTCCGAGGTCGAGCAGTCCCGTACGTGCCCCGGTGCCAATCGGATCGACGGCGAACTCCGCCGGCAGCACAAACATCACCAGCACCACCCCCGCGACTAGCAGCGCGGCGCCGGCCGCGATGGCGATTCGGTTGCGTGCCTCGGTCGTCGACATGTCGGCCGTTGCCATGGTTACGCCACTCCGAGAGAGGAGGGTGACTGCTGGCGCCCGATTCGATCGAGCACGCAGCGCCTATCGCTGATACCGCTCATGGCACGTCTCACATGTCGCATACACCTTGGCTCCCGCCAAAAGAATTCCGTCGGTGCTCTTGTCGTCAGCCGCCTTCAGTGCGGTGGCGCTGGCGGCAATGAATGCGTTCGTCATCGTCACCCATGCGTCCGCATCGACCGCGCGGCCATTCATGAGGAGAAGGTTGCCAGACTCGATCAGTGCTGCCGCGCTGTTGCCGACCGCCGTCCACTCCTCGTCGTTCTGCGGAGAAATGTCCCTGGTGCCTTCAGGACCGGCCACTGTTCCGACGGACGCGTAGAGAATCGCGGCGTTCGGCTGCGTGATGCCGCTCATGATCTGTTTGATGGTGGCCACGGGTTTACCAGCGGGCGGCGCCTGGACCGGTGGGGTAGCCGATCGGGCCTCGCGCGCGCCGGCGATGACAAAACCGATACCTGTGACGAACAGCAATACGCCTACGGCAAACAGCCATTGGATGGTTCGCATAGTGGCAGATAAATCCTACCGGAGGGGACGCGCTTTATGAGCGCCCTCGTTGCGAGCCCTATGGTTGCTCCTCGGTTGTCACCGCCTGAAGGATCTGGGTCGTCACTCGATAGCACTCGCAGGACGCCTTCTCGAGTTTCGCGCGATTGGCAATACGCACGACCCCGCGCCGGTACGCGATGAGCCCAGCCTTCTGGAGCGACCCGGCCACGACCGTGACCGTCGGCCGGCTGGCGCCCAGCATCATGGCGAGAAACTCCTGCGTGAGAGGGAATTCGTCCACGCCGACCCGGTCGTGCGCCAGCACAAGCCAGCGCGCCAACCGCTGTTCGACCGAATGCTTCGCGTTGCACGCTGTCGATTGCATGACGAATCCCATGCGACACGATGGCTCAGCCGGGCACGACCCGCCGCTCCGCGTCTGCCAACCTTCCGCGGCTGCCCTTTGACGTCGTTGACATTCGGTCCGAACTGGGGACACGTCCGCGTCACCGCCCTCGTCCAGAGCGGGAGCATCGCGCGTTCAAGGTGCTCGCGGCGGAGATGGGCGTCCACCCGCGCAACATGCTCCAGAAGCTTGCCGAACTTGCCCTCGACCTGTGCGATGCGCACACGGCCGGGATCAGTTTGCTCGAGGGTGATGTGTTCCGATGGGCGGCGGTCGCCGGCGTCCATGCCTCGGCCCGAGGCGGCACCACGCCGCGCGATCAGAGCCCGTCCGGCGTCTGCATCGATCGCGATGCCACGCAACTGATGCACCTGGCGGACCGCTGTTTTCCCACGCTGCTGTCCGAGCCACGCTTTGTCGAAGTACTGATGGTCCCGTTTCATGCGGGCGGCAAACCGATCGGCTCGGTGTGGGTTGCCAGCCACACCGCCGATCGACAATTCGACAAAGAGGACGAGCGCGTCGTGCGCGAGCTGGCGAGCTTTGCCTCGGCCGGTTGGCAGCTGCTGCAGGCCTCTGAAGCCCTGGACGAGAGCAGCCGGCGCAAAGACGCGTTCCTCGCAATGCTCGGGCACGAGCTGCGGAACCCTCTCGAGGTCATCCTCACAGCGGCGTCGCTCCTCAAGCGGCGCGCCACACCTGATGAGGGCGTCACGCGAGAGGTTGACGTCATTGCGCGTCAGGCGGGTCACTTGAAACGGCTGGCGGATGACCTTCTCGATGTCGCGCGCGTTGTGAGCGGGAAGCTTCGCCTGGAGCGGGAAACCGTGGATCTTCGACTGGTCGTGGCTGACGCGCTGGGGTCAACTCGCCGGCAGATCGAACTTCGCGATCAGTCACTGACAGTCGAGCTCGGTGACACGCCCATTCTTCTCAGCGCGGATCCTGCTCGGCTCACCCAGCTGGTAGTGAACCTGGTGGACAACGCCGCGAAGGTTACGCCCAACGGCGGACACATTTCGGTGGCGGTGTCGTGTGCGGACGACAACATCGAGGTCGTCGTTCGCGACACCGGCGTGGGGATTTCATCTGAATCCGCTCAGGGCATCTTCGAACCATTCGTCCAGGGCGAGACGTCCAGCAATTCGCGCACCGGACTTGGCCTCGACTCGCGCTGGTGAAGAAGGTCGCCGAACTCCACGGAGGCGCGGTCAGCGTTGCCAGCAGTGGGCTGGAGTCCGGGAGCTGTTTCACGGTTCGGCTGCCGAAGAGCGCTTAGGCGCACCACGCGCGCTCACAAGTCCTGCGACATCATCCTGCAGCATCGTCCACTTCCACGCTGACTGCACGATGTCGTGTAGCCCGTAGCGGGCCGCCATCCGAGCTGGCGCTGGATTCGGGCAGCACTCGCGACCACGGCTGCCGGGTCGCCAGCGCGTCGCTCGGCAATCTCGACACGTCGGCGCGACCGCTATCAGCTAAAGTGTTGCACCGGTCAAGTAATGTGTTGTCCTGTAATGTGCTGCACCGGGTTTGAATATGGCGGAACGAAAGAAGCCCAGAGGCCGACTCAAAACCGTCGATTCGAGTGCGCTGCCGACTTCCCACACTGAAGCCGCTTCTGACTCCAGTGCTGAGTCAGTGAGCACCGACTCGTTTCCCATCGTGGGCATCGGTGCATCAGCCGGGGGGTTGGAAGCATTCGGCTCGCTCTTTTCTGCGTTGCCCGCCGACACGGGGATGGCGTTCGTCGTGGTTTCTCACCTCGACCCGACTCACGCGAGTGCGCTCCCGGAAATTCTGGCACGCCACACACCGATGGCCGTGCTGGAGGCAGTCCAGAATCAAGCTGTCGAACCCGACCACGTGTACGTCATGCCCCCCGGCCAGGACATGACGATCGAGGGGGGACGGCTTCGGTTGCAGCCCCGGGCGACGTCTTCGCTGCACCGACCGGTGGATATGTTCTTTCGCTCGCTGGCAGAGGATCGGGGACACCAGGCCATTGGCGTGATTCTCTCTGGTACGGCGAGCGATGGCACGCTGGGCACGCGCGCGATCAAGGGCGCGAGCGGCATCACGTTCGCGCAAGACGAGACCGCCAAACAATCCGGTATGCCGCACAGCGCCGTCGCGGACGGTTTCGTGGATTTCGTGCTCCCGCCGCCAGCGATTGCCGAGGAGTTGGTCCGAATCAGCCAGTTGCCTCGCGCGGACGGCAGCTCGTCGCCGGCGCTCGCAGACGAGCAGGAGTACCTGACCGACGTCCTGAACAGTGTCCGGCACGACACGGGCGTGGACTTCACTCACTACAAGGCGCCTACGCTCCGGCGCCGGATCCTGCGCCGGATGATTCTGCAGAAGAAAGACCGACTGCAGGACTACGCCCAGCTTCTGAAGGACATTCCAACCGAAGCGCGGGCATTGCACGATGACCTGCTGATCGGGGTGACCAGCTTCTTTCGGGATCCCGAGTCCTTCGACGCACTGGCGCAGAAGGCGTTCCCTGCGCTGCTGGAAGGGCGGCGTGCCGACCAGCCGATCCGCGTATGGGTCCTCGGCTGCTCCACCGGGGAAGAGGCGTATTCACTGGCCATTGCGCTGACTGAATTCGTTGACGCGTCCCGTGTTCGGGCGCCAATCCAGATTTTTGCGAGCGATGTCAATCCCGCGGGCATCGAGAGCGCCCGTGCGGGGGTTTATCCCCCAGACATCGCCCAGGACGTGACCCCAGCGCGCCTGCACCGCTTCTTTGTCGAGCACGATGGCCACTACCGCATTACCAAGAGCATCCGCGACGCATGTCTCTTCTCTCGTCACAATGTGTTGATCGACCCACCGTTCTCGCGGATTGACCTCGTCAGCTGCCGCAACCTCCTGATGTATCTCGAGCCCGTCCTGCAGCGCGACGTTGTCCGCAATCTGCACTATTCCCTGACGCCCAACGGGGTGTTGTGGCTGGGGAGCGCAGATTCGATCGGGACACAGCAGGATCTGTTCGACGTCCACGACGCGCAGCACAAGATTTTCCGGCGGCGGGCCGGTACGGTCTCTCATCCGACCCTGCGCCGGGCGCCCTCCCGATGGCGTATTCCGGTACTGCCATCGAGCCGCCACGAGGCCCCCCGTGTCATCGACCTGCTGAAGGAAAGTGACCGCGTCATGTTGTCCCGCTTTGCACCGGCGGGCGTGCTGGTCTCCCCGAGTTTGGAGATCCTGCAATATCGAGGCAATGTTGCCCCCTACATCTCGCCGGCCGCCGGCAAGCCGAGTCTGAACCTCATGCAGGCCCTCGATCGGCGAATGCAGGCCGGCGTGCGGGCTGCCATCGTCAGGGCACAGACCGGTGACGGAACCGACCGCGAGGAACGCATCCGCCTGAAGTCGGATCGAGGTGAAGAGCGCGTCGTGTCGATTGAGGTGATCCCGCTTGGGCCCGGTCCGGAGGGTTTCCTCATTCTTTTCGGTGAAGACCCTGTTGCACCCCTGCGCAGCCTTCCGGTCGCTTCCGAGAAACACGAGCCGCCGCCGGATGAGGATGGGGAGCAGCTCGCCCGCGTCTCCCGCGAATTGACAGATACGCAGGCGTATGTGCAGGCACTGATCGAAGATCAGCAGGCGGCGCATGAGGATCTCGAATCCGCGCACGAAGAAGCACAATCGGCCAACGAAGAGCTCCAGAGCATCAACGAAGAGCTCGAGACGTCGAAAGAGGAAATTCAGTCCTCGAACGAAGAATTGACGACGCTGAACGAGGAGCTTCACCACCGGAACACAGAATTGCTGCGCAGCAACAGCGATCTGGTCAATGTGCTGGGAAGCACGAACCTCTCGGTGATCTTCATTGGGCTCGATCGATCCATTCGGCGCTTTACGGCCGCCGCCGGGAAGATGCTGCACCTCCGGTCCTCCGATGTGGGACGTCCCCTCCGTGATCTGCGATTGAACAACACGATCGACCTGGACGCCCCGATCGAGCACACGATTCAGACGCTCGAGTCATCCGAGCAGAACGTGCAGGATGAGGACGGCCGCTGGCTCTCGGTCCGCATCCGGCCGTACCGGACCGTCGATAATGTGATCGACGGTGCGGTCGTCGTGTTCGTCGATATCGATGCGCTGGTCCGTGCCCGGCTCTATGCTGAGAGCATTATCGCGACGGTGCGCGCGCCGCTCGTGGTGATGGACGATGCATTTGTCATCGTCACTGCAAATGCGGCCTTCAACCGGGCATTCGACGGCGGCGGCCGGGGCACGGAGGGACGCTCGTTGTTTGAACTCAGCAATGGCACGTTTGACCGGCCGGAGCTGCGCGAGCTGCTGGTTCAGGTGCTGCCGCAGAATCGAGCCGTGATCGATTTTCCGGTCAAGCAATCCCCCGAGAGCAGCCAGTCTGTAGTCACGCTCGTCAATGCGACGCGCCTTGTCAATTCTCCAGGTGAGCGACCGCTGATCCTGCTGTCCATGGAAGATGTCACCGAGCGGCAGCATGCCGAGTCCATGCGCCTGCAGCGGATCGACGAACTCGCGGCGGCCGATCAAAGCAAGAACGAGTTCCTGGCGATGCTGGCGCATGAGCTCAGGAATCCACTTGCGCCGATTCGAACCGCATCGCAGTTGCTCGGCGCGCCCGGTGTGCCCCCCCGCGTCACGGAGAATGCGCGCATCATCATCGAGCGCCAGATTCAGACGATGACCAGGTTGATCGACGATCTCTTGAACGTCGCGCGCATTACGCAGGGCAAGATCGATCTGCGACTGGCGCCACTCGACCTGGTGACAGTTGTGCGTCGTGCTATCGAAGCGGTGCAGACTCAGGTAGACGAGCGCGCTCAGCACTTGCTCGTGATCTTGCCTCCGGACCCGCTCTACGTGCTGGGTGACGCGACGCGACTCGAGCAGGCGTTCAGCAACGTGCTTACCAACGCGTCGAAGTTCACGAATCGGAACGGTCGCATCTGGGTCCGTGTCGAATCAAAAGCCGTGACGCACGGCGATGACGTCTTCGTGTACGTCCGTGACGAAGGCGTGGGCATTGAGTCCGACGTGCTGCCGCACATTTTCGAGCTTTTCAAACAGGGAAATCCCTCCCCGCATCGGACGCCCGGCCTCGGCGTCGGACTGGCGCTGGTTCGGCGCATCGTGGAACTCCATGGCGGACGCGTGCAGGTGCGGAGTGCGGGCGCCGATCGCGGCAGCGAGTTCGAGATTTGTCTGCCGTTGTTCCACGATGCGGAGGGCGTGGCTGAGGAGTCGGGCAGTGGTGCGCTACCGGTCGCGGTAGTGAGCCAACGCATCCTTGTGGTCGATGACAACGTCGATGCGGCCGAAAGCCTTGCGGCGCTGCTGAGCATGTGGGGACACGATGTCCGCATAACTCACGATGGCGCTGCGGCGCTCGAAGTGGCCCCCGTGTTCGCGCCGTCGGTGATCTTCCTGGATATCGGCATGCCTGGCATGGATGGTTACGAGGTGGCCAGGCGGCTCCGTCGTGTGCCCGCCCTGGAGCATTCGCTGCTCGTCGCGCTGACCGGCTTTGGCGGCGACCAGGACCGCCGCCGCGCGGACGAGGCGGGGTTTGATCGTCATGTGACGAAGCTGGTGGACCTGGCGGTCTTGCGGAATCTGATTGCGAACCGCACAGATGCCTCGACCCCCGGATAGCCTTCGTCACAAGGAAGCATATGGCGGCGGCATCGGCCGGCGTCACTTCCTCGAGTGGCGCGGCACACTTGATGAGACTGCACCGACTGTTTTACGGTTCGGTTGCCGAAGATCGCTTAGCAGCCTCCTTGTCACGAGTGGCTGTTCGTTGCCAGAGCCAGCCAGCGACGGTGAGGGTGGCGAGACCGATGGCACCCTTCGCAACCTTGGATGCGAGCGAACGTGGCGGTGGCGGATTGACCAGCTGGTCGTACGTCTCCGCGTCTTTCGACTTGGCTTGTGGTCGAGACTGGTTTCGCCGTTCAGGCACGGGCACCCATCGCGAGACGTAGGCGAACGACTCTGACGCGCAGACCGGACACGTCTGTGCGTCGTGCACCTCGTCGCAGTCGAGACAGATGCGGGCGACCCGGATGTTCATGATCGGTAGTGTACGGGGTAAGACGCCTCCCCTCTGTCAAATCTCGACCCAGCGGCACGCGGTGTGCATCTTTCTGATCCAGGATGTCCCGTCGA
This sequence comes from Acidobacteriota bacterium, assembly GCA_013140775.1. Classification (GTDB taxonomy): domain Bacteria; phylum Acidobacteriota; class Vicinamibacteria; order Vicinamibacterales; family UBA2999; genus JABFSA01. Next base: position 2,130 of record JABFSA010000024.1, on the reverse strand, counting down.
GCACGCGTTGAGGTCTACGGCCCCGCGGGGCCGTCTCTATTGAAAGCCGTTCCAGTCGGTGAACGCTTGAAGGAGGAAAACACCATGCGTGTCATTGTCCGATTCTGGGTCCTCGCCCTGTGCATCGCGACCACGGTTACCGCATGCGCGTCGCCTCCCAATGAGGATGTGAGCGCGGCCCGCGCGTCCCTCGACAGGGCCGCTGCGGAAGGTGCAGGGGAGTATGCCCCCGAGGCGCTCAAGGCTGCCCAGGATGCTCAGGCATCCGTGGACGCCGAGCTCACGGCGCAGGACGGCAAGTGGTTCAAGTCGTACGACAGGGCCAGGGAACTTGCAGTCGCGACGAAGGCAGCGGGCGACAGGGCTGTTGCAGACGCAGTGGCGGGCAAGGAGAGGGCTGCGAAGGCGGCCGCGGCAAGAGAAATAGCCGCTGCCGCGAGCAGGGCGAAAGCCAGGTTGGCGGCTGTTCGAGTCGGGGGCCGGATCAAGCCACCCATAAAGATCAAAGACGTGCAGCCGTTGTATCCGGCTATCGCGCGATCGGCGCGTGTCGCAGGGGTGGTCACGATCGACGCGACGATTGGACCCGACGGGAAAGTCATGGACACGACTCTCGTGCGATCGATCCCGTTGCTCGATCAGGCCGCGATCGATGCCGTCCGACAGTGGGAGTACACGCCGACTCTCCTGAACGGCCGTCCCGTGCCAGTTGTTGTAACCATCGCGATCAACTTCGTGCTGTAGAGCGCAGCGAGGGCTCCACCACGATGAGCGCCTCGAAACGCCAATCCTGTCCGACGGACTTTTGACCGGCCGGTGAGCTATGGGAAGCAATTCTCGACGTGCGTCCCATCGGCGTCGATGACAGCTTCTTTGATCTCGGCGGCGATTCTCTCGTCGCGATGCGGTTGATCTCCCATGTCGCCAGGCGCTTTCACGTGGAGATCCCCATCCAGTTTCTGTTTCAGTCACCCACAGTGGCCGCGATGGCGGCATTGTGCCTGCCGGCGGACGGCGGGGCATAGGGACATCAGAACGCCACCAGGTACGTCATCTTGGCAATCACGGCGCGACTCAGCATCTGGCCCGTGCGCTCGTCCCGGCCTTCGTTGTACACGAGGAAGAAATCGCTCAACGGGCGGTGAATCAAGTTGAAACGCAGGTTTGAGGTCCACTGGCGATTGTCGCTGTTGTACTGCACCAGTGCGTTCACGAACATCATGGTGTTGAAGTTGTAGTTGACGCGCGTCGTGAGGAGTTTCGAGACGAAGCTGCCGGTTGAGAGTGCGATGTCGTTGATCTGCAGGTTCACTGACGCGTTGAAGTGCTCGTTGAGGCGCACAGACGGTCCAAATGTGTACGACCGTCGGTATCCATCGTAGAACTCGCCGATCGAGTAGCGGTTGTTGAACGACACTCGCGCCGCGGCGTTGGTGTTCCAGAAGATGAAGTATTCGTTGAACTCGTACCGGCCCGGGTTCACACGCACGCCACGTGACGCGTTGATCGTAAACGGGCTGCGCACGACTTCGACGTTCGGGTTCACCCCCGCTTCCATGTTGGAACCGTCCTGGAAGGTAATGGGCCAGTGGAAGTCCTGATACCGCGATTCCAGTCCTCCGCCATCCTGTCGGACGAACGCATCAACCTGCCAATGCGGACGCGTCTCACGAATCCACCGTGACACCTTGATCGGCCTGAAGCGCCGGCCGGCAAACATGAATGCGTTGTCCACGCCGAGGCGTGGCACGAAGCCCATCTCGTCGTTGAACCTGGCGCCGATGGTGTCGTAGCGCCCGTTGAACTGCCAGGTGCGGCCGTCGTAGCGCCCGCCGGCGCGCATGGAGTACGCGCGCCCGTCCGGAGGAACCCTCGAGTCGGGCGAGAACGACTTCGCGCCGTATGCGTTCAACGACACCAACGGTCCAAACCTGAAGTTGGCGTCGAGACCGACGACGCGGTTGAACCCGGACCCGTCCACCTCCTTGTTGAGGAGGACCGCGCCGATGTCGGAGTTCGCAAACAGATCTCGCCTCACACGCAAGGCCGTGAAGTTGGCCGCTGCCACGGCACCGACGGACCGCTGCTGAATGTTCAAGATGCCGATCGAGTAGACGCCCTGTCTTCCGG
>JABFSA010000147.1 GCA_013140775.1 Acidobacteriota bacterium | reverse complement strand
CCACCCAAACAGCGCCGACTCCAACGCGTCGCGAATCGCCGCGCTCAGCGACGGATCGTACTGAACAGGAGGAGCGTCAACGAGTCGATCCAGTTCGGCAGCTTCCGGCTCGACCTCGGCCACGGGAAACCCTGGCGTCTCCGAGATACAGTTCCCGCACCGCGCCCGGACCTCACTCGCGCCGTCTGTCAGGATCGTCTCGCCTTGCTTCAGGCGGACCTTGTTTCTGGTCCAGTAGATCTGGTCGTCTTTTCGGTACGACACATACGCGAGGCGATCCTGCTTCACCGTCTCGGTGCGGACTGCGCTCGTATTGAGATTCCTGTAATGTGCCGCAGCGACGGCATCCTGAGCGAGGGCGCTTTGCAGCTCCTCCGGCGTGAAGACGCCTCCAGGAATCACCGAATGCTTGAACACCGCTCGGGAGGTGCTACCTGGTTCTTTCAAGCTCGCCTGTTCAAGGCTGCCGCTCCCCACCAGCGCCGGTGATCGCCTGGCATCGCTTCCGCCTGCACCAGCGACGCTCACGACGAGCGCCACCAGCGACGCCGCCGCGAGAATCAGCACGGCGATGGCGGCTCGGGCCGGAAATTCCGAAGGAATCTTGCGAGCACGAGTCGAACGGCGTCGAGAACCGGGGAGCATCATGGTCGCTGACATGGGCAACAGACGTGCCACGACCGCAACGTTTTGCGCGAATTACACAACCGTCTTCCGACGGTGCCGCCCACGTGGATTGTGGACCCGCGGACGCATCTAGTTCCGTCATGTCGCGGACTTCACCGTTCGGGTTTGCTCGATGTCAACCTCACTGTGGACTTCTCGCGAGGTTGCGAGACCGGCGGCGTTCACCGGACTATGGCGACTCGTTCGTGGCAGCCTGAACCGCTTGTAAGGCTTACAACCTGGGAGCCGGCCGGGACAGACTTTCCGGCGACACTCCTGCTCCTGCGCGGCTCTTGGGCAATAGTTTCCTCCGCGGCCTGCGAACGAGCGCTCGGCTGACGCGCACCCGAGAGGATGCGTCCCCGAGCGCTCGTCGGATATCCTTGTCGGGATGTTTACGCGTCTATTTACGTGCCTGGGGGTTGCCCTCCTCGCGGTCGCGGTCGCGCGCCCGTCCCTGGCCCAACAGTTGCCCGCGCCGCAAGGCGCACCCTCTGAGCGCCGCATCGCGCCCGCCAAGCGGATCGCCGCGGCTCCAGTGATCGACGGCGTGCTCGACGACAGCGCCTGGCAGGATGCTCCGGTCATCAATGGATTCGTGCAGGCCGATCCCTTCGAGGGCATGCCGGCCTCGGAAGACACGGAAGTACGCGTGGTGTACGACGCCACGGCGGTGTACATCGGTGTCCGGTTGCTCGACCGCGACCCGTCGCAGATTGTGACGACCGACACGCGCCGGGATTCAGACCTCGCCCGGCAGGACTCGTTTCAGATGGTGTTCGACACGTTCCACGATCTGCAGAACGGGTTCGTGTTCGGGACCAACTCCGCCGGGATCGAGTACGACGCGCAAATACGCAACCTGGGTGAGCCGAACGCCGACTGGGACTCGAGCTGGGAGGTTCGGACGCATATCGGCGACGGCGAATGGGTGGCCGAGTTCCGCGTGCCGCTGCGAACGCTGCGCTATGCGGCGCCGCCGCAGCGCTGGGGCGTGAACTTCCGACGGCACATGCCGCGCGCCCGCGAAACGTCCTACTGGTCGCCGCTCCAGCGCATCTGGGGAATCAACCGGCTGTCCGCCGCGGGCCAGCTGTCAGGCCTCGAGCTGCCGGCACCCAGAAACCTCAAGATTCTGCCGTATGTCGTCGGGTCGGCAAACCGCGACTTCTCGCAGCGACGGCCCACCAGCACCAACGGCGACTGGGGTCTCGACGCGAAGGTAGGCGTGACGCCGAGCCTCAATCTCGACCTCAGCTACAACACCGACTTCGCGCAGGTCGAGGTAGACACCCAGCAGATCAACCTCAGCCGCGCCAACATTCGCTTCCCTGAAAAGCGAGGCTTCTTCCTCGAGAACTCCGGCCTCTTCCGCGTGGGTCTCGGGAATGAGCTCGACCTCTTCTTCACCAGACGGATTGGCATCAACGAGTCCGGAGGGCTCGTACCGGTCGTCGGCGGAGGGCGCCTCAGCGGGCGCGTCGGCAGCGTGAACGTCGGTGTCCTGAACATGCAGACCGATAGCGTTGGGATCAACCCCGGCAACAACTTCACGACCGCCCGCCTCAGTCAGGAGTTCGGGAACCGTTCAAACCTTGGCGCGATCTTCGTCAATAAGCAGGCCACCGGCGATCTCGCGCCGAGCGACGACTGGAACCGCACATTCGGTGTTGACGGCGCGCTTGGCCTGGGTGATCAGGTGACCGTCAACGGCTTCCTTGCGCGCACGCAGACACCTGGACTGACGGGGCGCGAGCACGCGTATAACGTCAACTTCGGGTTCCAGGACGACCGACACCGCGCGCTCGTCGAGTACGGCGTCACCGGCGAGGACTTCAATCCCGAGGTCGGATTCCTGCAGCGGACGGGTGGCTATCGCCGAATCCGGATGGGTCTGTGGGAGACACTGCGACAGGACAAAATTCGTTCATGGGGTTTCCGGGAGTTTCTTCCGCATGCCTGGTTCCGCCGCCACGACCGGCTCGACGGCGGAGGGCTCGACGCGGCGGAGGTTCACATCGACTACTACTGGGACTGGGAGAACGGCACGTTCCTCTCGACAGGGTTGATGGGTTCGTGGGAAGGCTTCGAGTCTCCGTTCCTGATCTACCCCGGCGTCATCATTCCCCCGGGAGAGCACGGCGGCTATCGCTTTGAAACGGAGCTCTACAGCGATCGGAGAAAGCCAGTGTTCGGCCGCGTCATGTGGGACGTCGGCCGCTTCCTCACCGGCAACCAGAACAGCCCGACGTTTCAGGTGACGCTGCGTAAGAGCGGGAACTTCACGCTCGACACGACGTGGGAACACCGGAACATCACGTTGCCACAAGGCAACTTCCGCACGAACCTCGGCAACATGCGGGTCACCTACAATTTCACGCCGCTGATCTTCGTCCAGAGCTTGCTGCAGTACAACGACCGCACGGAACGGTTCTCGACCAATCTGCGGTTCCACTGGCTCGATACCGCCGCCACTGGTCTCTTTCTTGTCTACAACGACACGGAGAGCATGGACGGCTTGGGTCCGGTCAACCGCGCCTTCGTCGTGAAGTACGTGCGGCAGTTCGATCTATTCAACTAGCAGGTGTACGTAGTGTCCGGCTTCAGCCGGACCAGCGGTCGGCACTGTCACCAATAACCGATCATGCGCCCGGCGCTGATCGCTGTAAGCCAGCAGGCCAGAGACACACCACCCATCATCGCGAGTTGTCGCTGCTCCGCACGCGACAGCTCGCGTTGCCCTCTCGCGCGCCACGCCGCAGTACGGCTCAAGATGCCGACGTTCACCAGCCCAAGACCGATCGCGGGAAACTTGATCAGGAAGAACGGATTGCCGAGGTACTCAGTCGCGTTGCTCGACAGGAGTGAAACGCCTGTGACGATGGCGACCGCGAAGCCGGCTTGCGATACAGGCACGGTGGCACGAGAGAGAACGTCGAGGGGCACGTGCCGCCACAATCCGAGTAGCCGAAGATCGAGTACGAGAATGGAACCGAAGAGGCTGGAGATGCCGAGGATGTGCGCGAGATTGACGAGCGCGTAAGTCCAGGGACCGGACTGCCGCATGAACACCCCCAGCGTGGACGCTTGGATCCACGCCAGGGCTTCAGCCAGACCGGCCACCGGCTATTAGTGCAGGTTCGGGTAGACGGCGTAGACCTTGTCGTTGTAGGTCACGCGCTCGGTCTTGAACTCAAAGCGGTTCGCCGTCTTGTTCTTGTGGCCCACAACGGTCACCGTGGAGCCTAGAGGAATGACCTTCTCCGTCAGACCGGCGCCAGCCGTACGGTTGGACGGCGCCAGCGTAATGTCCCACACCTGTCCGTTGACCTTCAGTTTCATCGTGGCGTGTGGTCCGGCCAGGCTCACGGGCGCTTCGAGCGTCCCTGTCAGCGTGGATTCCTGTTCTTCGTTCCCGCCCCACCCATGGTGAGCGTATGCCGGCATGGACAGCGCAACCAGCAAGGCCACGCCAGCCAGGATACCGACAGCCACGCGCGTAGAGTCTTTCTGCATCAGCTGACCTTCCTTTCGAAAACTCCTGACCATTCTAGCCCCATCTGTGCGCAGAACGCATGGACAGTATCTCGTTTGTTTGTGTATTCTTCGAGGTCGAACTCGACTCACGTCCCGACGGGCTGGAGGCCTTCATGAACCGTCCCATTTCTCTCCGCGGGTTCACCGGTATCGCCACCACACTGGCGCTGGTCCTCTGGGGTGTTCTTTCCGTGTCGCACGCACAGCAGGGCCGGCCCGCTGTGGCGATCGACCCTGACGACATCGGCGGAGTCGTGACAGGGCCAAGCGGTCCGGAAGCCGGCGTCTGGGTGATCGCGGAAACGCGCGACCTCCAGGTCCGCTACATCAAGAGCGTCGTGACCGACGATCAGGGTCGCTTCGTTGTTCCCGATCTGCCCAAGGCCAACTACACGGTGTGGGCTCGCGGTTATGGACTGATCGACAGCCCCAAGACGACGAGCGAGCCGGGGAAGATCGTGAACATCACGGCGACACGCGCACCAAGCGCGGCCGCGGCGGCGCACTACTACCCCGCGATCTACTGGTACTCGATGCTCAAGATTCCGCCTGCCAGCGAGTTCGGCGGCAGCAACCCCGCCATCCCAAAGAACCTCACGCAGACCGACTACCTCGACAGCATCCGCAGCAACGGCTGCATCGGATGCCACCAGCTTGGCCAGCAGTCCACACGCACGATTCCTCTGGCGCTCGGCACCTTTGCATCAGGACAGCAGGCATGGGCAAGACGAGTGCAGTCGGGGCAGGCAGGGCCGCAGATGATGGCCATCCTCAGCAGCATGGGCGCGACGCCGCTCAGGAATTATGGGGAGTGGACCGATCGCATCGCCAAGGGTGAGCTGCCGTTCGCCACACCGCCGCGTCCCCAGGGCGTCGAGCGCAACATCGTGGTGACGCTGCGCGACTGGATGAACGAGAGGCAGTATCTGCACGACCTGATCGCGAGCGATCGCCGCAACCCGACGGTCAATGCCTACGGCCCGCTGTACGGCGCGCCCGAGTACAGCTCGGACGACATGCCGATTCTCGACCCGGTCAAGAACACGTGGACGTCGTTCAAGATGCCGGTACAGGACCCGAACATGCCCTTGAGTCTCGGCCCGGGCCACGCCGCAGGGCTGGATCCGCTTGCGCCATCCGCCTACTGGGGCGCGGATCGCATCTGGGAGACGAAGGCGAACAACCACAACTCGATGCTCGACAAGCAAGGCCGCGTGTGGCTCGCGGCGGCCGTGCGCGGCCCCGAAAATCCCGCGTTCTGCAAGGCCGGTTCGGATCACCCGTCAGCAAAGGCGTTCCCGATGGAGCGCGCGACTCGTCACATCGCGATGTTCGATCCCAAGACGAAAAAGTACACGTTCGTCGAGACCTGCTACTCCACCCACCATCCACAGTTCGGCTATGACGCCAATGACACGCTGTGGACGAGCGGCGGTGGACCAGTGGTCGGCTGGCTGAACACGAAGATGCTCGACCAGACCGGTGACGTCGCGAAGTCGCAGGGCTGGACCGCGATGATTCTCGACACGAACGGCAACGGCAAGCGTGATGCCTACGTCGAGCCGAACCAGCCGGCCGATCCCACCAGGGACAAGCGCATCGTCGCAGGGTTCTACGCCGTGATGCCCAGCCCGGTTGACGGTTCGATTTGGGGTTCGTGGCGTACGAGCCCTGGCGCGGTCGTCCGAGTGATTCCTGGCGCCAATCCACCCGAAACCACGCTGACGCAGATTTACAACGTGCCGCCGCCCGGCTTCGGGCCCCGCGGCGCAGACATCGACAGCAAAGGCGTGGTGTGGGTGTCGCTCTCGAGCGGCCACCTCGGCAGCTTTGATCTCCGCAAGTGCAAGGCCCCGCTCAGTGGTCCCAAGGCGACGGGTGACCACTGCCCCGAGGGCTGGAGCTTCTACAAATATCCAGGTCCGGGTTTCCAGGGGATTGGCGACAACAGCGCGGAGTCGAGCTATTACAGCTGGGTTGACCAGCACAACACGTTCGGCCTTGGCAACGACGTCCCCATGTCCACGGGCAACCTGAACGACGGGCTCATCGCCTACAAGGATGGCCGTATGGTTGTGCTGCGGGTCCCGTATCCGCTGGGCTTCTACGCGAAGGGCTTCGACGGACGCATCGACGATCCGAAGGCTGGATGGAAAGGTCGCGGTCTGTGGGCCGCTAACGGCGACCGTACGCCGTGGCTCATCGAAGGCGGCAAGGGCACACGGCCGTTCGCCGCGCACTTCCAGTTGCGGCCCGATCCCCTCGCCAAGTAGTCACATCAACGACCTGACGCGTGGCTCGCCCGCGCGTCAGGTCAATCTTCGAGCCCCGAGTTACCGCTGGCCGCTCGGGCGCCAGTGTTGCGATTCGTGCGCCGCAACGCGATCGCGCCGCTCGAACAGCTTGATGAACACGACGCCCGCAAGAAATCCCCCAACGTGCGCCCAGAACGCGACGCCGCCGCCACCGTCGTTCGAGGCAAGGCTCACCGCGCCGCCGGCCACCTGGAGAAACATCCAGTAGAGCAACATGACCCATGCGGGCAACGGGATCCGCTGGAGAAAGAAACCCAGCGGCACCATCGTGTACACCCGCACCTTTGGAAACAGCACGAGGTAGGCGCCCATCACGCCGCTGATCGCGCCGGACGCACCCACCATCGGCACGATTGAGGACGGGTCCGCGAACACCTGCGCCAACGCCGCTGCGAGACCACACAAGAGATAAAACGCGAGAAAGCGTGGCCGCGTCATCGAATCCTCGATGTTGTTCCCGAACAGCCAGAGGAACCACATGTTCCCGAGCAGGTGCATCCACGAGCCGTGCAGGAACATCGAGGTGAGAATGTGCGACATCTGCGAGCCTGGATCCGTCAGGCACGCCACCTCGTCGCCCATCGGAAACGATGAGCCAGGCGGGAGCGACATGGTGAGCTCGCCCGGGATCAGTCCGAGGTTGCACACCGACTCGGCCAGGGCGAAGCCGCTTCCGGCGCCCTGCACCAGCAGCCAGGCCAGGGTGCACGCCGCAACCAGCGCCAGCGTCACATACGGCGTACGTTGGGTTTCGTTTTCGTCGTGATAAGGAAACACTGGTCGGCTCTAGGCGTTGGGTGCTGGGCTCCAGGCCCGAAGCCTACAGCCCAGAGCCTGGAGCCATACTACTCCGTCATCTAACGGTCCCAGCCGATCTTGCGATCGACGCTGTAGAGGCCGGCACCCATCAACATGAGGGCGAGGGCTCCCGCCGCAAAGTCGAGCGGGTGCGAGCGGCCACCTGCGACACTCCCCGCGGTCACGAGGTTCTGCACGGTTGCCACGAACATGATGAAGACCACCATCAGCGCCGCCGGCCGCACAGCGAAGCCGATCAGGAAACAGATCCCCGCGACGAGTTCTGTCGCGCCCGCCATGAATCCCCAGAAGACCGGGGCGAAGGTGATACCGAAATTCGCCATCGCCTGCCCTTCGCGCTCCCATCGATCTGGCGCCATGATTTTCGGCAGGCCGTGCGCAAAGACCAGCGTGAGTCCAAGCATGATTCGGAGCACGAGCGGAGCGCTATCGCGGTACTTTCCTAAAAAGTTGAACATGAACTCACACCTCTCAATTGCGGGCTTGGAACGGCTGCCGCTGCGCGGGCATTCTGCCAGCATCACTTGTCGAGGTCAACGCCGGAAAAAAGAAAAGCGCCCGGGTATACCCCGGGCGCCATGTGGTCAACCGCGACGGGTCGCGTTACTGCAGCGGCGTGCCGTCCGTGATGTCTGCCAGTTGAGTCAGCGCCTGCCGAATCATGCCCTGGTGATCGAGGCCGAAGTACCGGTTGCCTGTAAACCCTGGCGCCACCGGGTCGCCAATCGCGAAATACTCGGTCTCGGAGCTCGTGCCGTTACAGGTCTCACCCGCTCCCATCACAGCAATACCTGTTGTCGCGGTAATCGTGAACTCGTAGCCGCTCTTCGGGACCCCACCCGGAAACGCCCCTGCCAGATCGGGCGGGATGAACGGATCCCCACCGCTCTGCGGCGTCCCGAGGTCCGCCAGTGACGTCGCGTACCCGCCGCCACCACACGTGGCGGCAAAGGTGGCCTGCGCGGTACTCGTCGTGCGCATCGAGCCGATTCCGGATGCCTCGTTCGCAGAAATACGGGCACGCAGCAGGCCGGGGATGGCAATCGCGGCAATGATGCCGATGATGGCCACGACAATCAGCAGTTCCAGAAGCGTGAACCCGCTCTCGCCCCCCGCGTTTTCACGTCGTGTTCGCCGTCCCGACCGCATTTGCTCTGACGCTCTCAACTCAGCCACATCACATCTCCGGTGTGTCCACGAGCAAGCCGCGTGCCCGTGGAGGCGAGATTCATCCAATATCCTGAGGTCATGAGACTTAGGTCTAGAAAGTGCACCAGGCCGCGCTCGCGATATCCTTGAAGTGCTCACCCGTGACCCATAATGTGGCACCTGCGCTGACAATTAGTGTCACAGTCGCCTAGTGTCACAGTCGCCGCGCAATCCTTGATGCAAGTCCTGACATGCCCCTGAACGCGTTTCACCCAGCCGTCCGTCAATGGTTCTCGAGTCGCCTCGGCGAGCCGAGTACGCCGCAGCGAGAGGGATGGCCGCTCATCAGACAGGGCCGGCACGTGCTGATCGCCGCGCCGACGGGTTCAGGCAAGACACTGGCGGCCTTCCTGTCGGCTGTTGATCGACTTTTCACATCGGATGCCACGGACAGCACGTCGGTGTTGTACGTCTCGCCCCTGCGCGCTTTGGCCAACGACGTCCAGAAGAACCTGCTTCGACCGATCGCCGAGATTCGCGAGATCGACCCGTCCCTTCCGGACATCCGCGTGCGCGTGCGTTCGGGTGACACGTCTGCGCAGGACCGCGCAAGAATGACGAGGACCCCGCCGCAGGTCCTCGTGACCACGCCGGAATCGCTGTACATCCTGCTCACGAGCGACGGCGGACGTTCCATGCTGCGCGGCGTGCGCACGGTGATCGTGGACGAAATCCACGCCATGGTTCGCGACAAACGCGGCTCGCATCTGGCGCTCTCGCTCGAGCGGCTCGAAGCGCTCACCGGCGGCTATCAGCGCATCGGGCTGAGCGCTACCCAGAACCCGCTATCGGACGTCGGTCACTTCCTCGTGGGCGCGGGACGCGAGTGCGCGCTCGTGGACGCAGGCCACCTGCGAACGCTGGATCTCGGCATCGAGACCCCGGCGTCTCCGCTCGAACACGTCTGCTCGCACGAACAGTGGGACGTGATCTACGCGCGCCTGGCGGCGTTGATTGAGGAGCACCGCACCACGCTCGTCTTCGTCAATACACGGAAGATGGCCGAGCGCCTCTCAGCGCGGCTTGCGGAGCGCGTGGGTCAGGACAAAGTCACCTGTCATCACGGGAGTCTCGCGCGGGCGCGACGGCTGGATGCGGAAGAGCAACTGAAGACCGGACGTCTGAGGGCGCTCGTCGCCACAGCCTCGCTTGAACTGGGGATCGACATCGGTGACGTGGACCTGGCGGTCCAGATCGGCGCCACACGATCCATCGCGACGTTCCTGCAGCGGATGGGCCGCGCAGGCCACGGGCCTTCACGCGTGCCCAAGGGCCGTATCTTTCCGCTGACGATCGACGAGCTGGCCGAGGCCGAGGCCCTGCTCGACGCGGTCGATCGTCGCATCCTCGATCGCACACCACTGCCCCGCGCCCCGCTCGACGTGCTTGCCCAGCAGGTCGTCGCCGCCTGCGTTCCCGAGACCTGGAGCGAAGACGCGCTCTTCAACCAGTTCAGGTGTGCGTGGCCTTACCGCGACCTCTCCCGCGACGACTTCAACCTCGTCGTCGGTCTCCACACTGACAATCGCCGGGCGTTGCTGCACCGGGACGGCGTGAATGCGCGGCTGCGCGCGACGAAACGCGCCCGGCTGCAGGCCATCACGTCAGGCGGGGCAATTCCGGACACCGGCGACTATCAGGTGTTGCTCGAGCCAGACGGGACCCACGTCGGCGCGCTCAACGAAGACTTCGCCATCGAATCGAGCCGCGGCGATATCGTTCAGCTCGGATCCCACTCGTGGAGGATCCTCCGCGTCGAACCGGGTGTGGTCCGGGTTGCGGATGCGGAAGGTGCTCCACCCACGATTCCTTTCTGGCTCGGCGAGGCGCCGGCGCGAACGGCCGAGCTGTCATCGCTGATCTCGGATCTGCGCGAGACGGGCGGCGAGCACGACGACCTGCGCGCGTACATCGCGCGTGGCGTCCAGGCATTGGGGGCGGTTCCGACAACCCGTCGCATCATCATCGAGCGGTTCTTCGACGAGAGCGGCGGCATGCAGCTCGTGGTGCACGCGCCTTTTGGCGGTCGAATCAACCGCGCGTACGGCCTTGCGCTACGAAAGCGTTTTTGCCGGGGATTCGGCTTCGAGCTGCAGGCGGCTGCCAACGAGGAAGCGATCGTCCTCTCACTCGGGCCGCAACACTCGTTTCCGCTCGAAGAGGTGTTCGGGTACCTGCACTCGGCGACCGCGCGCGATGTGCTCGTGCAGGCCCTCCTGGCGCAGCCGATGTTCGAGACGCGATGGCGCTGGAATGTGACGCGGGCGCTTCTCGTCGAACGTGCACGTGGTGGCCGTGCCGTCCCGATTCGTTTCCAGCGCATGCGCGCGCAGGATCTCCTGGCCGGAGCGTTTCCCGATGTCGTCGCGTGCGGTGAGACCTTGCCGCCGGGCGACATCGAGGTCCCGATGGATCACCCGCTCGTGCGGCAGACCATCGAGGATTGCCTTCACGAAGCCATGGACCTGGACGGGTTTCTTGATGTCCTGCGTGGACTCGAGAGCGGCGCGATCGAACAGATCGCGATCGATACACCCGAGCCCTCGGCCTTTGCCGGCGGGATTCTCTCGTCGCAGCCCTACACGTTCCTGGATGATGCCCCGCTCGAGGAGCGACGGACGCAGGCGGTGATGCGCAGGCGAGGCGGCGTGGATACGAGAACGCTCGATTCGCTCGGCGAGCTTGATCCCGATGCCGTGGCGCGTGTGCGCGAGGAGGCGTGGCCGCATCCCGAGAACGCCGAGGAAGTGCACGAAGCGTTGACGTGGATGGGATACGTCACCGCGGATGAAGCCGTGCCGTGGCGGCCATGGCTCGACGCGCTGAAGACCCAGGGACGCGTGATGCTCACCGAGGGGCGCTGGCGGGCGGTGGACGCGACGCAGGATCCCAAGGCGGCGCTTCGCGGCCGGCTCGAAGCGCTCGGGCCTGTCGAGATGGACGACCCGCTCCTCATCGATCTCGAGGCCGACGGCGTTGTGTTGCGCGTGCGCTTGAAGGGCCGTCAGGCCTGGTGCGATCGGCGCCTCCTGGCACGCATCCACCGCTACACGCTCGAACGCCTGAGGAAGGAGATCGAGCCGGTCTCTGCGTCGGACTTCCTGCTGTTCCTGTCGTGCTGGCAGCATGCCGACGACGCCCACAAGCTCGAAGGCCCTGCGGGTGTACTCGAGGTCCTCGGTCAACTTGCAGGATTCGAAGCGCCCGCGGTTGCGTGGGAAGGCAGCATCCTTCCCCGGCGCGTGAGGGGATATCGCCGCGAATGGCTCGACCAGGCCACGCTGTCTGGCGAGTTCGCCTGGGGCCGCTTGTGGGGATCGGGCGCGAGTGCGGTGCGCGTGACCCCAATTGGCTTCTATCGACGTGAGGATCTCGCCGAGTGGCTCGCGCTCGCGGGTGAGACGCCTCCCATTCCCGACGGGTACGCCGGCGAAGTGTATGCAGCCCTTGCCGCGCGGGGCGCGGCGTTCCCGCAGGAGCTGGCGGCGGCGACACGGTTGATTCCCACGCAGGTTGAGGTGGGTCTTGCCGAGCTCGCCGGCCGGGGTCTCGTGACCGCCGACGCCTTCGCGGCGCTGCGGGGCTTCATCGTGCCTCCCTCACGCCGCGTGCGCCGCCCACCCACCGTTGGTCGCTGGTCGTTGCTGCGGCGCGAACCGGCCGACGTCTCGCCCGCTTTTGTCGCACGACAACTTCTCAGACGCACGGGTGTCGTGTTCAGAAAGACGATCGAACGCGAGCGCATCCCCATGCCGTGGTGGCAGCTCGTGCGCGAGCTGCGAACGCTCGAAGCGCGGGGTGAAGCCCGTGGCGGCCGGTTCGTGGCGGGCTTCGATGGCGAACAGTACGCGCTCCCCGAAGCCGTGACGCTTCTGCGGGCGACACGGAAACGCGGAGGCCTCCCAGGCGAAGTGCCCGTCACCGATCCCCTGCACTATCGGGGCGTGATCACGCCGCTCGTCGAGGCGCGGACGGCTTGACAGTACCCCGACCCTGCGATAGCGTCGCACGGTTGCACCCTCGCACTTTCGCACCACCGCACCTCGCACTCAGGAGAATGCATATGTTTGTTCGCTCATTCCTCCGCACGTCCGCCGTTGTCGCCGCCATCGCGGCTATGCCGTCCCTGGCCCTCGCGCAAACCGTGGAGGATCGGACGCAGGACAAGGTGGCATTTCCGTCACACAAGGTGATCGCCAACGTCTACTCGGTCGGCACCGGCACGTTGAACTCGTACCTCATCACCACACCGCAGGGTCACATCCTCGTCAACACGAACTTCGAGGACACGGTCCCTCTGCTGACGGCTGCGGTCGAGAAGGTCGGCTTCAAGATGACCGACGTCAAGATCATCCTGGGCAGCCACGCGCACGCCGATCACATGCAGGCCGATGCCGTCGTGAAGGAACTGACGGGCGGCGCGCAGGTGATGGTGATGGAGCAGGACGTGGCGGCGCTCAAGGCGATGAAAGCGCCGAGCGGCAAGGCCCATCCGTTTGACCGCGTCCTCAAGGACGGCGATACGGTGGCGCTTGGAGGCTCGACGCTCACTGCGCATCTGACACCGGGACACACTCGCGGCTGCACCACCTGGACGATGAAGGTGACAGACGCCGGGCGCACCTACGACCTGGCGATTGCGTGCGGCGGCCTCCAGGAGGACGCGCGTCTCGTGAACAACAAGAACTACCCGGAGATTGCTGACGACTTCGCCAAGGCGATCGCCGTCTACAAGAAGCTTCCGGTGGACGTCTTCCTTGCATCGCACAGCTGGTTCTTCGATCCCGCGGGCAAGTACAAGAGGATGGGCGGCGCGACGAACCCCTACATCGATCCCGCGGGCTTCAAGGCATGGGTTGCCAACATGGAAAAGACCCACGCCTCGCTCCTCGCGGAACAGAAGAAGAACCCGCCCACGAACTAGCTCTTCAACGGGGGGTCGCGGCGCCGCGACCCCCTGTTCTTTCGAATCCCGAGTCCCGAGCACAGTAATGTCCGCAGCTCACCAGGTCATCCGCAGGAGTCACTG
>JABFSA010000103.1 GCA_013140775.1 Acidobacteriota bacterium | reverse complement strand
CATCCAGCGCAATCGCGACACGTTGCTTCTCCGCGCTCGCGCGGAGAAGCAACGTGTCGCGATTGCGCTGGATGTTCCGGAAGGCCCGATTGAGGTCGCTGGCCGCGCAGGTGAACTTCGGCTCGCGGTACTGAATCTTGCCGCCAACGCGCTCGACGCTATGCCCCACGGTGGTCAACTGACACTCCGGCTGACGACCGGAAACGGGTTCGCCACCATCTGCGTTTCTGACACCGGGCCCGGAATTCCGGAAGCCTTGTGGCCGCGGGTCTGGGATCTTTCGTTTTCAAGCAAGGGTCAGGGTTCTGGATTGGGCCTGCACGTTGTCAGGAACGTGGCGCACGCACATGGCGGCGCAGCGACCCTCGATCCCTCGGACTCCGGCACGCGCTTCTCAATCCTGTTGCCCCTTCGCACATAGGCCCCATGCCACACGCGTTAATCGTTGACGACCACACCGCAACCCTTTCGTCCCTGGCAGAAGTTGTCGAGGCGGAAGGCTTCACCGTCGCCCGCGCACGGTCGCTCCAGGATGCGCGGCAGCAAGTGCAGGCGCACCCGCCGGAGGTGATCCTGCTGGATCTCCATCTGCCCGACGGTGAGGGCATGTCCCTTCTCGACGATCTCGATCTCTCGTCGTCTCCCAGCGTTGTGCTGGTCACGGGGCAGGCAAGTGTGGCCACGGCGATCGAAGGTTTGCGTCGAGGCGTATCCGACTATCTGACGAAGCCGATCGAAGTGAGCCGTCTGCGGACGATTCTGAGCGACATCACACGGACGCGCGGCCTGAAACAGGAGATCGAAGCGCTTCGTTCGAACCTGGCCTCGCAAGGCGCTTTCGGTCTGCTGGTTGGCGCCTCGTCACCGATGCAGGAAATCTACTCGCAGATTTCGCGCGTGGCGCCTACGAACGCGACGGTGCTGATCGTCGGCGAAAGCGGCACGGGCAAGGAGCTCGTCGCGCGTACGCTTCACGACTTGAGCCGGCGACGGCTCGGGCCATTTGTGGCGTTGAACTGCGGAGCGATCTCGCCGACGCTCATTGAGAGTGAGCTGTTTGGCCACGAGCGCGGAAGCTTCACGGGTGCGGATCGCCGTCACAAAGGTGTCTTCGAGCAGGCGATGCGCGGCACGCTGTTTCTCGACGAAGTGACCGAAATGCCGATGGAGCTGCAGGTGAAACTCCTGCGGGTCCTCGAGAGCGGCTCGTTCGTGCGGACCGGTGGCGAAACGCCCCTCACGGTCGACATCCGGTTCATCACGGCAACGAATCGAGATCCGGAAGAGGCGATTCGGCAGGGACGACTCCGCGAGGACTTGTACTACCGCCTGAAGGTGTTTCTCCTGCAGGTGCCGCGGCTGCGCGAGAGACTCGACGACCTGGATCTGCTGGCGGCGCACTTCCTGAAACAGATCTCCGAGGCCGAAGGTCACGAGAAGAAGCTGGCGCCAGACTCCATCAAAATGCTTCGCGATTACTCGTGGCCAGGCAACGTGCGGGAACTCAAGAACGCGGTGTACAGCGCTTACATCATGGCGTCCACCGATCTGACGCCCAGCTGCTTCCCTCCCGAAGTTCGGAACCCGGCCCAGGCCGGCCCTCGTACCGACGACGGCCTGCACGTCCACGTCGGTATGACACTCGCCGACGCAGAGCAGCGCCTCATTGTGGCCACGCTCTCACACTTCGATGGCAGCAAGGCAAAGACGGCCGAGGTGCTCGGCATCAGCCTGAAGACGCTGTACAACCGCCTGCAGGAATACCGTACCGAAACGAACTGAGGGCCAAGTCCGGCTAAAGCCGGACACTACGATGAGGCTCTGCTGAAGCCGGACACTACGACGAAGCTCGGCTGAAGCCGAGCACTACGACGAGCCTCTGCTACGTAGTGCGCGGCTTCAGCCGCGCCCTATGTTTACCTATCCGACAGCTGGACCGACTGTCGTACTCGTCGGAACACGGGCTCGTACGTTCCCGCCTCGGATTGCGGCGACACACCAATCACGTAGAACAGGCTGCCGTCCCGCAGTTGCGTCGTCCCGACGCTGATGTACTCGGACTTACCCGTGACATCGGAGACATTGCTCAGCGTGGTGGTGATACCTGCACGTCCGCCGATGTTTTCGCGACGTGCCCGTCCCGACGCGCGAAGCTGCGGGTTCGTTCGCGCAAATGTCTGGACCAGTTGTTCGGTGTCACGCTGCAGGTTGCCGCTGCCTCCCTGGACCACACCGATCTGCACGCCGTGCGTCACCGCCGCGCCGCCGCCGTCGGCCTGGGCGTAGCCGCTGCCCGGGGCGTAGATCTGGACGTCTTTTTCCGGCAGGCTCTGCCAGTTGGCCGGCACGCTCAGTCTCAGAAAACTGGCCGGAGAATAGGCGCGATACTGCGTCGAGGGAGGAGCAACGTCAATCGGTCCTCGTTCGACGTTGCGCGCCGTCGTCGTTCCAGCACTCGTCCGACCCTTGGCGATCTGTTCGCCGGTCAACGCCGGGGACATTCCGGCCAGGCGTGACTTGATCGTTCTGAACTCGCCTGTGTCGGCGTTGCCTTGCACGCGCAGCGTTGACGCTTCCTTCACGATTGTGTTGTAGCGGTTGCCCGGATCCGGGTGACTGCTGAGCCACTCAGGTCCGCCGCCCCCACCCTCGGCCTGAATGGTTTTGAACATGTTGGCCATTTCCCGAGGGTCATACCCGGCGCGCGCCATGATCTGCGCACCAAGGAGATCCGCCTGCCGCTCGTACTCACGCCCGTACTTCAAAAAGTAGGTGCCGAGGCCAAACTGCGAGCCCTGCGCAATCACGCTGCCCGCGGCGCCACCCACGATGGCGCCAAGGATCTGGCCGGCCACGGCGCCGATCTGGAACTTCTGGCCTTTGGTGGCCTGTGCGGTTCCGTGACGCAATGCGACGTGCGAAATCTCGTGCGCCATCACGCCCGCGACTTCGGCTTCGGTCTTCGCCGCCTCCATCATGCCGCGGTTGAGGAACATCGGTCCGCCCGGCAGTGCGAACGCATTGATGTCTTTCTGGTTCACGACATCGAACGTGTAGCGGAAGCCCGCGTGACGAAACTCCGCTGGGATGCCCTCCACGAGCTGCGCACCCACGTCCTCCACATACTCATCGACTCGAGCGTCGTTGAGCAGCGGCAACTCTGACCGCGCCTCAGTCGAGGCCTCCTGCCCGAGCTTGATGTCATCAGCCAGGGAGTAGCTGTTCTTGTCGAGAGCAATCCGTGTCTGTCCTCCGACGGTGAGAACGGTGACAGCCGCGAGCACCGGCACGGCACAACGTTGAACGAGCATTCGTGCAGTCATGGCTGTGATCAGTGCAAGGGTCTCACCAACTCGCGAGGTCCTGAATCGACACACGCCACGCGCCACTGCCGGTTGTAACTTTGGTCGGCCACAGGTAAGAAACGCGCTTTTCACAAACGAGGTCGGCGAAGAGCGACGCGAGTCTCATCTGCAGTCCCAGTCGTCCGCGCTCATCCCTGGTCGGCATGGGTTGTGCGAGATACAGCGATCAGGAGGACGGGCTTATGTACCGTGCAGCGATTGTGACCCTCGCGCTGATGTCCGCGCCTGCGCTAGCCTCCGCGCAGCAGCCGTGCACCACAGACGCAAGACGGGTCGTCAACGAACTTTATCGACACATGCTGGAGCGTCAGCCGGACGCGTCGAGCGCCAACTGGGTCCAGGAACTCCAGAGCGGTCGCCTCACCGTTCGCGACGTGGTCCGTCAGATCGCCAAATCCGAGGAGCACACACAGCGCTTTCATATGCCGGAGGCCGGCGAGGCCGCCGCGTACGAGCGATCTGTGTCCGATCTCTACCGTCACCTTCTCGGACGGCAGCCGGATACGGTCGGGTTGCGCGTGCACACCCAGTTCGCCAGGAGAAATGGTCTGACTCCCACGATCGATCGCATCGTGGACTCGAATGAGTACGACCAGCAGTTTGGTGACTGGGGCGTTCCAGGGTCGGGAGGCGTGCGCTATTGCGAGCCGGGCGCCTGGAACACCAGTTGTCGTGCTCCGGCACCAGTGCCGGCGAATCAGCGGCGGTTTCGAGGAATGGATGCCAATAACGATGGCGTCATATCCCGACGCGAGTGGAATGGAAGCCAGCAGTCGTTCGATGTCCATGACTGGAACAACGACAACTTGATCACCGGCGACGAGATCAACGAGTCGGCAGCTCCGCGGGGATGGACGGTTGACGACATGTCGAACGATCTGCTCGACAGCTTCGAATACCTGGATACGAACAACAACAATCGCATCGACGCCCGCGAGTGGCACGGCACGGTTGCCGCGTTCAATCGGCTGGACGTCAACAATGACGACGTGTTGTCGCAGCAGGAGCTTCTGGCGTATCGGGGAGCGCCGGAGTCACTTCGCCGTTAGAAGATGTGCGGTGGCGCAAAGGGGGAACGCCCTTGCGATGCCGGCACGGATTCGGGATCCGGGTTCGCTTCAGGCGTTCCCCGGGGCCCGAATCCTTTTATTTTGAATCCCGAGCCGCGAGCCCCGAGCCTTAGCTACTGGCTGCGTTCGCCGAAGCCAACAGTTGAAACAGGTCAACATCCGTGACCGGCTTGATCAGGTGGGCATCGAATCCCGCCTCTGCGGTCCGCTGCCGATCCCGGTCCTGCCCCCACCCGGTGAGCGCGACGATCAGGACGCCTTTGCCCCAGGGTTTGGTCCGTGCAAGGCGAGCGGTCTCATAGCCGTCCATCTTCGGCATCCCAAGATCGAGCAGCACCACGTCCGGATTGAATCCCTCCGCGACACGAAGCGCTTCCACCCCGTCATTCGCCACTCGGACCTCGTGTCCATGTAGCTGAAGCAATGTCGCCAATGCCTCGGCTGAATCGTGGTTGTCGTCCGCCACCACGATGCGCCGGGCGCTCACCTTCGGGAGGGCTGATTGCTGCATCGGTTCTCCCTGTGAGACGTTGTGAGTGGACACCAGCGGGAGCGTGACGACAAACTCCGCGCCCTGACCAAGACCGTCGCTCTGGGCCGAAACCGTTCCACCGTGCATCTCCACGAGTCGGCGAACGAGCGCCAGCCCAATGCCCAACCCTTCGCCTGGCTCGGTTGTGGGATGGACGCGCGTAAAGAGATCGAAGACCCGCGGCAGGGTCTGCGTGGCAATACCGATACCGCTGTCCTTCACCCGGATCACCACGTTCCGTCCGTCACGTTCGACCTTCAACACGATGTGGCCGCCCGTGTCGGTGAACTTGGCCGCGTTATGGAGCAGGTTGCCCAGCACCTGCACCAACCGCGTCTTGTCGCCTTCGACAGCGAGAAGCTGATCCGACAGCTCGACTTTGAAGTCATGGTGCCGGGCGTCGATCGCGTGTCGAATACCCTCGACCGCCCGCGCCACGACGGCGGCAATCAGTACGGGCTCACGACGAAGCGTGATCATGCCTCGCGTAATGCGCGAGACATCCAGGAGATCGTCGATCAGGCACACGAGATGCTCGACCTGCCGCTCGATGATGTCGCGCGCGCGTACCTGATGCACTTCTGACAGCTCCTTCACCTTGAGGAGCTGTGCCGCGGTACGGATGGGCGCGAGCGGGTTTCTCAGCTCGTGCGCGACCATCGCCAGAAACTCGTCCTTTCGCCGGTCGGCTTCCTGCAAACTGAGGGTGGTCGCTTCGAGCGCAGCGGTACGCTCCGTCACCCGCTGTTCGAGCTCGGCGTTCAGGCGCTCGAGCGCCCGGGTCTTCCTGTAGAGATCCGCAAACACGCTCACCTTTGCGCGCAGGATCTCCGGCACCACGGGAACAGGGACGTAGTCCACCGCCCCGCATTCGTACCCGCGAATGCGATCGAGATCGGTCATCAGGATCGCGGAGACGAAGATGATCGACGTCTGCTGAAAGCGCGGATGCTGCCGAATCATCCCCGCTAGCTCGTAGCCGTCGAGGTCCGGCATGCAGACGTCCACAAGTACGACGGCGATCTCCTGCCTCAGCAGGTACTCGAGCGCGTCAGTCGCCGAGCTCGCGCGGATGAGCGTTTGGCCCAGCCCGCTGAGGATGGTCTCGTAGGTCAGCAGCTTCGCCGGCTGGTCGTCAACGAGCAGGATGTTGACTCGATCGATGCGTGTGGTCGTGGTCATGGCGTCCTCGTCCTCAGCGGTGGAGCCACATGCGCAGCACGGACAGCAACTGCTCGGTGTTGACGGGTTTCGCCAGATAGTCGGAGGCGCCAGCCTCGAAGCACTTCTCCCTGTCGCCTTTCATGGCCTTCGCGGTCAGCGCCACAATCGGCAGCCGTCGCAGCGCCGGATGCTGCCGGATGGTCTGCATCGTCTGGTAGCCGTCCATTTCCGGCATCATGATGTCCATCAGCACGATCGCGACGTCTGGAGTCGTTTCCAGCAGCTTCGTCGCTTCGTTGCCGGTGCTGGCGGTCAGCACGTGCATGCCACGCCGTTCCAGCACGCTGCTCAGCGCGAAGATATTGCGCACGTCGTCGTCCACGACGAGCACCGACTTGCCGACCAGATCGTCGTCCGAGCGGTGCAGCTTCTCGAGCATGCGCTGTTTCTCGGCTGGCAGGTCCGACAACACGCGGTGCAGGAAGAGGGAGGTCTCGTCCAGTAACCGCTCCGGAGATTCCACCCCCTTGACGACCACGCTGCGCGCGAGCTGATGCAGCCTGGTGTCTTCCTCGAGTGAGAGCTCGCGACCGGTGAAGACCACCACCGGCACGTCCGCCAGTTCCTTGCTCTTGCTGATGCGATCGAGCACGTCGAAACCCGACATGTCGGGCAGACGCAGATCCAGGACCACGCAGTCGCAAGGTTGCTCGGCCATTGCCGCCAGGGCCGCCTCCCCCGTATCCGCCGTCACGATGTCCAGGTCGTTATGACCAAGGAGCTCCGAGATGCTCATCTGCTCGGCGGGGTTGTCCTCGACGATGAGCAGACGCTTGCGTCGCGGAGTCGCGTACTCCGTCATTCGCGAGATGGCGGCGGCGAGCCCCTCGGGTGTTGTGGGCTTGTTGATGAACGAGAAGGCGCCGCGCGAGAGGCCGTGCTGACGGTCTTCATCGAGCGTCACGATCTGCACCGGGATGTGTCGCGTTTCCGGGTCCTGCTTGAGTTGACTGAGCACCGACCAGCCAAGCATGTCGGGAAGGAACACATCGAGCGACACCGCCGTCGGGCGGAATTGACGGGCCAGATCCAGCGCCTGCGCGCCGTTCATCGCGACCAGCGCTTTCAAGCCCTGACTGCGGGCGAGATCGAGCAGGATCCGCGCATAGCGGGCGTCGTCTTCCACAATCAGCAGCGTGGGGTCGCCCGCCTGTATCTCGGCGCGATCGTCCGCGATCACCTCCACCGGCCGGTCGGACACCCGGATTGTGGGAAAGGTGATGACGGACGCCCCGGGAGACGCGGCATGGGCGGCCGCGTCGGTGTCTATCGTGGCCGAGGGGCCTGCGTATCGGATCGGCAGGTACAGGGTGAACGTACTCCCGACACCGCGCATGCTGCGAAGCTGAATCTCTCCGCCGAGCAGGCTCGAGAGCTCGCGGCTGATGGCAAGACCCAGACCCGTGCCCCCATACTTGCGGCTGGTACTTGCGTCGGCCTGCTGGAACGCCTCGAAGATGATCCGCTGCTTCTCCGGCGGAATGCCGATGCCCGTATCCGACACCTCGAAGGCCACGACGGTTCCTGCCTGGCTCAGCACGGGATGGCTCGGGGTCCATCCGCTCGTCGCTTCCGCCACGTTCAGGCGAACACCCCCGTGCGCCGTGAACTTGAATGCGTTCGACAACAGATTCTTCAGCACCTGGTGCAGGCGCTTCGAGTCGGTGACCAGACCCCGGCCCAGACTCTGGTCAACCTGCACGTCGAAGAAGAGCCCGCGGTTTTCGGCCTCGTGCTTGAAGGTCCGCCCGACCATATCGAGCAGGTTTGAAAAAATCACCTCTTCCGCTTCCACCGTGACCGTCCCCGACTCGATCTTCGAGAGGTCGAGGATGTCTGTGATGAGGTTCAGGAGATCGGTGCCGGCGCCGTGGATCGTGCGCGCGTATTCCACCTGCTTGGCCGTGAGGTTTCGGTCTGGATTGTCGGTGAGCTGCTGACCCAGGATCAGGATGCTGTTGAGCGGCGTCCTCAGCTCGTGCGACATGTTCGCAAGAAATTCAGACTTGTACTTCGACGTCAAGGCGAGCTCGGCTGCCTTGTCTTCGAGCGCGCGCCGTGCCTGCTCGATTTCCTGGTTCTTGCGTTCGACCTCGGCGTTCTGCTCGGCGAGCTGCTGTGCTTTCAACGCCAGCTGCTCGTTCGTCTGCTGGAGCTCTTTCTGCTGAGTCTGAAGCTCACCGGCCAGCTGCTGCGACTGCACCAGCAGCCCTTCCGTCTGCATCGTCGCCTCGATGCTGTTGAGCACGATCCCGATGCTCGCCGTGAGCTGTTCGAGGAAGCCGAGGTGCGTCGCTGAAAACTGATTGAGCGACGCAAGGCTGATCACCGCTTTGACCTGGGTCTCGAAGAGGATAGGAAAGACGACGACGTTACGGGGCAGAGCGTTGAAGAAAACCGAGGCAACGGGCGCGGCGTCGGGGGGGACGTCGGTGACCAGAATGCTCTTCTGGTCCCTGGCGCACTGGCCGACGAAGTGCTCGCCTACACGCATCTGCTGGGGGAACGGCGTGGTCGGCGATTCTGCGTAGCCGGCGAGCAGCCGCAGCGTGCCTTCACGGTCCGACTCCACGCTCTGGTAGATCACGCCCTGATGGGCGTTGACCAGCGGCACGAGCTCGGTCAGGAGCAGCTTGCCGACCGTGGCGAGATCGCGCTGGCCCTGCAGCATGCCGGTGAATCGCGCGAGATTGCCCTTGAGCCAGTCCTGCTCGGTGTTGCGGTCGGTGGTCAACCGCAGGTTCCCGATCATCGTGTTGATGTTGTCCTTGAGCTCGGCCACTTCGCCGCGGGCATCGACCTGAATCGAACGCGTGAGGTCGCCTTTGGTCACGGCTGTCGCCACCTCGGCAATCGCCCTGACCTGTGTGGTGAGATTCGCGGCAAGAAGGTTGACGTTGCCCGTCAGGTCCTTCCATGTTCCGGACGCTCCGGGCACGTTCGCCTGGCCGCCAAGACGCCCTTCGACGCCGACTTCGCGCGCGACCGACGAGACCTGATCGGCGAACGTCGCAAGCGTCCCGGTCATGTTGTTGATCGTGTCGGCCAGGGCGGCCACCTCGCCTTTGGCCTTGACGGTCAGGTTCTGACCCAGGTCGCCGTCAGCGACCGCGGTGACGACCTTGACGATGCCACGCACCTGTTCGGTGAGGTTGGCGGCCATGACGTTGACGTTGTCGGTGAGGTCTTTCCACGTGCCGCCGACGCCTGGCACCTGCGCCTGGCCGCCCAGTAGCCCTTCCGTACCCACTTCGCGCGCCACACGTGTGACCTCGGCGGCAAAGGCATTGAGCTGGTCCACCATCGTGTTGATGGTGTTCTTGAGCTCCAGAACCTCGCCTTTGACGTCCACCGTGATCTTGCGGGACAAGTCTCCGCGCGCGACGGCGGTGGTCACCTCCGCGATGTTGCGCACCTGCGTGGTGAGGTTTGCCGCAAGCAGGTTGACGTTGTCGGTGAGGTCCTTCCACGTTCCACCCACACCAGGGACGACGGCCTGACCACCGAGTCGGCCGTCGGTGCCGACCTCGCGAGCCACGCGTGTCACTTCAGCGGCGAAGGACCGGAGCTGCTCGACCATCGTATTCAACGTGTCCTTCAGCAGCAGGATCTCGCCGCGCACGTCTACCGTGATCTTCTTGGAGAGGTCGCCGCCCGCGATCGCGGTGGCCACCTCGGCGATGTTGCGCACCTGCGCCGTGAGGTTGCTCGCCATGAAGTTCACGTTGTCCGTGAGGTCCTTCCAGGTGCCGGCCACGCCCTGCACCTGCGCCTGGCCGCCCAGCTTGCCTTCCGTGCCGACTTCGCGTGCGACGCGCGTGACTTCAGCGGCGAATGCGTTGAGCTGATCGACCATCGTGTTGATCGTGTTCTTCAGCTCGAGAATCTCGCCTTTGACGTCCACCGCAATCTTGCGGGAGAGGTCGCCGCGCGCGATGGCCGTCGCAACGTCCGCGATGTTGCGGACCTGTGCGGTGAGGTTGTTGGCCATCGAGTTGACGCTGTCCGTCAGGTCCTTCCAGGTGCCGGCCACACCACGCACGTTGGCCTGACCGCCGAGACGTCCTTCGGTGCCGACCTCGCGCGCGACGCGCGTCACCTCGCCGGCAAACGCGTTCAGCTGATCGACCATCGTGTTGAAGGTGTCCTTGATCTGCAGAATCTCGCCGCTGACATCGACCGTGATCTTCTGGCTCAGGTCGCCATTCGCGATGGCCGTGGCGACCTTGGACACGTCGCGAAGCTGGACGGTGAGGTTGCCGGCCATGGCGTTCACCGAGTCCGTGAGGTCCTTCCAGGTTCCCGCGACGCCAGGCACCTGCGCCTGACCTCCAAGCCGGCCGTCGGTGCCGACCTCGCGCGCCACGCGCGTCACCTCGGCCGCGAACGCGTTGAGCTGATCGACCATCGTGTTGATCGTGTTCTTCAGCTCGAGAATCTCGCCTTTGACGTCCACTGTGATCTTGCGCGACAGGTCGCCGCGGGCGACGGCGGTGGTTACCTCCGCGATGTTACGAACCTGGGTGGTGAGATTGGCGGCAAGCAGGTTGACGTTGTCTGTCAGGTCCTTCCAGGTACCTGCCACACCAGGCACCTGCGCCTGGCCGCCGAGCTTGCCTTCGGTGCCGACCTCGCGCGCGACGCGCGTGACCTCACCGGCGAACGCGTTCAGCTGGTCCACCATCGTGTTGACGGTTTCCTTGAGCTGCAGAATCTCGCCGCTGACGTCAACGGTGATCTTCTTCGAGAGGTCGCCTCCGGCGATCGCGGTAGCCACTTCGGCGATGTTCCTGACCTGCGCCGTCAGGTTGTTCGCCATGTAGTTCACGCTGTCCGTCAGATCCTTCCAGGTGCCGGCCACGCCGAGCACCTTGGCCTGACCACCGAGCCGGCCTTCGGTGCCGACTTCACGCGCCACGCGGGTGACCTCGCTCGCGAACGCGTTGAGCTGGTCCACCATCGTGTTGAGCGTTTCCTTGAGCTGCAGGATTTCGCCGCTGACGTTGACGGTGATCTTCTTGGAGAGGTCGCCGCCCGCGATCGCGGTGGCCACTTCGGCGATGTTGCGCACCTGCGCTGTCAGGTTGCTCGCCATGAAGTTGACGTTGTCGGTGAGGTCCTTCCATGTGCCGGCGACTCCGGGCACCTGAGCCTGGCCGCCCAGCTTTCCGTCGGTGCCGACCTCGCGCGCGACGCGCGTCACTTCAGAGGCGAACGAGTTGAGCTGGTCCACCATCGTGTTGATGGTGTTCTTGAGCTCGAGGATTTCTCCGCGGACGTCCACCGTGATCTTGCGCGACAGGTCGCCGCGCGCGACGGCGGTGGTGACCTCGGCGATGTTGCGCACCTGGTCCGTCAGGTTGCGCGCCATGGCGTTCACCGAATCGGTGAGGTCCTTCCAGGTGCCCGCGACACCGGGCACGACGGCCTGGCCGCCCAGACGCCCTTCGGTGCCGACTTCCTGCGCCACGCGCGTGACTTCCGACGCGAAGGATCGCAACTGATCGACCATCGTGTTGATGGCCTCTTTCAGCTGGAGAATCTCGCCGCGGACGTCTACGGTGATCTTTCGAGACAGGTCGCCGCTCGCAACCGCGATCGTGACTTCGGAAATGTTTCGAACCTGGCCGGTGAGGTTGCTGGCCATCGAGTTCACGCTGTCCGTCAGGTCTTTCCAGACGCCGCTGACGTTGCGGACCTCGGCCTGGCCTCCGAGCTTGCCGTCGGTGCCAACTTCTCTCGCCACGCGCGTCACCTCCGAGGTGAACACGCCCAGCTGCTCGATCATCGTGTTGACGATGGTGGCCGAGCGCAGGAACTCGCCTTCGAGAGGACGGCCGTCAACGTCGAGGCGCACGGCCTGCAGCAGATCCCCTTTGGCGACCGCGCCGACAGCGCGAGTGACTTCGGTCGTCGGCCAGAGCAGGTCCTCAATCAGCGTGTTGACCGAGGTTTCCATCTCAGCCCACGCGCCGCGCTCGCGTCCGAACTTCACGCGTTGCCGTGTCTGACCCTTCTTGCCGACCACGTTTCCCACGCGCTCGAGCTCGCGCGCCATCTTGGCGTTCGACGCCACGATCTCGTTGACCGTGTCTGCGATCTTGCCCTCGAGACCAGACCAGTCGCCCGGAAGGCGGACGGAGAAGTCGCCGTCGCGCACAGCCTGCAGCACGTGCAGCAACTCGGACAGTGCTCGAGGCGACGGCGCGGGAGGCATGATGTCGATCGGGGGCTGGGGGATGACGCGATCGGTCTGCTGCATGCTGGTGACTCCAGGGTGTTCGGACATCTACGTTTTTCCGACGAGACAGCCTGCTCGAGAGTTATAAGTGGTCGCTACTGCGTGAAAAAATTCTCGCCAGCAAGTCCTGTTCCCAGCCAGCGTGCGTCCGAGTCCCGAGCCCCGAGTCCCGAATCTGTGGCACAGACCGTGCTCCTGGAGATCGCATCAACGTTTTCGCGGTGACCAAGGAGCACGGACATGTACGAGACCAACGGACACGACTCGACGCTCGAAACCCATTCGCTCTTCACGTTTGCCTGCGGTGTGATCGCGGGAGCGGCGCTCGCTCTCATGTTCGCCCCGGCTCGCGGCACCGAGACGCGCGAATTTCTCGCGCAGCGCGGCCGTCGAGCCAAGGAAAAAGGCCGGGAAATGCTGGGCGAGCATGGTGAACGTCTGACGTCAGCCGTCGAACGCAGCCGGGAAACGGCGCGGGAGTTCAGTGACCGTGTGAGCCAGGCCGTCGAGCAGGGCAAAGCCGGCTATCGTTCGGCGGTTCGTCAGGGCCAGAACATGGCCAAAGACGCCGTAGAAAGTGCCGGGGACGCCCTGAATGGGGTTCGGAACTCCACACAGCCTAACGCCACCGATACGCCCTACTAAAGGCCTTTGGCTGGGCGTTTGTAAATTTGGGGTCCAGATGTAAGAAACGCCGGTTCCTGGCTACCGCTGCGAACCCAAACGCGGGTCGAAGACGCCTGTCGTGTGGCGCGTGGGTTGCCCCGGCATGAGCGCCTTCGACACGCCCGGCCCCTCAGGTTCCAGCGGAATCGTGTCTTCACCACTTCCTGTCGCGACCCTTCTGGACCTCGGCCGCCTGCGAGAGTTTGCGGCGGATCTCGCCCGCCAGTTGACCGTGACCCGAACACGCCCCCTCAGCGGCGCGCGGGCTGCGCATCTCAAGCTCATCACTCGACAGTTGGGCATCCTGGCCGACGTCTACCAGGAGGTCGCCGACGACGTGCACCGAGGCGAAACGATTTCGCCCTCGGCAGAATGGCTCCTCGATAACTACCACCTCATTTCCAGCGAAGCCCTGAGCCTTCGGCGTGACCTTCCGCCGGGTTATTACCGGCGTCTCCCGCGAGTGGGTGACCCCCCTG
>JABFSA010000162.1 GCA_013140775.1 Acidobacteriota bacterium | reverse complement strand
GCTGGGCGTCACGGGAGCATCGGCGCTCGCGCTCTGGCCTCAGGTGGACGCGGTCCACCAGCGGGCTGAGCGCATAGAACACCAGCACCGACACGACGACCGGCAGCAGCACCGGCGCCGCAAACCGGAGCGTGGCGACCGCGGCGCACACGGCCAGGATGCGCAGGGGCGTGACGAGCGGGCCGAGAGAGCCGAGCGGACCAAGCGGACCGGACGGAACGGCGGGAGCAAGCGGGCCGGGCGGGCCGTGGGAACCAGGCGGACCGGGCGGGTCAGGCGTATCAGGCGGCTGAGGCACAGGGCCCGCCGCGGCGTGTGGAGGCGGCGTCATGCCTGTCATCGTGTCGTCTTCGGATGATACCGGACGTGGCGTCGGTACTATCTCGACCACGGGGACGATCCCACTGCTGCCTGCGCCGCGGCGGATCCACTAGGCGCATTCACGTCCGACGGTGCGGGTCACGGTTGAGTCCTCCGTGCGCCGACTGCCCGGAGCGCGGAGAGGTCGAGCACGTCGATGCGCCGGCGCCGCAGCCGGATCAAACCCGAGCGCTGAAAGGATTCGAGAATGCGGCTGACGACCTCGCGACTGGTCGCCAGCTCTTCCGCAAGCATCTGATGTGTGGCTGCAATCGCGGGCCCGGCTTCGGCGAGACGCGCGGCGAGGCGCTCATCGACCCGCTGGAAGGCGATCTCGTCAACGAGCGCCATCATGCGCGCGAAGTGATCGGTCAGTGACGAGAACACGGACGCCCGAAAGACGTCGGAATCGAGCAGCAACTCGATGAACAGCGCACGGGGGATGACACAGAAGGCGACGCTCGACTCCGCGGTGCCATCGGCATGGTACGTTCCACCGCTGAGCAGCCCCAGCGCAGTGACCGTGCAGTTGTCCCCTGGACGCACGTGGTGGAGCGTGGCCTCGCGACCGTCCGCTCTCAGCCGGGAGATCCGCACCGTGCCGTCGAGCAAAAAGGCATGTTCCCGGCATGGCGCACCGTGCGCGAAGAGGCGCTGATTGGCTGACCCCTGTCGCAGCATCGCAAGCGCCTCGATGCGGGCCATCGAGGCCGACGGCACGTGGTCCAGCACAGGGTAGGCTCGCAGGAGCGGGGCAAGATTCATCGGCCGCTGCCGCTGACACGGGCGCCGTACGGTTGGCGGCCTGACCCGGCCCCGACAGTCGCGTGGATGGGCATGCCCATGCCGCTGAGTCTAGTAACCGAAGATGAGAGGAAGCTGAGAAACGATGGGGCGACGCAGCGGTGCCGGGCACGGGCGCACGGCACCGCCACGGAAGACGGATTCAGGCGAACGAGTCGGCGAATATGTTGTCAGCCCACTGGAACATCTGCTGCATGCCGTCGCTCGTCGGCCTGGAGGCTTCAGCGAACGATGCATCGACGCGCTTCATCGTCCGCGTCGCCGGGTCGTACTGGAACGACGCCGTCAGCCACGAAGCCGTCGACGACGTGATTGGGCTGAAGCATGCGGAACTCGTCACCGGGGCCGGATCCGGTGTCTCGCCGTTGAAGGCGCGGATGATGGCGTCGGCGCAGACCTTGGCCTGAGAGTTGGCCATATGTCCGGACTTGGGCTGCCCGGTGCCCTGCGAGTCGCCGAGGACGTGAATGTCCGGCTCGGCGACCGAGGCATACGTCAAGGGGTCGACGACCGCCCAGCGGCCCGTCGGATCGTTCGCGAGTCCGGTGTCGATGACGAGCTGTCCGGCACGATGCTCGGGGATGATGTTGACGACGTCCCCGGTGAACGACCCCTGGGTGGTCACGAGCACGCCAGTGTCCGAGTCCACGCTGAGGATCGTGCTGTCGGGCACGTAGGTCAGGACATCCTTGTAGATGCCCGCGAAGGCGTTTCCGAAGTTCCGCGGCTCGGCCTGGATACCGGCGTTGGCGTCCAGCACCAGGACCCGCGCGCCCCGTTTGCGTCGCTTGAGGTAGTCGGCGACCGCGCAGGCGCGCTCGTACGGGCCGGGCGGGCAGCGGTACGGCGACTTCGGGATGGTGAGGATGAACGTCTGGTTCGCGGTCATGGCGCGCAGACGGTCGCGGAGCAGGAGCGTCTGCGGACCGGCCTTCCACGCATGCGGTGTGAGCACGGGGTCGTAGCGCCCGACGGGAGGCGTGAACTCGACACCGGGCGAGAGCACGAGCCTGTCGTAGGGGAGCGTCTGCCTCCCGCTTCCCACTTGCACGGTCAGCTCACGTGCCACGGGGTCCACGGTCAAGGCCTCCCCCTGCAGCACCTCCACTCCACGATTCGTCTTCAGGCTCTGGTAGCCCAGCTGGATCCTGGAGATGGGCAACGCGCCCGTGATCACCAGGTTCGACAGGATGCAGGCGTAGTGACTCGACGCACGGTCGACGAGTGTGACGTCGACGTTGCCCCCCCACAGCTTCAGGTACTTGGCCACGGTGGCTCCGCCGAAGCCACCACCCACGACCACGACGCGCGGCCTCGCCATCTGTGCAGCCAAGGGCCGCGACAGGCTCCAGCCGGCAGCCGCCAGCGCGGCCATCTTCACGAAAGTTCTACGATTGGACACAGCACCCTCCTCTTTCCCCGTCGGGAACAGATTTCATGGCCACCTCGTTGCGGGCAGGTGTCAGTCCCTGGCCCGGGGCAGTGTGGCGAGGTACTCCGCGATGAGGCGGAGCTGTGCGGGGGTGTAGGCGCGCGCCTGCAGGTCCATGATGTTCTCGGGGCGGCGCCTGCTCATCTCGAGGAGCGACTTGTAGAGATCGTTCGCCTTCATGCCCGCGATGGACTCGAAGCCGCCCACCGCGCGACCGTTGGTGCCGTGGCACTGCGCGCACTGTGCAGCCAGCAGGCGACCGCTCGGCGGTGTGGATTGAGCCGACGCCGGGGATCCGGCAAGCGCGGCAAGGAGGGCGACGAGGGGCAGGCATGGCCGAAGCCCCCTCCCCTGGGAACGGCGATCCGTGGGCATGGGATGACTCTCCGCTGAGACGCACCGGACCGGAGGTCCTCGGGCGTCGTTCAACACATGGGACCGTCCCGGCGGGACGACGCGCCCACGGGACCGGTCCGTCTGCGCTCGCTGGGGGAGGGAAGCGCATCGGCTGCAGCCGACCTCTAGAGCGTAGGGCGGGACACGAAGGGTGTCGGTGACCTAAGTCACCGAAGCGGGTTACCCGTGGATGCGGCGCTCCGCGCGTGCGGGCTCCGCCCGACGCATGGGCTTGAACACGCGCCGGTACTGCGCGGGCCGCACGCCGGTGCGGCGCTTGAACAAGCGGCGGGAGAACGACGCGTCCTCGTAGCCAAACTCCCAGCTGATGTCGTCCACCGCGCGCGGCATCGACATCGAGTCGCTCACCACGCGGCTCACCGGCGACATCGACCTGCAGGGGCTCCTGGCCCTGGCCGACGTGGAGCCCGGCTACCGGCAGATCCGCATCGAGATGGACATCCGGGCGAGCAACGCCACCGACGCCGAGCTCGACGACCTGCTCCAGTTTGCGCAGGCGCACTCGCCGGTGTGCAACACCGTGTGCCGGCCCGTCCCCGTGGTGGTGGAACGGACGAAGCGGTGACAGCGCCGCAGTGGCCGCCGGCGAAGAAGGCTTCGTCGGCGGCCTGCCAGGGGGCAGGCGGAGGAGGCGGCGGGCGCTCCACCAAGTTGAGGGCGAACGCGATGATCGGTTGGGCGTGAGTGCCGCGGGACTTGGGCTTTAGTCGCGAACCTGGTCAGGCAACTGCCGCAGCGAACTTCGCGAACAGGTCGCCTGGCAGCGGATGCTCGAGCCGCCAGGTGATCGCCATCGGCAACTCGCCCTCGTGACTGACATAGGCAGCTGGACCGAGGAACCAGAACGCTCGCTCGTCGCTCCGCAGGCGGGCGAACAACATCACCGACGTCCCCATCTTGCGGTGGCGCTGATATCGGCGGCCTGTCTCGCTCTGCGCACGAGTGCTGGACTGACTCTCCCAGTGAATCAGGTCGCGACTGATGGCGTAGTCGCGATACCGAGTGGTCGGCGAGAACTGGCCGGTCGTCTTGTCCAGGGTGAACGCCAACAAGTCGGCCCTTGCATCCTTCGCCCAGTAGACGCCTGTCTGCCAAGGGGCCACCTTGGCATGAGCGCCGATACCGAAGGCGGCAAGGATCTCGATGCGAGAGTAACGGGCGTGGACGACCAGAGGCACGTCTGGACGTGTGGTGAGCGGATGATGGACGTGGTCGACCCTCTCTGCCAGGACATCAAGGAGGTCGACCAGTTCCGCCCGCACCTGCGGGTGGGCCCAGAGCAGCGCCAACGCGTGCTCAAGGCTTGTGGTCTTCTCCAGGGCCCTGTCGGTGACGGACGCCACGAGCATTCTGGTCAGTGCGCGCGTTCCCACTGAAAGGGTGTCGACGTTGGGCGGTTGCTCCCCGGTCAACAGCTTCCGATACGCGTCGATCCGAGCCAGGTCGTCGACATGGAGCAAGCGCCCGCAGGCGGCTCGGAGTACGTCCTCTCTGGGCCCTGGTTCACGCACGGACAGGCCCGCATCGGCGCGAAGGTCCGAGAACGTCTTCCGCCCGGTGTAGACGTCCTCGACCTCCAAGCCTGTCTCGTCAAGGAAGCGGCCGAGCGTGATCGCGTCGTCGCCCTGGGCGACCGCACGAAGCTCTGCGATCTTGTCGGGCCATCGAGACGGCACCGCCGCTCGAATGTTCTCCAGGACGATGTCCGCGGCGACGCGGTCAAGCTCCATGTGGCAGCCAGCCGGCAGAAACGGAAAGCCGCCAGCGATCTGGTGCTCGAGATCCTTGCGGCTTCCCCCAAGCAGCGCTCGAAAGCGTCGGTCGAAACGAAACTCCTTGCGGTGCTGACCAACGAAGTCCAAGACCGTGCAGAACGTCTTCCCCGCAAGCCGACGCAAGCCTCGGCCAAGTTGCTGGAGGAACAGCGTCGGGCTGTCGGTGGGGCGAAGCAGCAACAACGTGTCGACGGCCGGAATGTCGATGCCCTCGTTGAAGAGGTCAACCGAGAAAAGCGCGTTGACGCGTCTGGCCGCGAGGTCCGTCAGGGCCGCGGCTCGCTCGCCGTCGGGGCTGTCGGCCCATACGGCGACCGCCGGAATCCCAGCTTCCCGGAACACCCGGGCCATGAACCGAGCGTGGTCGACGCTGACGCAGAAGCCCAACGCTCGCATCCTGCGCGGGTCGTCGACCTGTCCTACCACCTGGGCGAGCACCTGCCTGGCCCATGCGTCGTTCGACGTCAGCAGGTTCGACAGCCCCTCCACGTCGTAACCCCGACCGCGCCGCCAGGGAATCTTCCGGAGATCGAGACCGTCATGGATGCCGTAGTAGACGAACGGCGACAGGCGTTGCTGGTCGATGGCGTCCCAGAGTCGCAGCTCCGCGGCAATCCGCTGGTCGAACCAGTCAAGGACCGGGAGGCCATCGCTCCGCTCGGGCGTCGCCGTCAGCCCCAGCAGCTCGATGGGGCGCACATGCTCGAGCAGCGCTCGATACGAGGGGGCCGCCGCGTGGTGAAATTCGTCAACGATCACCACGTCGAAATGGTCCGGCTCGAGCGAGACGAGGCCAGACGCGTTCAGGCTCTGGATGGACGCAAAGACGTGCTCGAACCGGCGGGGCCGCTGTCCGGCCACCCACAGCTCGCCGAAGGCATGATCCCTGAGGCAGTGACGGAACGTTGCCAGACTCTGGTCGAGGATCTCTTCTCGGTGGGCCACGAAGAGCAGCCGCGACCGTGGGAGCCGGTCGCGAAGCCTGGCGTAGTCGATGGCGGCCATCACCGTCTTCCCGGTCCCGGTGGCTGAGACGAGCAGATTTCGATGGTGTCCGCTCACCCGTGACAGCTCGACCTGTTCGAGCAACCTCTCCTGGAACGGCTCTGGCCGAATCTCGACCGGGCTGAGCATGACCACCGGACCCGAGACCGATGGCGCCGTCTGGGCGGCGAACGTCTCGGCGTCGTAGGGCACGAAGTCGCCGCTGTTCCAGTAGCTCTCGAACACCGCGGCGACCTTCTCGATGACGTCCGGGTTTCTGGCGCCAGACACCCGGATGTTCCACTCGAGCCCGCTGATCTGAGCCGAGTGCGTCAGATTCGAGGAGCCAATGTAGGCGGTAGAGAATCCCGAACGCCGGTGGAAGAGCCAGGCCTTTGCGTGGAGGCGCGTGGTGCTCGTGTCATACGACACCCGAATCTCGGCGCCAAGATCCCGAAGGGCATCAAGTGCACGACCCTCGGTCGACCCGGTGTACGTCGTGGTGAGCACGCGCAGCTCGCGGCCAGCTTGGCAGTGGACGCGCAGCGTATCGAGCAATGGGGCGATGCCGCTCCTGCGGATGAACGCCATCACCAGGTCGATACGGTCGGCCGAGTGGGGTTCGGTGAGGAGCTGGTTGCCCACCCGCGGTTCGCCCGGAGCGTTTGTTAGCAGCGTCGTGTCGAGCAGCGGGATGAGCGGCTCTGGAATCGTCTCGGGCCGTCCGTCCGGAGTCCGGCCCAGCACGGCTCGCAGCACTGCGCCCGGTTCAATCGGCGCTTCGGGTCCGACATCGGCGCCGACGACCGCCGCGTCGATCTGGTGAATCAGCGTCCTCGCAAGCGCGACCCCCACCGCCACACGCTGAGCATCTTCCACCCCGGCGAGCGCTCGCTTGACGATCCGACCAAGATGAAGGGCCAAGCGGTCGGGTGCCTCCGCCGACCGCACAGCGTCGGTGACCGCGTGCCACTCGCTGCCTAGATCGCGGAGCTGCGCTTCAATCGCTTCCGTGATGAGGACTTCGTACAGGCCGCGTGCGCGACTGTTCATAGCAGGCTCAAGCCGCGCGGCTCAACCGCGAAACACCGTGTCGTTGTGCCATCGCAACAGAGCGGCATCTGGTCGCACCATCGCCGCAGCCGGTGCACTGAGCTCCGCACCGTGCATCGGGTAATAGGTCCGTCCGTTGTCGTACTCGCCTCGCAACTTCGCGCTCACTTCGAGACGAAGATCTGGGGTCACCGTCACATATCCGAGATCGAAGAGGCGATGCAGATCGGAGCGGAGCAGCAGTCCATTGCTGACTTCATGCGCACCACCCTGAGCGTACGGTCGAATGTGGGCCGCTTCGAGCACCGGCAGCGAATGCTCACGGGTGACGGCGCACGCTCGCTGATAGGCATCGGTCACAGCGACGCGAAACGCCCCCTGCCCCAGCCGGGGACGTACCAGGACGGGCTCGCCGTACCGCGGGGGCGTCTCGCGAACCATCGGCGTGCCGCGCTCCGCAGCGAGGGCCGCTGCCCGTTCCTGGCATTCTCCCCAGATTCGCGCACCCTCGCCTTGAGACAGGTCGTACTTCTTGTAGCGTAGGTTCCGAGCAGCCCAGTCCGTCGGCTGCGGGATCCACTGATCGGGCGGGAAGAAGGTGGCCTGGACGATGACTATGCAGCCGATCTGGGACGGGCCACCGGCGCCGCGCAGCTCGTTGCGCTCTCGAATCGCGCCCAGCCTACTCCTGAGGTCGTGAAGACTCTCTGCCCCGTTACCCTCTCCAAAGCATTCCCAGGCGAGCCACTCGGGGAGCCTTGAGAAGCTCGCGACGTAACCGAATCCGCCGATGGCGTTTCGGGGCGCCTTGAGCTTGAAGAAGAACGGCGCTCCCGGCGAGCCGTGGAACGCGTAATAGTCGGAGGGACTCCAGAAGTTGACCTCCTCTCGGCGCGGCTGTCGCGCGAGGAGGTCAAACCAATCGCTGTGGGTGACGGCGACCCAGCCCTCCAATGTGGCGCGCTCCTTCGAACGGGATTGATACCGCTGTTATCGGCGTTTCAGACGGCGTTTGCCACGAGTAGCATACCCCTGACGACTGGTGCGACGTCCAGGAGGATCACCATGACAGTCTTCGTTCTCGCACGGGAAGACCAGAACGACCATGGGTTCGTCGACACGAGCATAGCGGGCATCTTCCACGATCGACAAGCGGCGGCCTTGCAGGAAGCCCACGAGCGACTTTAGGCTCGTACGGAGGGGCCTCGTGGTCGAGGACGACGACAGCGTGGATGGCGAGTGGCAGGTCTCCTGGAAGGTCGAGGAGCGCGCGGTCATTTGAAGCGCAGCCCTCGTTGGCCATTTAGGGAGCAGGTTCTCTTTCGCAGTAGTGCTTTTGCGTCGCCTCCGTTAGAATCTCGGCCCCATGAAGCGAACGCCAGCTGGCGAGACCGGCCCTAGCAGCACCGTGGGAGGCAGGCTTCGTCGACCGACAGTAAGCACGGAGCGCAGTCTTGCTGAGTGCCTGGCTGATCGGTACCTCTTTCACAGCGGCGAGGCGACGTCCAGTCCTGGAATCTCCAGGACGATCGTCATCGTTGGTGCGGGAGCAAGTCGGGCTGCCTGTGGTTTGCCGCTAGGACCGGCGCTGGCGGACCTCGTGGCCAGCAAGGTGGTCGGGCGAAAAGGCGGTGTCTCGCGGCTCATTCTCGAACAGGAACTTCAACGTCTGGAGACCGTCTACCGTCTCAGGGCGGACGAATTCGAGACGCGGGTCCTCGCGTTGAGCCGCTTTGCTCCTGACCGCGTGGCGAACGTCCTTCAGCAGCACTGCCGCGTCAGGCACTATCCTAGCTTAGCCTACGAGCTGCTCGCGCACCTCCTTAAGCACGGCTTTGTCGATGCCATCGTCAACTACAACTTTGATGAACTGCTAGATGAGGCAATTGATGAAGAGCTCGGGCCGGGAGGGTCTGCGCGCATTCTCACAGAAGGGGATTGTGCTCGCGAGTTGACTCGATCAAGTAGAACTCACGATCGAACTCGCCCTCTGTACATCAAGCCGCACGGCACGGCCAGCGCACCAGACACCCTCCGCTTCACCAGGGAAGACTATTTTTCGTTGCCTTCTGACATCATCCGATTGCTCGGCGTACTTATCGAAGGGCGCCCGCTTGACGATATCCACTTCCGGAGAACGACTGCGGCGACACCGGTTTGCGTGTTGGCGATTGGCCATGCCCTTCAGAGCCCAGAACTACTTCGCCTATTTCGTAGTGTCCATTCAGGCAGCAAGTTGTTTTCGGTGACCTCGGACCCGCTTCGCGAGGACGACTGGCCGGACGCCATGCGGCGAATTGCCTCAGGTCGATGGACCAAGGTGAGCTCCGCTTTCGCCCGACGAGGGCATCGCGTCGAGTCGGGGCTCGACCGATTCCTCAGGTCCACGTGGCGCGAGTCGGTCCGCTGTACGGCGAGGAATTCGCGGACGCGACCTTGGCTGTCGGCACGTGGCATCGAGCGACACGAAGTGGTGGCGAGGCTCTTCGCCATCACGCGTTTTGGGATTCTAAAACGCCGCGAAGGTGATCCGAAGCTTCGGGACTACCTTCACGATCGCGCGATCGTAGAACTGGCGCTGGCGATCGCAAAGAGCAAGGGCTTCGTTGATCTTCGCGAGCTCGAGCGCGGCCGTCCAGGCCGAATGTTTCGGCTTCATGAGGACCACGCTCACCACCGGCGCGAATCTCTGGTCGACGCCATTGAGTCCCTGGGTATGGACCGCCGCGATGCCGCAGCAAATGCCTTCTGGCACCAACGTGCGCCAAAAGACGAGTCTGGAGACTTCGGCCGGTTGACGCTGACGGATGAGCAAGGCCGGGCAATGTGCCATGACCTGGCAAAAAGCTGTTACCGCCTACTATCCAAGAACCGGCGAGCAAAGATGCGATCCGGCGGGCGGCGCGTCTTGAACGAGGCGTTGTGGGCCATGTTCCGTGGGGACGAGGTTGAGGTTGGCGCCGAGTCACCAGATCGTCTTTGGAGCAGGTTCAGAAGTCCAACGCCTCTCACCACGCTGGCGCAGATGCGCCGCTTCACGCAAGAGCTACTACGGCGACGTTGGGACCTGCTGTTATGCGTCGCGGAGTCTGGAGAATGGCTGCTGGAGGACTGGGCAGCACGGGCGATCCGGACGACTCGGGGTCCTTCGAAACGCGGGGCAGTGGCGTTAGTCGTGGCCGACCGTAAGAAGCAAGACGAGATAGAAGCACGTTTCGGGCCGATCTCGATAGGTATGCTGCCGTGGCAGCTGCACAACCGGCACATGACTATTGCGGTCAGCAGGCAGGGAGAGCGCTGGGTTCCAACGGCGGCGTTGTTCTACGAGCGTAGGTACCGCTCCGCCACTGTCTATCCTATTCGGCTGTCGCTTCGCAGTGACTGCGAGTCCGTTCTGAACGACTTCGTCGTTTATTTTGAGAAGGCGCGGCGCCATGCCGAGGGCCGGAGTGAAGTAGTGCGCCTTTCAAAACGCGAAATGCACGGTACACGCCAACGGATTCTGGCCGAGATTGCTAGCCAGTAGCCGCCCACGAATACTCGATGCGCTGGTTCGATTGGCGGTGATCTTCATGTCCGGCGAAGATGCGAATGCTTCCAGCGCTTCTTCGGGTCGTCGAACTTCACCGTCGCCGGGTTGAAGGCCTCCGGGTCGAAGTCCTCCCCCGCCCACTGCACCATCGACTCGTGCTGCTCGTGTGTCGGATCGACGTAGGCGAGCAGGAACTCGACGTATCCGTGCGGACCACCGCAATCCTCTGGCGGGCAGCGGCCTTCGCCTGACACGCAGCGAGGATAGCTGCGCGATTCGTCGACGGGTTCGAGTCCCTCGTGGATGACCACGTGCTCCCAGTCGTCGCCGAAGTCGTACGCGTAGGTGGCCGGCGGCGAGTGCCACTCCCGCCGCTCGAAGAACTGGGAGACCGGCACTTGCCAGCCGGGCAGGACGGGACGGTCGGCCGACTCCTCGCCGGTGGGAATGCCGATGGACACCACCTTCCGCTCGCCCGCGTCCAACAGCCGGAATTCGTGTAGGTGGCAGTCCATCCAGCCCATCGCGTCCTGGATGGCGACGTGCAGATCCCAGAACGAATAGGTCTCCGGCACCTCAATGCGGCGCCAGATGACCGGGTCGGTGCCGGTGAGGACGATGAGGAACCGGTGCACGAGTTCGGGCCTCGCGCTTCGCTTCGCCGACTTCCTCGTCCCCTTCGGCTTCTCTTTCCCGTTCGGCACCGGGGGCTTCTTCGCGATCGACACCACCTTGGCCACTGGTCCTCCCTCGTTCAGCTGCTCCGCGTAGGTTATCCGACGCGAGACGCTTGGCGGCTAGAGGATCGTTCAGCATCGGTGAACGACCGACCCGATCCGACGATGGCTTGTCGCGCCGGCTACGGGCTTGGATACTGCCCTCTCGGAGCTGCGAAGGCGGCCCATTGAGAGGGGACATGTTCGATCGGTACGACCCTCGGGATGATGACCCACGCGATCGCGGCGACTCGCAGGAACGCAGTCGTGGGGCGCGTGGTGGCCGCGAGCGCGCGGGCGGTCGCAACGAGGACGGTGGCGCCTTCGGACGCCACGTGGACCTGCCTCGTGGCCCCGAGCGGGAACTGGTGCGCGAACGGAAGCGGTCCTACGAGCTGAACGGCCGGGAAAGCGAGGCGATCGCCACGATCGCGGCCTTCCGCGTCGTCCAGGTCAGTGACGTGCAGAAGATGCTCGACCACGGTCGGGGCGAACGGTCGGCGCAAAAGAGCCTCGAACACCTCCGGGACTCCGGCCTGCTCGAGCGCATCCCGCTGGAACGCCGCGACGAGGACGTCGTAGTGCTGACCGACCGCGGACGGGATCTGCTCGACGCGAATCGGCGCGATCACGCCGGAGAGCATCGGCAGGCCTTCTACGCGGGGCTCAGGAAGCCGCGCGAGCTGACCCACGACTTCCAGGTCTATCGCGCGTGTCGCGATGCCGAGGCGGAGATTCGCGACCAGGGCGGACGCGTCCGCCGCGTCGTCCTCGACTACGAACTCAAGCGAGAGTACCAGCAGTTCCTGCAGGAGCGTAACCGCGGGCGGGCGGACAGCACCGGGAGACCGGACCGGACGCCCGAGGAAGTGGCTGCCTGGACGAGAGATCGCGACCTTCCTTACGAAGACAACCGCGTGCACTTCCCGGATGCGCGGCTCGACTTCGAGGACCGCGATCGCCAGGCCCAGCACCTGGATGTCGAGGTGGTGACACCGCACTACCGCGGCGCCCACGCGGCGGCAGTCGCCAGCTCCGGCTTCCGGTGCCACGGCGTTGGGCTGCGTGGGCAAACGAGCGGAGGACGGGGCGGACGAGGCTTCGACCCACGACTGGCCGAGGAGATGCTGGGGTGACCTGGTGAGCCTCCTCAACTTCCGCGACGTCGTCGCCGAACGCGCCGCATGCCTCGTGCCCCTGGGGTTCACCGAGCGCCAGGCCCGGTTCCTGACGACCGTCATGGCGCACTCGGGCGTGTTCCTCGAGCGGCAGTACTGCCGCTTCGCCGGCATCGCCCACGGGCAGAAGTCGCACGACTTCATCGACCGGCTCGTCCAGCGTGGATTCGCCCGCGTAGAGGCGACGGGGCATCGGTATCAGGGGCGGTTCTATCACCTCCACCACAAGCGTCTCTACAGCCTGATCGGCCAGACCGATAACCGCAACCGGAAGCGAGCGAATCGCAGCCGGATG
Organism: Acidobacteriota bacterium; assembly: GCA_013140775.1. Taxonomy (GTDB): domain Bacteria; phylum Acidobacteriota; class Vicinamibacteria; order Vicinamibacterales; family UBA2999; genus JABFSA01. Next base: position 1,099 of record JABFSA010000162.1, on the reverse strand, counting down.
ATCGAGCGGCTGATGCTGCTGGACATCGTCCTCGACGACCGCGAGGTGCTGTGGCTCGGCACGGAGTCTGACAAGGCGCGGTACTTCCAGGAGCGTCTCGCCCAGTACCGGATGCAGCCGAACGAACTCCCGCATCTGGCGTTCGGCAGCGGGCCGACGCAGACGCTGCGCCTGTTCGCCGACAAGCTACCGATCGGTGTCGATGCGCTGAGCGATCGATACGCGTTCACCTACTTGATCACGCGCTCGTCGCCGCTGGAGTTTCGGTCGTTCCTGATGCGGCATTACAGCCTGATGCGGTTGCTGCTTCGGTGGACGCTGCGCGTGTATGTCCCCAGGAAGTTCGAGAAGGCGATTCCGGGTTTCAAGCACGCCGTCAACGAGGAATTCCGACGCCCGCTCCGGCCGAGCGACGGTGAGGAATTGCTGTGGTTCTTCCGGCAACGTCAGGAGGCGGCGCGACAGCCTGCCTTCGTGTCGGACGCGCGATATCTCGAGGCCGCCAAGCAGTTCAGCGCGCCTCGGTTCGGCGTGCTCGAGAAGGTCTGGCGCCTGCACGGCGACGATGTGATTTGGAACGTGTACTCGAAGGGCATCGAGAACCAGTTCGACATCGGTCGCGCGTCGGTCGAGTTCATCGTCCTCTCGCGGCAGTACCTGCATCTCGCTCACCTTGTTGGCGTCGCCTGAGGGGCGCGTCCCCCCGCCTCTTCACCTCTCATCGCAGCCTCAACGCCCAGCCCACCTGTGGGTCTCGAATCTCGCCCAAGCGAACGCCCGCGCGATCGTCTCCTTCCCTGGTTACCCTCCGAACTGTCGTCCGAGAGGGGGACAAGTGCCGCGAGTGAACTTGTCCCCCGGCCCTCGAGGATAGACGCACGTCCGGTGCCGGCGTTGTTGCGACCGTCTCTCAGCGGCGCTGCGGACAAGGCCCTGCGCAAGAGCACGTTGTGCGCGCTCACCTCGTCGAGGCCGGACGGCGCCTTGTGCCGTCCGCCAGACTGCGCGCCCAGGCAATGGACAGAAAGCGGGGCGTGAACGACCCCGGTGCCGTGAGGCCTGTGCGGCCCCGGCCCCTGTTCGTGGGGGTCGTTCACGC
>JABFSA010000039.1 GCA_013140775.1 Acidobacteriota bacterium | reverse complement strand
ACCCACGCTAGCCCGAATACCCTGGGCAACAAGAGGTGACACGATGTCCTCGCGAACCTCGGCCATCACCGCGAACTGGTCGCGGTCTCGTTCGCCGATAGGCACGAGTTTCACGAAGATAGAGGCGGTGTTCTGCGTCCCTGCCCCATCTCCCGCCACGGTCACCAGCGTGTAGTTGACTTCCGGGATCCGTCGAATCGCCGTCGTCAGGCGATTGGCCATCAGTTGTGTCGCGTCGAGGCTCGTGCCCTCCGGGGCGCGAACGGTGACGTCGAACCCCGATTGATCGTCCTGTGTGATGAAAGTGACGCTCACGATCTGGAAGAGCGGGACACTCGACAGGAGCACGAGGACGGCCAGGGTGGCCACCACACCCTTGTGCGCCATCGCCCAGTCGAGCATGCGGGCGTATGTGCGATCGACCGGACCAAAGAGCGCTGATTGCTTTGACCCGTGTCCATCGCGGTCGCGCCGGGGGTCCTTCGGCTTCAACCAGCGTGCGCACATCATCGGCGTCAGGGTGAAGCTGACAAGCAGCGACACCATGATCGCGAAGGCCATCGTGAGGCCGAAGCTCTGCATGAACCGGCCGACCATTCCGCTCATGAAGCCGACGGGCACGAAGATGGCGACGAGCGACAGGGTTGTGGCGAGCACGGCCAGGCCGATCTCCTTCGTCGCTTCCACGGCGGCCTGAGCCGGTGGCATGCCCTTTTCTTCGATGAAGCGATAGATGTTCTCCAACACCACGATCGCGTCGTCGATGACGATCCCCACCGCCAGCGTGAGCGCCAGCATCGTCAGCATGTTGAGCGTGAAGTCCATGTACCGGACGAGGCCGAACGTCGCGATGATCGAGGTCGGAATCGAAATCGCGGCGATGATCGTGGATCGAAGGTTGCCCAAAAAGAGCAGGACGACAAGCGCCGCGAGCACCGAGCCGATGACGAGGTGAGACTGCACGCTCTCGATCGAGGCTTCGATGAATTCGGCCTGGTCGCGCACGATGCGCAGCTGGTAGCCAGGTGGCAGAGACGGTGTGAGTTCCGTGAGCCGATCTTTGACGCCGTTGACGATCGCGACCGTATTCATGCCCGACTGCTTGCGAATCTGCAGCAACACAGTGGGGTCGCCGTTGACGCTGGCGAGGGTCCCGGCATCGGCCATGCCGTCCTCGATGCGTGCGACGTCACGAACGAGAACCGGGTGGCCGCGCACTTCCTGCACGACGACATCGCCGAACGCGTCGGGCGACTCGACACGTCCACGCGTGCGGAGCGTGATCGCCTGCGCCCCTTGCTCGATACGACCGCCAGGCACGTCGCTGTTCTGCGACTGCAGCGCACGTGAGACATCGCCGACCGTCAGACCTTGTGCGAGCAGTTGTTCGGCGTCGAGCCACACGTTGACCTGACGCCGGCGTCCTCCGAGGACGAGTACCTGACCGACACCCTCGGCGCTTTCGAGCCGTCTTCGGAGCACCTTGTCTGCGTATTCCGTGATGTTGCGGAGCGGCTCGTCGGCGGTCAGTGCGACGGTCAATACCGGCTGGGCGTCCGGATCGCGTCTCTCGACCGTCGGCTGAGTGATGGTGCGAGGCAGGCGTGGCAGGACACTGTTGACCTTGTCCCGCACTTCCTGCGTGGCGACATCCGCGTCTTTGTCGAGAATGAAGTTCACGACCACCTGCGAGAAGCCTTCCGAGGAGGTCGAGGTCAGGGTGTCGATGCCGCTGATCGTATTGACGGCTTCTTCGATCTTGTCGGTGACCTCGCTTTCGACCTGCTCAGGCGCCGCACCTGGCAAACGCGTCGTCACGAGAACCGTCGGGATATCGACGTTCGGAAATTGATCGATGCCCAGCTGGGTGAAGGAAAAGATGCCGATAACCGTGAGCGACAGAATCAGGACCGATGCGAAGACCGGACGGCGAACACAGAGCGCGGCGAGCCACTGCACGGCGGACTACTGCTCCCTCGTGATGCGCACACCGTCGGCGAGACGCTCGACGTTGCTCGTCGCGACGGTATCGCCAGCCTTGATGCCGCTGGTGAGTTCGATCTGATCGTCCACCGTCTGCCCGGTGGTGACGATGCGCTCTTCGGCCAGTCCCTCCCGGGACACGACAAAGACACGCGTGACGCCAGCGTCAGTACGAATCGCCACGGCCGGCACGAGCACTGCCGGGGTCTGAGTGGCCTGTTCGATCCGGGCGGTGGCGAAGAGTCCTGGCTTCAGCTCGCCCGACTCGTTGGGAACGACCGCCTCCACGATGAGCGCACGCGAGTCTGCTCGCACGGCGGGCGAGACGTAGCGAATCAGGCCTGTAAAGGTCCGGCCCGGGTACGCGTCCACCTCGAGCGACACCGAGCGTCCGATGGCGATGGACGAGAGGTACTGCCCAGGGACGGTCAACTCGACACGCAGAGGAGTCGTGCGCATCACTGAGGCGACCTTGGTGCCGCGAATCACGTAGTCGCCCACCGACACGAGCCGTTCGTCAACGATGCCGTCGAATGGCGCGCGCACCACCGCATCGGCGAGCGCTTTACGGGCCATCGTCATGCGGGCGCGCGCGGCAACAAGTGCCTGGTACTGCTGCTCGGCGCCGTTACGGGCGATGTCGTACTGCCGCCGGGCGGCGTCGGCCTGGGCCCGGCTCCTGTCGAAATCCGCCTGAGGGAGCAGCTTCCTGTCGAGCAGCATCCGGGCGCGATCGAAATCCGCCTGCGCGAGATCGGCGGCGGCTCGCGCATTCGCGACTTCGGGAACTCGATCGATCTCGAACGCTGCGCCACCTCCCGCGAGACCAAGCCGAGCCTCCAGTTGGGCGGTATTGGCGCCGGCTTCATCCGCTTGCGCGCGGACCTCGGTCTCGGCAATCTGCACCAGGATCGAGCCCGTAGTCACGCGGGTACCGCGTTCCACCGGAGTCGAGACGACCCGTCCGGCAATTTCCGACGCAACGTCGGCCTGCTCCTGCGCGGCGAGTGTCCCCGTAACCGCGACGTATCGGGAAATCGGGCGCTCGAAGGCCAGCGAGGTCGTTGCTGTCACCGAAGGGACGTCGGCGGTGGCCGTGGCCGCGGTTCTTGCCTCGGGACTGGCGGCGCCGCCGCAGCCGGCCACCAGAAATGCGAGCGTGGAGGAGAGACACAGGAGACGCAGGGGGGAAATCGTCAAAGACATACAGGTACGTGGGTGTCATTGTTCCATACGTGACACCGCGCTCCCTGGTTTCAGAGCCGCACGTGGCGGTTGAGACCGTGCGTGCCCTGCGCCGGCAGTCGCAGGGAAACAAGGTCCGGGTTCCTCGAAACTAGCGCGGCGCCCCGCTGCCGCCGCCCTTGAGCGCGTCGATACGCTGCTGAATGCGGGGATTGGGAAAGGTTTCCGTCGCGGCTTCCAGCGCGGCGACGGCGGCATCCTGCCGGCCGGCGGCCTCGTACGCGTCAGCCTGGAGCGAGGCCCGCTGAAGGAACAGAAAGCGATTGCCGGCCGGAACTGTGATCGCCGCCAGGGCGTCAATCGCCCCCTGCGGGTTCCTCTGGTCCTTGAGAAGCGACTCGGCGGCGAGCATCTGCACTTCCGGATCCGACGGGAACCGCTGCAACGCCTGCGTGACGAGCGTCGCCGCCCCGGCGGCATTGCCTGCCGCCCGGTCGGTCATCGCCTGATGATAGTAGCCGGCCAGCAGCAGCCGCTCGACATCCTTTGGATCGCCCGAGCGGATACCGACGCCGCCGGCATACGCGTAGACGAGTTCGCCGCCGTGCTCCCCCGTCTCATACACGGCAAACACGCCGGCCAGCCCGACGACGGCCGCGAGCGCGTTCACCATCTTGACCTTGGGCGACTTGCGCAGCGCGAGCCCGGCGAGTTCGATGGCGCCGAGGAGCAACAGCACGTTCCGCGTGCGCTCGCCCCACTCCTCATGCTCCATGACGGCTGGACGGGCGCCGGGCGCCCGCTCCACGGGAGGATGGGCGGCATCCCCCGATCGGACCGAGACGACCGCCGCTCCCGCCGCGAGAATGAGGAGCGTCGCCGCCGCGGGACCGGTAAACAAAAACGCCGGACGGCCGAGCAGCGACACCAGGCGGAATGCGACACCGATGATGACCAGGACGATGGTGAAGTGGACGACCTGCGGATGGAATGCCGCCATGTAGTGTTGGCCTTTGAAAGAAGTAACGGATGACTTCAGCGCGGCGCCGTCAAGCAACCGAAGGTTGAACCTGACAACGAGTCGGCTCTCACAGCGCCACTCCCGCGGAGGTCCAGGCAGGAAGGCTTTGATCCGAACGATAGACACGATCGACCGTGACAACAACCTCGTTCAGCTCGCGCCGCACAGGAAAGCGATCGAGATTGCGGGTCGCATGGCCCGAAGTGTAGGTCCCCTCTGGCGTGTACCGCGAGTCGTGTTTCGAGCACTGAAAGCGGCCATCCTTGGCGATCCACTTCACCACGGCATTCTCGTGCGGGCAGGCCAGCGCCATGGCGTACACGTGGCTGGCGTGACGCACGAGGATGATCTGAGCCCGGCGATCGATGGTGACCCCGTCGGCGGACGGGAGTGGATACCGGCGTTCGGTGTCCGTGCCCGTCCCCTCCATCGTGGTCACCGGCAAGGCCCCTGCGCTCTCGCTGAAGCCGAGCAGCGCGAGCGTCAAGAGCCCGCAACCGCTGTGTCGTAGAAACGAACGACGACAGGAGTCTTCACAGGACATTGGGCAACACGGCTCCCATGAGCGTTGCGGCAAACCAGAGCGTAAGGCTTGCGATCGAGACGATGCGCATGCGTCCCATGACCGCTGTGTCGCCTTCCGCCATTCGGGCACTCGTGCGGACCAGCACCGCGCCGTTGATCACGAGCGCGCCGACCAGGATCATTTTGATCCAGAAGGCCGTCGAGACGAGATACGCCTCGAAGTCCGCGCCAACCAGCAGGAGACCGCTCACTGCCACGAGAGCGAGATTGGCGACGACGATTCGGTGTACACCGTGAACACGCTCCAGCTCTGTCTGTATCGAGGCCCTACCGCGTCGCGACGCCTTCAGCGTCGAGAGATCGGCGGCAATGGCACACCCGCCGCCGCCGAGCAAGGCACCCACATGCCCGAATGCCACTCCGCTGCGGATGGCTGCGGAGTTGGCGTAGATCGATGCCCATGTGTCGATCAGTTCGCGGATGGGAATCACGTTAGCTCCCTTCGAACAGCATGATGAGATAGCTCGCACCCGCGAGCCCGATGGACGTAAACGCCACCGCTCGATGGGCGCCACGAGACCCTTCGACGCTTCCATGCTCGGACTCGGGTCCGAGGGCCGCCGTCGCAAGGAATCCCGCATCAGCCGCGAGCATCATCAGGCCATGGGCGAGGCGCCGGCCACGATGCACGGGATCCTTCCTCGCTTCGATCAGGTTCCACACTCCCGTGGTCGTGTTCACCACACAGAGCGCCCCGATGCCAGCCGCCGCAGCGAGGTGGGCATCCTTCTTTCCCTGGGTCGGATTCGAGTACAGCGATTGGCCGATGATCCCCTCGGCGGCGAACAGCGGGAGCGTGGCGAAACTGGCCGCCTTGTGAATCCTTGCGCGCAGCCGGTAGCCGTCGGTGTAGTCGAAGGCCACAGGTGGGGGCGGCGCCGTGGCCTGCGCGGGGGCAGGAGCCAGCTCAATCGCCGAGGCTATCGAATCTGCCCCCGCCGCGATTGATTGCGCGGTGGCATCTTCGCTCGAAACGAGGAGCACGATGAGACAGGCGCAGAAAGAAATGAGAGTCACGCGCATAACGCCTCCGTACGGAACAGTTCTAGTCGCAAGACCGAGGGCGTGCAAGAAGACCTCCATTTACCGAGGCCCGATCAAAAGCGGAATCGTTCGGAGTTGAAGTAGGCGTCCGCCGCTGTGACCGTCATCTATCAGGGACGATTACGTGCGTTTGGCCAATTGATGCATCGAATAGCGTTCCACGAACGGGCTGACTTCAGCGTCTGTGGAAAGGCCGCTATTCGACGGCAGAGCGGAGATTATTGCCTCTCGCTGCGAAATTTTTCGCGATGTGAGACCTGGTAACAACAGGAGGAGCGCTTGAATCCCAGTTAGTTCAGTCCCACTCTTTCTCGACGCCATGCCCGCGAGCGCTGTCACCGTGCATGGGTGTCAGGAAGCCCAGGAGGCAACCGGTGCTGTTGTCACGCATGCGATGGCAGCGCACCTTCGCGCGCTCGCCGACCTTGAGGGTTTCCTTCGTGATCCCGCGGTTCTCGAGACCACGTGGACCCGTGGCTTCGAGCGCCCAGAGTTCCGCCTCGCCCTGCGGATTCTTCACTTCCAGGTAGACCCACGAGTGCGGGTTCAGGAAGTGGATCTCCTTGACGGTCCCCTCGATCTGGGTGAACTCACTCGTCTGGTAGTTGTTGTGGGAATGGTGGGCAAACACCGGCACCGCCAGCATGACCGCACAGAGGGCCGCAAAGACAAGAGACTGTGGTCGCATGTTTCGTTCTCCTTCTATTTCGCTGGCGCGGGAGCCGCCGGAGCTGCTGCACCGCCGCCCTGCCCTGCGCGCGTCGGCTTCGGGTAGCCGTGCATGTAGAGCCCGTTGTAGCGAATGATGGCGCCATTCCCGTCGATGATGTGGAGCGACTGGTGGAAGATTCCCGGCTCGGGGTAGCCCTTGGGAACCGTCGCCGTGAGCCAGTAGAGGCGATCGTCGTGCATATGGATCGCGTCGTAGGTGCGCGAACCGTCTGCGTTGGTCGTATGGATCCAGCGCCCCATGATGTAGTCCACGAAGGTCCACTGGAACTGTGTGATCTTCGAGCCTCTCTGGATGACTTTCCACGTCGCCCAGTCGTAGGCACCCGCCTCATCCAGCTTCGAATACCCCGAACCACTCGGCCCGTCCGGCCCGGTCCCACGGCAGGTCATGTGCACGTCGGGCGGGCACTTCTTGACCATCTCCTGCTGGATCTGCTCGATCCTGGAGTAGTCGATGACGGTCAGCGAGAACTTGCTGCTGCCGGTCGATGCCGTGTAGACGCGGCCCGGGAGCGGCGCGCCCTGGGCCGACTCATAGGTAATGGTCTCGATCGTCGGCTCGTGCGGGAAGTTCACCGAGAAGAAGTCCTGCTTGCTGACGTACTCGATCCACTCCTGCGCGGCAGCGACCTTGGGCATCAACACCGTGACGACGGCCAGGACGAACGGGATCAGGCGCATAACACTCCTCCGGTGCGTCAGGGACTTCGAACCAGCAACCCTCCGGCTGACAGCCAGCACCGGCGGATTTATATCACGTCGCACAGCTCGGTATAGTCGCCCAAGTTCAGGCGCTTGGCACATGAAGTTCTTGAAGATGCGCCTCGCCGTCATGGCGACAAGTCTGCTGGCCATCAACCCGGAGCTGGAACGCTAACGCTCGAGCACTTCGCGGATCTTCTCGCTGAGTGTATGAGAGGTGAATGGCTTGTTCAGGAACGCGATGCCAGCCTTGAGGACCCCGTGCTGAATATTGGCGTCCTCCGTGTACCCAGACATGTAGATCACTCTGAGCGCTGGCCGTTGCTCGATCAGCTGGTTAATCAGCTCAGGCCCGCTGGCGCCCGGCATGACGACATCAGTCAGTACGAGGTCGATGGTCGAGTTCTCATCGAAGATTCGACGCGCCTCGGCCGCGTCGGCGGCCGTCAGTACGGTGTACCCCAATCGCTGCAGGAGTCTCCTGGCCAATTCGCGAAGTCCCTCCTCGTCCTCAACCACGAGCACGGTTTGCGTGCCAGCATGGGCTCGGCACTTGGCGCCGGCGCGTCAACGACCACCTCCGCAGGATCGGCCCTTGGGAAATACACTTTGAACGCCGTGCCCGTACCAACCTCACTGTAGACACCGACGCTCCCGCCGCTGCGCGCCACGATAGCGTAGACGGTCGCCATCCCCAGCCCGGTGCCCTTGCCAGGTTCCTTGGTGGTAAAGAAGGGCTCGAACAGACGGGCTTGAACCTCCGGTGTCATTCCCGTTCCCGTGTCGGTGACGGTGAGTGCCACGTAGTGCCCTGCCTTCACGTCCACGTGCGTCCTTGAGTAATGCTCATCGAGTTCCACGTTCGCGGTCTCGATCGCCAGAGTGCCCCCGTTGGGCATGGCGTCCCGTGCGTTGACGGCCAAATTCATCACAATCTGCTCGACCTGCCCACGGTCAGCTCGGACCAGCCCCAGCTCGGGCTGAAGACCGAGCACGACCTTGATGTCTTCTCCGATCAGCCGTCCGAGCATCGCCCGAAGGTCCAGCGCGATCTGGTTGAGGTCGAGGAGGGTTGGCTCGATGATTTGCTTGCGGCTGAAGGCGAGCAACTGGCGCGTGAGCCCAGCCGCACGTGTGCCGGCCTTCTGAATCTCCAGAAGCTCGACACCGCGCGGATCGCCCTGACCAACATCAGCGAGCAAGAGCTCGCAGTAGCCCATGATGACGGTCAACAGATTGTTGAAGTCGTGTGCCACGCCGCCGGCCAGCCGTCCGACGGCTTCCATTTTCTGCGCCTGCTGAAACTCCTGCTCCAGCAAGAGGCGTTCGGTGATGTCAAGCGAAATACCGACGCCACGCACCGGCGTGCCGCGCTCGTCGAGGAGGATTCTCCCCACGCCCCTCAACCATCGAGTCGTACCGTCAGGCCACACCACGCGGTTCTGGGCGGAGAAATCGCCACCGGACGCTTCGGCCTTTTCGAACGTTGCGCGCACGGACTCCCGGTCGTCTGGATGCACGCGCTCGACGAACGCGTTGAACGTGCCTTCGAACGTCCCGGGCTGCAGGCCGAACTGGGATTCAAGGATCTCAGACCATCGGAACGCGCCAGTCAGGCAGTCCAGATCCCAGATTCCGACGTGGGCACTCTGGAGGGCAAACCGCGTACGCTCCTCTGCCGCCCGCGCGATCTTCGCAGTCTCCTCACGTTCCGTGACGTCGCGGATCATTCCCATCGGATTGCCGTCGGGCAACAGGGCTGCCACGACTTCGGCTGGGAAGGTGGATCCATCCTTGCGAAGCAACTGCCATTTCCGAGCGTAATCGACCCCGGCCGTGACCGCCTCGAACGCTGGGGCAATGTATGGAATCTCTGCCGGCGCGGCGACGTCCGACGCATGCAGTTGGAGCAGTTCGTCGCGGCTGTAGCCAAGCATCCGGCAGATGGCCGTATTGGCGTCGATGTAGTGACCGTCGGCATCAGCGACCACGATCCCCTCTGGCGCCAGTTCGAAGAGTGTGCGGTAACGCGCATCGCTTGCCCGCTGCGCTTCCATTGCCTCCTTTCTCGCGGTCACGTCCTCCGAAAAGATGATGATGCCGCCGATCGAGCCGTCCGCTTGACGCCACGGTCGGATTTCCCAGCGGATCCAGGCCGTTCTTCCGTCGGGGCGCGGAAACGGATCCTCGTCACATCTCTCTACGGCTCCCGCCAAACAACGCCGATGAATCTCGACCCATCGGGGGGGGCACCTCTGGGAAGACCTCATAATGACTTCGGCCGACGACAGACTGATCACCGAGGCGATATGTTTCCATCCACCCGCGGCTGACGACCAGATACTTCATGTCGCGGTCGAACATCGCGATGGCCGCAGGGCTATATTCCGCGTAGAGGTGCAGTTGCTCTTCACGTTCGCGCAACCTGCCTTCCTCCTGCTTCCGTGCCGTGATGTTGCGGGCCACTTTCGACACCCCCAGGACCCTGCCGGTCGCATCCCTGATGGGTGATGCCGTGACGGAGACATTGATCAGCCGACCATCCTTGGTTCGTCGCAATGTCTCGAAGTGTTCCAGGCGCTCACCCCTCCGGATCTTGTCCAGAATGTGATCCTCCTCATCCTCACGATCGGGGGGAATCAACCGCATGATTGAGGTCCCCACCATCTCGCTGTGGGTGTAGCCGAAAATCTGTTCTGCGCCTCGATTCCAAGTCGTCACGATGCTGTTCAGATTCTTCCCAATGATGGCGTCGTCCGAGGATTCAACGATCGCCACCAACCGACCAGCGGCCATTTCGGCTCGCTTGCGCTCGGTGATGTTCTCGTGCGCCACCACAACGCGTGCTGGGCCCTCGCCGGAAATAGGTGTGACTTTGCCGACAAACCACCGCTGTTCGGATGGGGAATGGCAGGGGTATTCCATCGCGAATTCCGGTCGCTCGCCGAGCAGAGTCGCGCGAATGCCGGTGGCGAACGAAGCGGCCGCGACTGCGTCCATCCCCGAGACCGCGTCACAGACATGGAGGTAGTTGTCGCCCACAGACGCGAGTAAGGGCGGGGGCGGATTCGACTCGGCGAACCGCCGCCATGCGTCGTTGGTAGCGAGGATCGTGCCGGTCTCATCCAACACGCACAGGTTGGCCGACAGGGCGTCGATCGTGGATTGCGCCAAGCGCCCTGCCTCGCGCAGTCTTTCGTTCGCCTGCTTTCGTTCGGTGATGTCAACGAACGTGGTAATGGTGTGCGGCTCTTGACGCAACTCAACGAGCACCGTTCCCATGAGCACATGACGCGTGTCACCGCTGCGGGTCCTGATGACCAACTCCGCATCGCGCAGCACCTCGTGTGCGTGCAGGCGCGCTCGGACGCCGGCGGCCGCGTCCTCCTCGACGATCTTCATCTCCTGCGTGGTGTGGCCGATGACGTCCTCGCGCTCCCAGCCAAAGAGCGTCGTGAACGCCTGGTTGACGTCGATAAATGTTTGGTCGCTCCAGCGGTGGATCGCGACGCCGACCGGGCACTCGCGAAATACCTTGAAGAGTCGGGCCTCGCTCTCGACCAGTTCGCGCGTCTGGCGGCGGAGTTCCAATTGCGCCATGACCTGGCGACTCAAGACACGCAGTGCGTCCTGCTGGGCCGGCGTCAGCGTTCGAGGGACACGATCAATGACACACAACGCGCCGAGCGCTCGGCCTTCTGCGGTGACCAACGGCGCGCCGGCGTAAAACCGAATGTGCGGATCGCCGGTGACGAGCGGATTGTCCGAGAAACGTTCATCGTGCGCTGTATCAGGGACGATGAAGACATCCGGTTGAGTAATGACATGTGCGCAGAAGGAGATCTCACGCGGCGTCTCGGCCAGGGACAAGCCGACCCTTGACTTGAACCATTGTCGCTTCTCGTCAACGAGCGAGATCAGCGCGATGGGAGTGTTACAGATGTGGCCCGCCAGAGCCGTCAGGTCGTCCAATCCCTGTTCCGGCAGCGTATCGAGCAGGTTGTGCAGGCGGAGCGCCTCCAGGCGCTCTGCCTCGTCGGGGATCCGAGGGGGGGGCCTCATTCAGAAGTGCCTGTTCGCGAGCCGGTTTCCAGGGAAAACCCTGCGCAACCTACGCCACCCACTCAGCGGAAAGTGGTGGGGACGGGACTCTATCTCACCTGGTGGCCAGATAGGAAGGTCTTTGACGAACCCGGACCGCTCTACCTCGACTGTTTGACCGCAAAGGTCTGCCCCGCGATCGTCATCGTCGCGTTCCGGTTCTTTGGACGGCCCGTGTACACCGCCACCGAATAGCTGACGGTGCCGTTGCCGCTCGTGCTCGAAACCCCCGCGATGGTGATCCAGGCGACATTGCTGACTGCCGTCCAGGAGCATCCTGCCGGGGCGGTCACGGCTACCATCGCCGTTCCACCGTTGATCCCGAAATCAGCCTTGCTCGGCGAGATGACAAACGTGCAGGCGACGGATGCCGGCCTGTTCTTCGATGAAGAGCCGCTGACTGCCGTCGCCTGCGTGGCCGACGAAAAGCGGACTCGAGAGACCCGAAACAACCTGGGTCAGTTGAATTGCGGCCAGGGACGGGGGACGAAAGAGAGAGGATGGCCGAGGCGATGAGCGCGCCGGCAATGTGACGCTGACATGTGCACCGTCCTTTTCACGATCGATCCCTTATACATGTCAGGCGTCGCGATCGGATGTGCGCGATTGAACACAAGGGGCCCGGCCGAACCCAATCTGGAGTCTGGCTGGCCGAGCTCGATACTGGTGCAGAAACCCGGCCGGATCCGTCTCGTGACCATGAAAACCGCACACGACCATACCGACACCGTCGAGCGGTACACGGTGCGAAAGCTGGAGGAATCGGCGAGCAAGGGCTGTGCGGTTTTGTGCTGAAGAAGGATTCACCGACCTGCGGCATGGAGCGGGTCCGGGTGTATAACGGCAAGGGTGTGCCCACCCGGGACGGGTTTGAGGTTTCGTCATGAGCCCTGCTCTGCGACCTGCCCTCTCTCCTGCGGACAGAGAACACGGACATCGTCAGACATCGGAGGTTGACCGTGGAAGACGCTGATCGGGATATCCTCCTGGCCTATAGCAGCGCTGCCGCTCGCCCTCTTTCAGCCGCGGATCTCCTCGATCTCCTCACACGCGCGAGGAAACACAACGAGATGCACGGCATCACCGGCATGCTGCTGTACGTGGACGGGGCGTTCTTCCAGGTACTGGAGGGTAATAAGGACGTTCTCCGTGCGCTGTACGAAAAAATTGACCGGGACACGCGACATTCCAACGTGCTCAAACTGATCGAAGAACCGATTGACCACCGAGCGTTTGCCGATTGGTCCATGGGGTACGCGCGAGCCACTCGCGACACGCTTTCGACAATACCTGGACTCAATGACTTCTTTGCGCGCGGATCGTCCCTCAATGAACTGGAGTCTGGGAGGGCGAAAGTTCTGCTCGAGGCCTTTCGTGAAGGCCGATGGCGAAGACGGCTGAACGCATGAGGAACGCCGACGACCATCGCGGTGCGGGCGATCGAAGGTTGCGGCGCCCTGCGCGGCTTCGAACCAGCAACCCTCGGGTTAGCAGCGGCTCAAGTAACGGCGGCCGTACGAGCCCCGGCGCGCCGGAGCGCCAGCGCCGCCGAACGTCTAGGTGGACGTGCGCCTGACGCTTTCAGCTCGCGGCCCCTTGGGTCCGTCCGGGCCAAGCTCAAACTCCACGCTGTCACCTTCGCGCAACATCTCGATACCCTCGCCGTAGATGGCGCTCTGATGAAAGAAATATTGCGAACCGTCCGAACCCTTGATGAAACCGAAGCCTTTGTCAGCTCGCAATGTCTTGATCACACCTGTCATGCAAACCCCTCCTTCTCGGGGAACTATGTCGTCTGGATTCGGTCGTGCTTGTTCCTTGGCGGAGTCGAGGAACGACTCGACGCCGTACAGACCCGAGAGCCAGGACTGAACCAAATTTGGCTCCTCGGGCTGGATTCGAACCAGCAACCCTCCGGTTAACAGCCGGATGCTCTGCCGTTGAGCTACCGAGGAATGAGACGCGTGGTGCACGGTTCGGCCATCGGGCGACGGCCGAACCTTCCAAGTTTACGTTTTTTTCCGCCGCCGGCCAACTGAGCCGCGCCGGACCACTCGGCCCTTTTCACCGCCGGTGATCCCGAGCTGCACACCGGTGCCAATCGCCCCGAGCGCCATCCACGCAATCGGCACCCACTGCTGCCCGGGCGCAGGGTTCATCGGATACGCGACCCAGACGTCACCGCTTGCAGCCGCCGCCAGCGCTGCCCTGTTGCCAATCACGGCCATCGTCCCGACGATCATCGTCCACGCACCGCCAAAGCCGGTGCCGACGATCACGAAGTAGCGCTGAAGATACGTGGCCGCCGTGGCGCCGGCAATCGCGAGAAAGATCACGGCGAGATAATGCGGGTCGCGGTCGCCCGCTGCGAACGCGACCCGCATTATC
>JABFSA010000142.1 GCA_013140775.1 Acidobacteriota bacterium | reverse complement strand
GGATGCGCCCATCTTCAATATTGGCGGGGGTCGCATCCCGATCGACGTCACCTACTGGGACCTGCCGAAGCGCATCCAGCGGATGGATGCCCAGGGCGTCACGTCGCACGCGCTGTCGTTGACGACCCCGTTCGTCTACTGGGCAACTCCTGAGCGGGGCGCCGAGCTGGCGCGGATCGTCAACGATTCGATGGTGGAGGCTCATACGGCGTATCCGACGCGATTCTTTGGATGCGCCACCTTGCCGCTCCAGGCGCCGGAACTGGCGGTCAAGGAGCTGGATCGTCTGGCCGGATCGCGGGCAATCCGCGGCGTCTACATGCCGACGAGCTTTGCGGGGAAAGAGTTATCGGACCCCTCGCTTTTCCCTATCTATGCGAAGTGTGAAGCGCTCAATCTGCCGGTCCTTCTGCATCCGGATCAGGCAGCCGCCGCGATGGGCGCCAACAGGCTGCAACGCTTCTATCTCGCCAATATTCTTGGCAATCCTTTCGATACCGCGATCGCCGTGTCGTACCTCGTGTTTGGTGGCGTGATGGACCGTTTCCCTCGACTCGAGATCGTGCTTCCGCACGCGGGTGGTGCGATGCCCTACATTTCGGGGCGGTTGAATCACGGGCAGAGCGTGCGACCCGAGCTCAAGGGTGTCGCCAAGCTCCCGTTCAACGAGTACCTGCGCCGCTTCCACTACGACACGATCACGCATTCGCCGCAGTTGCTGCAGGATCTGATCGATCTCGTGGGCATCGATCGCGTGATGCTCGGCAGCGACTATTGCTTTGACATGGGCTACGAGCGGCCGCGCGACATCATCGACGGGCTGAAGCTGTCGGCTGCCGACAAGGATCGGTTGTATTCAGGGAACGCCGCGCGGCTGCTGCGGCTGTGAGGGGAACGGCTCGGCTTTGGCCGAGCACTATTATTGATGAAGGCGCGGCTGAAGCCGCGCACTACGACTGACTACGACTGACGATGACGGTAGGTAGTGCGCGGCTTCAGACGCGCCTTAGTCGTTTGACCGCTACTCGATGATGGTGATTTGCGACGTCTGGACGTCGAATGGCTTGAACTCCCCGGTTCGTCCCTTCGAGTCCGTTGCGCTCACCGTGTACTTGACGATACCAACCGGCGCATCAGCCGGCACCACCCACTTCGCGACGAAGAACGCGCGCTCGGGTTGTGCTTCCGTTTGACGATCGCGCATCGGCAGGTCGATCGTCTTGCCTCCGTAGGTCAGGTGCACGACCAGTTTTGACGCACGATCGCGCTCGCCGGTAACCGGATCGAGGGCCGTCACCCGGAAGCCCATCGGCTCGCCCCGCTTGAACCGACTCGTGAGCACGCAGTTCATGGGATTACCCATTCCCCAGAAATACGCGACGTCTCCGTACACCGTCAGTTTCGTCGGCGCCGTCTGACCGGCGAGGGACGCAGGCGATTGGAGGACGAGGAAGGCAACAAGTGCGACAAGCACCGTACGCATCGTGGTTTTCATCCCGGAAAGGCTACGCCAGGGCACGGGCATTGTCCAGCGAGGATTCAGGCCGCTTCCTCGATGGCCTCGAGCGTGTCGGCGACAGCCACGAACGCCTCGACAACCGCAGGGTCAAAGTGGGTCCCGCTGCCCTTCTGAATCAGGGCAATCGTTTCGCCATGTGAACGAGGCGCATCATAAAGACGTCGTGTGTGGACCGCGTCGTACACATCCACCAGCGCCATGATCCGCCCGGGAATCGGGATGGCAGTGCCGCGCAGGCCTTCCGGGTAACCCGTGCCGTCCCATTTCTCATGGTGGGTGTAGACGATGTCTTTCGCCAGTTCCAGCGTCACGTCGTCCTGGACACCCACCGCCCGCTGGGCCTGCTCGATGACCTCGCGACCGTATCGGGGATGCTGGCGCATCTCGATGAGCTCGTCGGGGGTCAGCACACCCGGCTTGTTGAGCACCCGGTCCGGGACTCCCACTTTGCCGATGTCGTGGAGCGGAGCGAGGCTGGACAGGAGCTCTACGCGTTCGGGCGTCAAGTAGTCGCGAAATGCCGGGTGAGTGGACAGTTGCTGGGCGAGGATCCGTGTGACGTGCTGCGTGCGTCGTGAGTGGCGCCCGGTCTCGGCGTCGCGGATGCCGGTAAGAGACAGGAGCGTCTGCACCATCAGCCGGCGCGACGTTTCGTTGGCCTCGCCAGCGCGTTCGGCCCTGGCCCGCTCAGTCGTGAAGCCGGCGACGACCATGGAGACGAGGCCGGTGATGACGCCAAGCGTGGGGAAGAGCGGAGAAACGAAGAGTCCCTGGTTCGACAAGGTCGTCACCGAAATCCCCCACAAGAGGATCAGCGACGCGGTAGAGGTTAGTCCGGCCCAAATCAGGCCGTATCGCCAGACGACCGCGAGCACGGCCCCGCACATCACCAGCGCGAGCAGCGTCTCCATGGCTGCGGCGTGCAGGGGCCTTCGGTATGGATCGCCCTGCAGGAGATTGTCGGCCGCGGTCGCCTGCACTTCCACGCCCGTGAATAGCGTGTCCAGGGGAGTGGCGACGACTTCACGTGTGCCGAGAGCGGTGGTGCCGACGAGGACAACCTTGCCGCGTACCGCCTCGGGGTCGGCGGTGCCTTGGAGCACATCGACCGCGGAGAGATAGGAGAACGTGCCTTTCGGTCCGCGGAAACGCACGAGCATGTTGCTCTTGCCATCGAGCGGTACATTCCGATCGCCGACGTTCAGCACCGCTGCATTCGCATTGGCGACCTGCAGCACTGGATCGTCTGCACCGGTGACGGCCGACACCGCCGCGAGCGCCAGGCTTGGATAAACGCGGCCTTCGAACGTCGCCAGGAGCGGCACGCGGCGCAGAATCCCGTCAGAATCGGGGGCCGCGTTCAGAAAGCCCGAGACGTTGGTGGCAGCCGTCAGTTGCGGGAGGTTGCACACGGCGCTCGTGGCTTCAAAGAAGGGCTGCTCCGTCCCGGCCTGCGCCGGCTCGAAGACTGACACGCCCCAGGGGTGCTGCACGCACCCGGCGGCCGCGCGTTGTGCGCCGTCGAATGTAAGTCCGTAGCCCAGCACCACCCGGCCCCCGGCGATCGATGTCGCGAGCACCGCGTCCGGATCGATCGACCGGTCGCTGAATCTGTCGGCCTCCGCAAAGATGATGTCGAGCGCGATGACCGATGCGTCGAGTGCGCGGAGGTTGGCAATCAGCCGGCCGATGACGTCCCGCCGCCAGGGCCACTGGCCGACAGACGTGAGGCTTCGTTCATCGACGTCCACAATGACGACGCGCCCTGTCGGAGGTCTGGGTGTGGCCCTGCGAGCGAGCGTGTCGTACACCGCGCGTTCGAGGGAGTTCAGCAGGGCGGGGCGAAAGAGGCTCAGGGCGACCACCAGGAGCATCGGCACGAGGCCGACTCCCACGATCGTCCGGCGCGTCCGGCCGATCATCGTACGGTGATGAGGACGCGTCGGTTCTGCGGCTCGTACGTGTCGTCTGGTGTCGGCACCAGCGGTTGTGATTCACCGTGCGAGGCAACCGCGACCGCGTTGTCAGGGAGGCCGGCAGTCAGCAGCAGCGTCCGAACCGCGTTGGCGCGGCGGAGGGCGAGCTGGAAGTTCGGGCCAGGCGCCCCGGTCGTGTCCGTGTGCCCCACGACGAGCACATCCGGCACCGGGCGTCCCTTGACGGCCTGAAGCGTCCTGCCGAGCAGCGCCTTGCTCTCGGGCGTGAGGTCATCTGACTCGAACTGAAAGTAGAGCGTGAATGTCTGAGGGACCGGCGGCAGTGCGGCCAGCGCGTCGCCGAACTCGCGCTGCAGATCGGCTTCACTCAGGATGACGACAGGCGACGGCGGCTGATCTGCTGAAATGCGGGTCGCGGCGCCTGCTTCGGTCAGGTCCACCGAGCCCATGGTGTTCGAGACCCGCGCCCGGCCCACGCTGCCGTCCGCATCGGAAAGAAGTGCCGCAAGGTCCTGGCGTGGACGCTGTGGTTCCTCGCGCGCGAGCTTTGCGCACGCGACGAAAGAACCGCAGCTGCAGATCAAGACAAAGAGGCAGGCCTGCGGGTATTTCATTCCGGACTTACTCGAACGGCGACGGTCGTCCCACGAACTCCGACGATGGCAGCGGGGGTTTCAAGGCGGACAGCGTCGGGCGAGAGCTTGGCAATCTGCCCCGATGCGTACACCGCAACGCCCTTGAGAAAGTTCACCACCAACGAGAGTGCCCCGTCCGACGGCGCGTAGCGATAGCGGGAAAGGCGGGCTTCGCTGTCGGGCCCCAGGGACACCCTGGTGTCATCGTTCAGGGAAACCCCGAGCCGGCCGTCAGCGCCGGTCTTGAGACGGTCGGTTTCGACGAGTGTGAGGCCAGCTGTTGCGGGGATCGCGGTCTCGCCGCGCACGACGAAAGCCGTGCCGGTGGCGATTTTCACCCGTCCAATCGTCTGCGCCTGGGCGTGTGCTGGCAGTGGCGCCAGCGCAACGGCAAGTAAGGTCAGGGGGAGGATCGCGAATCGCGTCGGTTTGCTCATCATCTGAGGCGCTCCTTGTGTCCGACTGGCCCGTTGCGTGCAGATACTCAGCCCTGCATGCGACCGGCCCTCGCTCTCCGTCTGGCTATTGCGGGTACTTTCGGATGGTTGTTGCGCCTGCGATACCTCCGGATTGGCGGGCGCGGCGTGTCGCGCGAGGACGATCTGCGCATGTCGCTACAGAAGCAGCGCAGTATTTACAAATTGACCGCCCTGCGAGATCGCCCGCTACCGGCTGAACGGCGGTTCAGGGAACCTTACGGGTGGCTGTCAGCTTCGATGACCGCAGCCCACCCCGTCTCAGCATCCCCTGTTCCTCCCGGCAGCCATGCGATAGGACTGACCGACTCGCAACGGGATGTGTGGCTCGCCACCCAGACCCAGCCCGACGCAGCGCTGGCATTCAACGAAGGTGTCACGCTGAGCTTTGCGGGAGCGATGGATTCCGATGCTCTCCGCTGGGCCGTGGCGCAGCTGGTGCAAAGGCACGATTGCCTGCGTGGCACCGTCAGCCTGGACGGGCAACGTCTGCTGGTGCAGCCGTTCGTCCCGTTCGAGATTCCGATCGTGTCGGAACCAGGGCCTTCCGGCCTCAACGCGATCGAGGCGTACGAAATGGGAAACCGTTTCGATCTCGAGCGTGGCCCACTGATTCGGCTCCGAATCGTCCGTGAGTCAGGTGACTGGCACCTGCTCATCCTCGCGCACCACATCGTCTTCGATGACTGGAGCGTGCCGGTGCTGGTGTCGGACCTGGCGGCACTCTATGCCGCAAGACGTGATGGTCGCGATGCGCTGCTCCCGCCCGCGTCCGCGTTTGCCGACTACGTGTCGGCCGAGCAGACGTTCACGACCTCGACAGAGGGCGCGGAACATACCGCGTATTGGCTGCAACGGCTGGAGGCTGCGCCACTGCCGGTTGAACTGCCCATGGACCTGCCGCGTCCGGCCCGAAGAACATACGGCGCGAACACCATTCAGCGCACAATCGACGCCGATGTTGCTGACCGGCTGGCTCTGCTTGCTGGCGAGCGCGAGATCGCGACGGTCGTCCTTGCAGGCCTTGTCGCGCAGCTGTATCGCGTCACCGGCTCGACAGATCTGGTGGTCGGACTCACCGCGCCCGGTCAAGTCTTCCACCGGCAGGAAGGGCTTGTCGGTCACTGCATCCACTTTCTTCCCGTACGATTTCGATTGTCGGGCGAGGACACCTTTGTCGGGCTTGTCGATGCCGTTGATCGCACTGTCCGGGAGGCATTGGATCATCAGGGCATTACGTTTGGTTCGCTGCTTCCGCAGTTGAAGATCAAGCACGATCCCCTGCGGCCTCCACTTGCCTCCATTGCCTTCAACGCTGAGGCACACGATCTCGACGCCAAGCTCTTCGGGGCACATGCCTCCTGCCGTCGGTTACCGCGCCGCTGCGATCTGTTCGACGTGTCCTTGACTCTCGTCAGCCGCAATGTGGGTCTCGCGTTCGATTGTTCGTACAACCCGGATCTCTTCACTCAATCGATGGTCGAAGCGAGGCTCGAAGAATTCGAGGATCTGCTCAGGTCCGCAGCCTCCAATCCCAGCCAGTCACTCGATCAAGTGGGTCTTCTGAGCGACCGTCGTCGCAGCGAAACGATTCAGCGTTGGAACGACACCGCTCGGGCGTATCCGTTGGAGTCTACGCTGCCTGAGCTCCTGCACGCGGCCGTCGCGCGCTGGCCCGATCGCGCCGCTGTCGTGACCGAGCAGGCGGAGCTGAGCTACAGGCAACTGGACGAGCGTGCTGACATTGTGGCCAGCCATCTTCGGCGACATGGTGTTGGCCCTGACGTGCTGGTTGGCGTCTGTGCCTATCGGTCGATTGAGATGGTGGTGGCGCTGCTCGGGATCCTCAAAGCAGGTGGCGCGTACCTCCCCCTTGATCCCGACGATCCAGTGGAGAGACTCGCCTTCATGGTCGATGACTCGCAGTGCCGCCTGCTGCTTGCAGGCAACGACCTCGGAACTATCGTTTCGACCTGGCTCGATCAGCTCGACCGCACGGTGCTCCTTGTGGATTCGCTCCGACAGATGGTTGCAGGCGATTCAGGCGAATCGTCTCCGACTGCGGATTCGCTCGCGTACGTAATCTTCACCTCGGGTTCGACCGGTCGGCCCAAAGGGACCATGCTCACGCACCGAGGGATCGTGAATCGTCTGCTCTGGGGCCAGGAACACTACTCCATCGGGCCTGGTGATCGGATTCTTCAGAAGACACCGTTCACCTTCGATGTCTCCGTGCCGGAGTTCTTCTGGCCGCTCATCAACGGCGCGACACTCGTGATGGCTCTCCCGGGCGGACACAAGGATCCGGAGTACCTGGTGGAGGTTATTCAACGTGAGGAAGTGACCGTCTGTCACTTCGTGCCGTCGATGATGGGTCCGTTCCTCGACCATCCGCGATCGGCCGATTGCCAGACACTTCGACACGTGTTTGCTTCAGGCGAGGCGTTTCCGTATTCGCTGACGCGAAGGTTCCACGATCGCCTGCCGCGGGCGCGACTGCACAACCTCTACGGTCCGACGGAGGCGAGCGTCGAGGTGAGCTACTGGGAATGTCCGATCGCGGGAGACTCCCGCGGATTGGTACCGATAGGCCGGCCCGTTGCGAATACCCAGCTGCACGTGCTCGACGCGAAGGGACAACCCGTGCCGGTTGGAGTATCCGGTGAGCTGCACGTCGGTGGCGTGCAACTCGCTCGCGGGTACCTCAATCGAGATGCGCTGACCGCCCAGCAGTTTGTCGAGCACCCGGAGTACGGACGTCTCTACCGCACTGGTGACCTCGCACGCTGGCTGCCGGACGGCGTCGTGGACTTCCTTGGCCGTGCCGATCGTCAGGTGAAGTTGCGAGGATTTCGAATTGAGTTGGGGGAGATCGAAGAACAGCTCAGAGCGCTGCCGCAGATTGCCGAGGCAGTCGTTGGGGTGCGAGAACGGGCGCCGGGCGACCCTCGGCTGGTGGCATGGGTGCGCCCCGTCCGCGACGCGGCGCTTGTGTCTCGCGACATCGGCCAGTCTCTTGCTTCACGGCTCCCTGGCTACATGATTCCGCAGGTTTTTGTGGAGGTCTCGGACCTGCCGCACCTCTCGAGCGGAAAAATTGACCGAAACGGCCTGCCGGATCCGTTTGGCGCCGTGCCTGCGGATCCCGCCGAGCGTCGAGGTCCGGAAACTCAGCAAGAACTGTCCCTCGCCCAGTTGTGGCAGGAACTGCTCGGTGTTGATGGCGTTGGCCCTCAGGATCGCTTCGCGGATCTCGGTGGCCACTCCCTGCTCGCGCTGAAGCTGGTGGCGAGCCTCGAACAGCAGTACGGCATCCGTCTTCCGCTGCGGGCCGTCATGATGGAGTCTCTCGCGGTCCTGGCGCGGCAGCTGCCCGGCAGCGACAGGCTCGCGCCTTCCCATGCTGGTCGCCACCGCGCGGAGACGAACACCGCGGCGCAGGAAGTGTTTTTCTTTGGCGAGCCCGACAGGCACCTGTTTGGTGCGCTGACCACGCCCGGGGTGAGGCCCAAGCGCACGGGAATCCTTGTGTGCCCGAGCTGGGGCGTGGAGTACATGCGAGCCTATCGCGGTCTCAACCGGCTCAGTGAACGTCTCGCCGAACACGGCTATGCGGTATTGCGCTTCGACTATGCATCCACCGGCGATTCTGCGGGAGACTCCGCCGACGCACGGGTCGAGGAGTGGCTGGAGAACATCGCTGCCGCTGATGCCGAGCTCCGTCATCGGACCGGCGTGCGTGATGTCTGTCTCGTTGGGTTGAGGTTGGGGGCGTTGCTCGCACAGCGTGCGGTGGGTCGCGGATTGCGCGTGTCTCACCTTGTCCTGTGGGATCCGCCTCCGAACGGGGCGAGTTGGCTCGACAATCTTCGCGGCTTTGACCACGACTATCACCGGACCTTGAATGGCCAGCGGCCGCCTCATTTGAAACTGCCATCCCCGCCATCCAGACAACTGCTCGGAATGCCGCTGCCAGATCATCTGCGCGTGGCGATCGAGGGCCTGACGTTGGCTCCGGCGCCCAAAGGCGTGGAGCAACTGGTCACCCTGTCCTCGGACTCCGCTCCTGGGCTGGCGAATGACGCCGTGTGCCTCCCGAACCAGGGTGAATGGTCGGTACTCTCTCGAATGACCACGCCCTGGAACCCGGCATCGTCGATCAATCTCGTCGCTGACACTCTAGGCGAGCGGCTGCCATGACCGAAGTGGTCCTGGCTTTCGGCGAGCAACGACGGCTCGTGGGAACGATCTCGCTCCCCGATCGAGTTGAGCGTGACGCGATTGCCGTGCTGCTTCCGAACACCGGTCTCGAGCATCGTGTGGGCCCAAACCGCCTGCACGTGTACCTGGCGCGCGCGTTGGCCGAGGCTGGCTTTCCAACGCTGCGTCTCGACCTCAGTGGCATGGGCGACTCTACGGCGTCGGATGCCGCGGACCCGTCGCGCGATCTCGTTGCCGCCATGGACGCGCTCGAGTCACGCGGAATCGCCAGGAGGTTTGCGGTGCTCGGTCTGTGTTCGGGCGCGCATGATGCGCATCGGGCGCTCTGCACGGATCACCGCCTGGTTGCGGGCGCGTTCATCGACGGGTATCTCTTTGCGACGCCTCGCTTCTACCTCACCTATGCGTGGCAACGCGCAACCGACCCCGCGAGGGTCCTGCGAAAGCTTTCAAAAATCCTCCGCGTCGGTCCCGAGGCGGATCATGCGGACCGGTCGCCGGTCGATCTCGACTTTTTCAGGCAGCCGGTGAAGTCAGAGATGAAGAGCGACCTGGCGGCATTCATCGCCCGCGGAATCGTGCTGAGTTACATCTTCACGGGCCAGGTTCAACATCGGTACAACTACGCCAGCCAGATGACCGACGCCTTTCCCGAGCTTCGGCGTTATGCGAATGCGGAAGTCAGGTATCTCATCATGGCGGATCACACCTTCTCGCAGGACGCTATGCGCGAGGAGCTGGCGGGTGTTCTGGTGGGGTGGATGCGCAGGTGTGCCGACGTGATTGAAGGTCAGCCTCATCGAAGCGCGGAGGCGGCCGCATCGAGGCTCTCACCGATCCGGCATTTCCTATCGACTGGTTTTCTACTTCCGTAGGAAGAGGTTGTTCCAGAGCGCTTCCCACTTGTCTTTCTCATCGAGGGCCGTCGCGGCGTCAATCATCGTGAACGGGAAATTGTTGAGCTCGCTCTTCACCTTGGTGCTGGCGGGCACCCGGCCCATCGATTCGAACAGGCGCTGACCCTCCGGTGACAGAACAAAATCCATGAAGAGCAGCGCCGCATTGGGGTGCGGCGCGTTTCGTGCGACGCCGATGCCCTGAGGCCGCGCCACGACTGGCTGCACCGGTACGAAGTCAATCGGTGCGCCCTTGGCTTTCAGCGGAAACACGTTGCTGTTGTACGCCGTGAGGCCGATCGGCACATCGCCGGCAGCCACGAGGTTGGCGAGCAACACGTGACCCTGCCGCACTTCCGGACGCAGCGCCGACAGGCGCTTGAAGTAGTCCATGCCCTTCGCATTGCCCCACGTCTTGACGAGCGTGGCCATCCACTCGGCATCGGTCGCTTCGATGGCGATGCGCCCCTTCCATTTCGGATCCGCGAACCCCTCGTACGTTGTTGGGATCTCGGAACGTTGAACCTTGGTCGTGTTGTAGGCGACAACGTAGAAATTGAATCGGTCCGGGAACCACGAGCGGTGCTTCGGGATGGAGGCCGCCGGCAAGTCGGCAACGTGGGGTGAGAACACCTCGCTCAGGAGCTTCTCCCGCGCCAGTATCTCCATTTCAGGACCGTTGGTCTCGATGACATCGACCGCATACCGTCGAGCCTGTCCCTCGGTGACTGTGCGCCGCACGACCTGATCCGAGAGCCCTCGCCAGAGCACGACTTTCACGCCGTACTTTTTCTCGAACGCAGTCGCGAGCGGCTGAGACTCCGTCGGCGCGAGCGATGTGTAGAGCGATACCGTGCCCTCGCGTTTCGCGCGTTCGACGAGCCGCGCATCCCTGTCCGCGCCCCGGTAGCGGAAGACCGCGTCGTTCGTTGCGGCGGATTGAGCCAGAAGCGTCGTTGCCAGGACAAGAGATCCGATGAGCGCTCGCGCGAGTGTGTGCATAGTGGATTGGTCCAGCGGACGCCCTGGATTCTACCTTCCGGCAGCATTGACAGCCCGGGGACCGCGACGAATAATCGAGGCACCGTGCGCGGGGTACCCCAGGGCGGAGAATCAAGCGCGGGCCACCCCAGCATCGCCATCGTATCGACGCACTTTGGCCGCGTTCCGGTCTGGCTGCCGGCGTTCATGCGGTCATGCCGGGAGAATCCGGACATCACCTGGCTGATCTACACGGACATTCACGTAGATGGCCCCGTTCCCCCGAACGTCCACCTCAAGTCCATGCGGCTCGAGGAATTCAACACGCGCTGCTCCGACACGCTTGGTGTGCGGGTGAACGTTCAGTCCACGTTCCTGAAGAAGTTGAGCGATCTCAAGCCGGCATACGGCCTGGTGTTCGCGGACGAACTGCGCTCGTTCGATTTCTGGGCCTACTCCGAGCTCGACGTCATCTGGGGCGACATCCGGTATTTCATGACGGATGGCCTGCTGGCCGATCACGATCTCCTGTCGGCCTCCCACTACAAGCTCTGCGGGCACTTCACGTTGTGGCGCAACATCGACCGGATGAACCGGATGTTCGAGATCGTGCCGGACGCCCGTCAGATCATGGCCGACCCCCGGCATTTCCGTCTGGACGAACGTCCCTTTACCCGTCAGTTGCTGCTCGACGCGGAAAAGGCGTCCGCGTCGTATCCGCGAATCTACTGGGAGCCTCTGCTCACGATGAGCGCGGAATATCAACGGGCGCTGCCCAATGGTCCAGGTGGTAATCTCTGGTGGTGTCGAGGCAAGACGTACGACGCGGAATGCCACGAGCTGATGTACCTGCACTTTCACAAGCTCAAGAAGCACATGAGCGCCATCAACTTCGGTTATGAGGATTCGCCATCCTCGTTCATGATCAACCGGAATGGTGTGCATTGCCGTCGAGGCACCGACCTGAACGATAGGACACCACTGTAATGACGGACAGCTCTTCGAGCGGCGGCGTGGCCCGACTGCTTCGTGCCGCACGGCTCTTCCGGCCCCGCACGCTTGCGCAACTCGCGAAAAGCTCCGAGCGCCACCAGGAGCAGCTGCAGACGCTGACGGAGGAGCTGCAGATCGTCAAGTCGCAGCTCGAACAGTTGACGCGGCAGGAGCGTCAGCTGCGGACGCTCTTCGAAGCTGAGTACGACTCGAACGACGAGGTCGCCCGCTTCGAAACGCTTGTCCGCGAGACTCCCATCGCGGATCACATTCGTGCCGCGGTCGCCAAAGCGCCGCTCCTGGACGACCCGTTCCCGCACTGCGTGATCGACAATCTGCTGCCACAGGCGTACTACGACGCCGTCATTGCAGGGCTTCCGCCTGTTGAGCTGTTTGCCGATCGTCCCGTCAACAAGCAGCAGCTGACTGTCCCTCTCGAGATGGCGCCGCGCTTCTCGACGGAAGTCTGGCGCCACATGGCCAAGACAGTGGCCGAAGGCATCATCCGGCCCACCGTGCTCGCGAAGTTCCACGATCCGTTGACGCACTGGCTGCGCGAGCGCATGCCGGTGCTAGGTGAACATCCCCTCGAAGGCGTCCGGATCACGTGCTCCGATGGACGAATCCTGCTTCGTCGCCCTGGGTATCTGATTCAGCCGCATCGCGACCCGAAGTGGGGCTTCATCACCTGCCTGATGTATCTCGCCCGGAAGGGCGACGATGAGCGCTGGGGAACGCAGCTCTTCAGGGTCAGAGATGACGCGGAAGCAGAGGGACCGCGACCGCACTGGATCTCGAAGGAGCAGTGCGAGCTTGTCAGCGACATCGCGTTCAAGCCGAACCGGATGCTGGTATTCCTCAATTCGGTTGGCGCCCATGGCGCTCACATTCCGGCAGACGCCAAGCCGGCAACGCTCGAACGGTACGCCTATCAGTTCAGGCTCGGCGCTGACGGGCGGTCGATCAAGACCATTCGTGCGAAGCTGACGCCAGAGCAGCGCGCGTACTGGGCAGGCAAAGTCGGCGACGACTATGCCGGAGGGCAGTCCTAGGAGACAGCGCTGGACACCTCTTTCGCGGAGCGCCAGTTCCAGCTTCGATCCCGCGGCACGACGACTGCGCGTGAGCTGCAGGCCGGGCTCACCACGTTCGCGGCGATGGCGTACATCCTTGCCGTCAATCCGGCCATCCTGGCCGAGACGGGGATGGATCGAGGGGCCCTCGTGACGGTGACCGCGCTGAGCGCGGCCACCGCCACGGCGCTCATGGCGCTGCTCAGCAATCTGCCTCTCGCCCTGGCCCCGGGAATGGGGATCAACACCTTTTTCACCTACACGATTTGTCTGGGCGCGGGTCTTCCGTGGCAGCAGGCGCTCGGGATGGTGTTCGTGAACGGCGTCGTGTTTCTGGCGTTGTCCGTGAGTGGAGTTCGACAAAAGGTGCTGCGTGCGATTCCGCAGTCGCTGACGTACGCGATCACGGCCGGCATCGGCCTCTTCATCGCGTTTGTCGGGCTGAAGAACGGTGGCGTCGTGGTTGCCAATCCGGCGACGCTCGTTACACACGGCGACTTCACCCAGGGCGGAACAGCGCTGTGTCTTGGCGGCGTGGCTCTCACCGCCGTGCTGATGGCTCGTCGTGTGCCCGGCGCCATCGTGCTGGGCATGCTGGGTGCCGCCGTCGCGGGACTCTTCGTTTCCAACGGAGCGGGTGGCACGCTGACGACATTGCCAGACGCATTCCTGGCGATGCCTGCATCGCCCGCGCCGCTCGTTCTCGCGCTGGATCTCAGCTTTCTACGGAGCATCGACGCGTTCGTCGCGGTGCTGCCCTTGATCCTCACGCTCCTGCTGGTGGACATGTTCGACAACATCGGCACGCTCATCGGTGTGACCAGGCGTGCCGGACTGCTCGACGCGCAGGGCAATCTGCCCGGAGTCGGTCGCGTGCTCGTCGCCGATGCCGTGGCGGCCATTCTGAGCGCGCTGCTCGGTACATCCACCGTGGTCAGCTACATCGAATCGGCATCAGGCGTGGAAGCAGGAGGACGCACCGGGCTCACTGGACTGACGACCGCCGCATGCTTTGTGCTGGCGCTCGTCGTCTCGCCCGTCATTCTTGCGGTTCCCGCCGCCGCGACAGCGCCAGCGCTGATTGTGGTGGGCGTGCTGATGCTTCAGTCGGTGACCGAGATCGACATGCGCGACTTCGCTGTCGCCACGCCGGCAGTGCTGACGGTGCTTGGCATTCCGCTGCTGTTCAGCATCGCTGACGGAATCGGTCTCGGGCTGATCGCCTCAGCTGTGCTCGCTCTGGCAGTGGGACGGCCACGGGCGCTGACGGCGACTGGGTACGTCATCGCCGCGGTGTTCTTTCTTCAGTTCTTCAGGATCTTCCCGTTCTAGCTAGTAGCTACCAGCTAGTAGCTAGTAGCCCAGAGCCGAACGCCTAGCTGCGCTCCTCCCACACCCGCGCCAGATGCACGATCACCTCGACGGCCTTTTCCATGTCCTGCACCGACACCCATTCAAGACGGGAGTGAAAGTTGTGCTCGCCGGCAAAGATGTTGGGTGTCGGCAGCCCCATGAAGGACAGTCGCGACCCGTCGGTGCCGCCGCGGATCGGACGTTCGCGAACGGTCAGACCGGCACGCCGAATCGCTTCGCGTGCGTGATCCACGATGGCCGGGTGGCGATCGAGCACTTCGCGCATGTTCCGGTACTGCTCTTCGATGGAGATTTCGACGCGGATTCGGGGGAAGCGCACGACCGCCTTCGTCGCGAGCGAGGCGAGCAGGTCTTCCTTGGCTTTCAGGCCTGCGGTATCGAAATCACGAACGATGAAGCGCACGGACGTGCGGTCCACACCTGCCTGGATCGCGTAAGGATGAACAAAGCCCTCACGGTCCGTCGTAGTTTCCGGTGAGAGGCCGTCGGCCGGCAAAGAATCCACGAACGCCGCCGCAGCCTTGATGGCGTTGACCATGCGACCCTTGGCATAGCCGGGGTGGGTGTTGAAGCCAACGAATGCCACTGTCATCGCGTCAGCCGAAAAACTCTCCCACTCGAGGTCACCCCGCTCACCGCCATCCATCGTGTAAGCGCAGTGCGCGCCAAATGCGGCCACGTCGAAGTACTTCGTCCCACGCCCCACCTCTTCGTCCGGTGTAAACGCGACGCGAATCGTCCCGTGTGGTATCTCCGGGTGAGCGAGCAGATGTTCAACGGCGGTTACGATTTCCGCGACACCGGCCTTGTTGTCCGCTCCGAGCAGCGTCGTTCCAGAGGCGGTGACGATGTCGTCGCCGACGCGTTCTGCAAGCGCCGGATTGTCGGCGCATCGCAGTACGGCCGTCTGGTCGTCGGGGAGGACGATGTCTCGGCCGTCGTAGCGAGGATGGACGAGCGGTTTCACGGCTGCGCCGGGCATCTCGGGCGACGTGTCCACGTGCGCGATGAAGCCGATCGTGGGAATGCCCGGCTTGGATGACGTGGCGGGGACAGTGGCAGTGACGTATCCATGTTCGTCCATGGTGACGTCGGCCGCGCCGAGCGCTTCGAGCTCGTCCGCGAGCGTGCGCAGCAGGACACGCTGCGACGCCGTGCTCGGGTAGGTCTCGGATGACTCGTTGGATTGTGTGTCGAACCTCACGTAACGGAGGAAGCGTTCGAGGACTGGCGTCATTCCACTACTGTACGATCGCCTCGACAACGGCCATTCCGGACTGCGTGGGTGTGTGCTGTTACCGCGTCGCCTCGAGGCGCATGACGCGCCGGTCGAGTTGCGCGATGTCGGCCTTGAGGTCGGTTCGCAGGTCTTCAAACCGCTCCTGCAGCAGGATCTGGCCTTCCGCAATCAGCCGGACATGACCCTCGAGGCGTTCAGCCACGACGTCGAAATGACGTCTGGTGCGCTCGCCTTCGTGACGCATCTCGTCCCGAAGCTCGGATCGAACCTCCTGTAACTCCGCCCTGGTGGCCAGCGGCGCGATTGCGTCCTGTAGCTCTGCTTTCGTGGCGAGGGGTGCGATAGCGTCCTGTAGCTCTACTTTCGTGGCGAGGGGCGCGATAGCCTCCTGTAGCTCTGCCTTCGTGGCGAGGGGCGCGATTGCGTCCTGTAGCTCTGTCTTCGTAGCGAGGGTTGGCAGAATCTGCTCAACGCGCGCCAGACGGATGTCAACGTTTCTGAGAACCTCTTCGAGGCGCTGTGGCTCCATCGGTGCGATTCCTTCCGGGATCTCCCGCACGCGCAGCGTCAACCTGACGTTACGGCGGCGATCCTACCATCGTCCACGGCAACAGTTGTACCGCTCAGCGTGGCCCGCGTGAGAGTCCGCTCGATCAATAGCCAGGGAGCGGCCGGTCTACGGTCCCCAGCGCTCGCTCACCCAGCGTCCGCCGCGTGCGAGCGCGTCCACATACGAACCCATCTCGTAGTGACTCACGCCCGACAGTGCGTCGAACCTGACGGGCCGTCCCATTTTCTCGAGCGCGCGAGCGCGCTCCTCGGCCTGGCTGAATGGCACCACTTCGTCGTTGCGGCTGTGAATGACATAGGTCGGAACCTTGGCGAGCGTCGCCAGTGGCTCTTCGGTTCGTCCCGCGATGACGATCGCCGCGGTAAACCGGTCAGCGTCGCGGGCTGACAGGTACCATGTGCCCGCTCCGCCCATGCTGAACCCCACGACCATGATTCGCCGTGCGTCGATCGCGAACTCGTCGGTCATCGCCGTGACCAGTGACATCACGGCCTGCTCGGCCTGCGGCTCGGCCCACGACCGGCCGGGTACGTCGGGTGCAATCATGATGGGCGAGAGATCCCGAAGACCGGGCATGAAGATGCTGCGCATGAATCCGTCGCCGTAGTACGGGCCGCTTCCTCCCGGGTGCAGGGCTACCACCAGCGGACGGGGCCGCGACGCGACGTAATCGCCCGGCACAGACAGGCCGTAGCGCATCGTCGAGCCATCAGGTGTCTTGAACGTGCGCTGTTCAAAACGCGGCGCCGGTGTTTGTACGGCGAGCACGGCCAGCGCGACGAGCAGGGTTCGCATCATGGACTAGATGCTGGCACAGGTCTCGGGCTTTAGGCTTCGGGCTCTAGGTTCCAGGCTCGCGCTCAGACCACGGCTCGGCTCCCCTCGGCTTCGCTCGGGGCAGGCAAGCCGAGCACTACGACCGATCACACGACATTCGTAGTGCGCAGCTTCAGCTGCCTCCCGGGGTGCACTCGTAGTGCGCAGCTTTAGCTGCGCCCCGGCGTATGGCGGACTCTGGAGTATCGTAGCGGGCAGATGCGCAAGGAATTGCTGCGGGGACTGAGATTTCGTCTCGAGGTCAATGGCGTCACGCTCGCTGGTTTCTCCGACGTCATCGTGGGAGGCGCGACGCTCGCCGCGCGACCGCATGAAGACGCCCAGCCGAGGCGTGCCGCAAAACCGCTGCAGGTTCGTAGGTTCGACGACATCGTGTTCAAGGGAGGAGTGACCGACTCGTCCGAGCTGTCTACCTGGTCGAGGAGCGCGGCCGCAGGCGCGATCGCAGACAGAACGAAGAGTGTCGTTGTCGTGATGACCAACGAAAGTGGCGCTGACGTCGCACGGTACACCGTCAAGGATGCGTGGCCCGTGAAGTATCAGGCGTCGGATCTCAAGGCTGACGGCAACGAGATCGCGATTGAGTCGCTCGAGCTGTCGAACGAGGGCATCGAGCTGGCTAACTGAGCGAACGCACGGCGACTACTTCGCAGTTGCTCCTGTCCACTTGACGCGAAGCGCGTTGCGATCGACTTCGACTCCCCGCAGGTAGACCTTGTCAATGCGCCGCGTGTTGGTGATGTTCTCCAACGGGCTGGCGTCGAGCACATTGAAGCTGGCTTCTTTGCCAGCAGCCATCACCCCGAGACGGTTGAGTCCCAGCAGTTTCGCGTTTGTGCCGGTCGCCGCGACGAGCGCCTCGGCCGGGGTCATGCCGCACTTCGTGTACGAGGCAATCTGTTCGTGGGCGCCGAACCCGTCGCCAGTGCCGTCGGTGCCCATGCCGATCACCATGCCGGCGTCATGAACTTTCCGCAGGTTCCGGCAGTGCAGCTCAAAGAGCGCATTCGGCTTGTTGCCGCTGGCGATTCGGGCCTCCAGGGCCTTTCGCAGTTCGGCGATCTGGTTGGCTGGCAGCGTCTCGGCCAGAAGATTGATTTCGTCCATCGTCAGGCCAGGACTTGGAATGTTGGGTCCGATCCATGTCCGTGGATGAGCTTTCACGAGCGCCAGGTACTCAGCATCCACGTCCGTGTCGCGGACGGTGTGGACGAAGCCATCGATGCCGGCGCGGAACAGGTCCTTTGAGTCTGCGAGAGCAGATGTGCGGCTCAGGTGCGCGAGCACCTGCATGCCGTTTGCGTGCGCTTCGCTGATGATGGCCCGATACACGTTCGGCTCTAGCTTGGGAACCGCGCCCTCGCGGTCGTCCACCCAGATCTTGACGAAGGTCACACCCCTCGATTTGAGCTCGCGTACGTGCTGACGGCCCTCGGTCTCCGTGGCTGCGCCCCAGGGGATTCCGAGACGAGCCTCACCAGTGGGACCACCCATCGCTGTCGCAGCGATGCCTTTGCCGACCGTCAGGAAACGTGCGGCATTCGGAGCCGCTTCGTTCCGGAGCTGCAGTGCAAGCTCCATGTTGGCCTCGAGACCCATGCTCAACGCGGCAGACACGCCGTAGTAGGCGTAGCGTTCAAGCTGATCGATCAGGTTCTCGCGCGTGTAGTTGGCCTTGGCATTGCTGCCGTCCCGAACGTTGACGAGGCCGATGTGGTTGTGACCGTCGATCAGGCTCGGCATCACGGTCTTCCCCGTGAGGTCCACACGAGCGGCGCCTGCCGGGGCCTGGCGCTCGCCTCGCTTTCCCACCCACGTAATCGTGTCGCCCTGGACGAGGAACGCGGAGTTGTCGATCGGCGCACTGCCGTCACCGGCAATGAGTCGCCCACCCTCGAACAGGGTCACGCGGCCATTGGCGCCTTGAGCATGGCCCAGCGTGGAGGCGACAATCACGGCGACTACACAGCCCGACAGAACACGTAAGAGCGACATCAACGTTCCTCCGTTTGTGCGACCGACGTTTCCTCGACGGCGGCGACGAGAACCTCTGCCGCACGATCGCACTGTTCCGGTGTCACGTCCAGATGCGTCACGGCGCGGATGGTCCGCTCGCCGAACGCCAGCACGAGCACCCCATGCTGTCGCGCCCGTTCAACGATCGCGGCCGCGTTCGCGGCGCCCTTGGCGATGCGAAGCATGATGATATTGGTCTGGACCGTCGAAAGGTCCAGCACGATATGCGGACTGGCGGCGAGTCGGGTTGCGAGTCGCCTGGCGTTCGCGTGATCGTCGGTCAGTCTCGTCAGATGGTGCGTAAGAGCGAACAAGCCTCCTGCGGCCAGAATGCCAGCCTGCCGCATCGCTCCGCCGAACATCCGCCGTACCCGCACGGCCCGCACCATCATCTCCCTCGTGCCCGACAGCAGTGATCCTCCAGGAGCACCCAGGCCTTTGGAAAGTGCAACCGACACCACGTCGAAGGGTGCAGCCAGCTCGCCCAGCGAATGACCGCTTGCGGCCGCGGCATTCCATAACCGCGCGCCGTCGAGATAGGTTGCAATGCCAGACTCACGCGCCGCGGCAGAAATTCGCACAACCTCGTCGCTGGGGAACACGATGCCCCCCGATCGATTGTGAGTGTTCTCGATCGCGACGACGGTGGTGGGGGGCGTGAGCGGGTGCCCCTGCGGTTTTCTGGCCGCAAGGAAATCTTTGGCTGTGAACGTCCCTTTGCTGCCAATTTCGGTGAACTGCACTCCGGAGTTCACCGCACCGGCACCCGCCTCGGCCCACACCATGTGGCTTTCCCGGCTGACGATGACGTCGTCCCCAGACCGTGTGAGGATTCGAAGCGCCACCTGGTTGGCCATGGTGCCCGACGGCATCCACAAGGCGCTTTCCTTGCCGAGCAGAGTGGCCACCCGCGCCTGAAGCTCGTTGACCGTCGGATCTTCGCCAAACTGATCGTCGCCTACGGGGGCTTCAGCGATCGCGGCGCGCATGGCAGGCGTCGGCCGCGTCACGGTATCCGAGCGAAGATCGATGGGTGGAGATGTCATGACGTTTCCTTGTATCTTGGTTCGCTGAGCCACGTGTCCCTGTCCACATGACCCCCAGATCTTTCAACGTTTCCAGACCAGACGATAACCGCCGCGGGCCGCGTCGTTGAATCCCGGGCTTTCCGCGCTTCAGTCGTATCCCTTTGAAAAGCTGCGAACGCTACTCAAGGGGATCGAACCGCCAGCCATTGCGCCGGTTCGTCTGTCGATCGGCGAACCACAGCACGCGACGCCGCCGTTCATTCGCGCTGCGCTGGTGGAGCACCTCGATGGGCTGTCAACGTATCCCACGACTGCCGGGCTGGAGTCATTGCGCGAGTCGATCGCGGCCTGGTTCGACCGGCGCTACGGCCTGCCTGCTCTCGACCCGGCGACACAGGTCCTGCCGGTCAATGGGACGCGTGAAGCGCTCTTTGCCTTTGCTCAAGCCGTCATCGATCCCTCGCGTCCTTCGCCGCTCGTCGTCTGTCCCAACCCCTTCTACCAGATCTATGAGGGCTCCGCGCTCCTCGCCGGCGCTCAGCCACGCTATCTGAACCAGGTGCTCGATCGCGGGTTCGCGCTCGATCTGGATTCAGTCAGTCCCGACGAGTGGCGTCGCACTCAGCTGTTGTACGTGTGCTCGCCTGGCAATCCGACTGGACGCGTGCTCACACTCGATGAGTGGCACGCCTTGTTCGATCTCTCTGATCGCTACGGCGTCATCATCGCGTCTGACGAGTGCTACTCGGAGATCTACCCAGACGAACAGGCTCCGCCGATCGGCGGGTTGGAAGCCGCGCACACGCTGGGTCGTGAGGATTTTCGCCGGCTCGTCGTTTTCACGAGCCTGTCGAAGCGTTCGAACGTGCCCGGCCTTCGCTCGGGTGCCGTGGCCGGAGACGCGGCAATTCTGAGGCAGTTTCTGTTGTATCGCACGTATCATGGATGCGCGATGAGCCTCTCGGTACAGCACGCGAGCATCGCTGCGTGGAACGACGAGGACCACGTGCGTGACAATCGGCGGCGCTACCGCGAAAAGTTCGCTGCCGTGCTTCCGCTCCTGCAGCCGGTCATGGCGGCGCAACAGCCGGACGCCGGGTTCTATGTCTGGGGTGGCGTACGTGCACTCTCGAACGGTGCGTCGAGTGCTGGAGACGACGAGGCGTTTGCGCGGGATCTGTTCGCTGCAACCCACGTCACCGTGCTGCCCGGCCAGTACCTGGCTCGAGATGCTCATGGTACGAACCCAGGGCGCGGATACGTGCGGATCGCGCTGGTTCCAGACATAGACGAGTGTGTGGATGCGGCGACCCGTATCAGCGGATTCTGCCGGGCCCGCCAAGCGAGGGATTGATTCGATGGAAACACTGAGTCTTACCGCGGTCATCGACGCCGCGTTCGAGCGTCGCGCGGAACTGACACCCCGGCAGGTGCCGGCGGAACTGGCAGAAGCGCTCGGTCACGTCATCGACGGACTGAACACCGGGACGTTGAGGGTCGCCGAAAAGATCGACGGCGCCTGGGTGACGCATCAATGGGTCAAGAAGGCCGTGCTGCTGTACTTCCGCACGCACGACAACGAAGTGATAGCCGGCCCGGGAACGTCATGGTTCGACAAGGTGCCGATGCGCTTCCAGAACTTTACCGACGCGCGCTTTCGTGAAGGCGGCTATCGAGTGGTTCCTCCCGCCGTTGCGCGGACAGGCACCTACATCGGACCGAACGTCGTGTTGATGCCGTCGTACGTGAACATCGGCGCCTATGTTGACGCTGGGTCGATGGTGGACACCTGGGCAACCGTCGGCTCGTGCGCGCAGATCGGGAAAAACGTGCACCTCTCCGGCGGCGTCGGCATTGGCGGCGTGCTCGAGCCTCTGCAGGCCAATCCCACCATCATCGAAGACAACTGCTTCATTGGTGCGCGGTCCGAAATCGTGGAAGGCGTCATCGTCGAAGAGAACGCGGTGATTTCGATGGGCGTCTTCATCGGCGCGAGCACGAAGATTTACGACCGTGCGACAGGACAGGTGCACTACGGTCGCGTCCCGTCGGGTTCGGTCGTCGTGCCGGGGAGTTTGCCATCTGCCGATGGGACCTATTCTCTCGCCTGTGCGGTGATCGTCAAGCGAGTGGACGCGCAGACCAGGGCAAAAACCTCCATCAACGAGCTGTTGCGGGACTGATGCCGGGTTGCGGACGAGAGACGACGTTTCCGTGACAGCTGCCGCCGACCAGACGCTCGCACTGGTCCGCCAGCTGATCGCCTGCCGGTCGGTCACGCCGGCCGATGGCGGGTGCATCGATCTCATCGCCGGTCGATTGTCCTCGGCTGGATTTCAGTGCGAACACATCGACAGGGGTGGCGTGCGCAATCTCTGGGCGCGCCATGGATCCGCGACGCCGCTTGTCTGCCTTGCAGGTCACGTGGACGTCGTGCCACCGGGACCAGTTGACGGGTGGACGAGCGATCCGTTCGTCGCCGTCGAGCGAGACGGGTATCTCTACGGGCGCGGCGCTTCAGACATGAAGGGCCCACTTGCGGCGTTGGTGACCGCCGCGGAACGTTTCGTAGCCGCTTATCCGGATCATGCAGGATCTGTCGCGTTGCTCCTGACCTCAGACGAGGAAGGCGCCGCCACCGACGGCACCGTTGCCGTCGTCGAGACGCTCCAGCATCGAGGTGAGACCATCGACGCGTGCATCGTCGGTGAGCCCACGTCGGTGAAGCAACTGGGCGATACCGTGAAGAACGGACGACGAGGGTCGCTTGGCGGAGCGCTGACGGTCAAGGGCCTGTCGTGCCACATCGCGTACCCGGAACGTGGCCGGAATCCGATTCATGCTGCGTTGCCGGCGCTCGCTGAGCTGGCAGCCATCACCTGGGACCAGGGGAACGAGCACTTCCAGCCGACGAGCTTTCAGTTTTCCAACGTGCACGCCGGCGCGGGCACGGTCAACGTCATCCCGGGCTCGATGGAAGTGCTGTTCAACATCCGGTTCTCGCCCTCATCCACCGTGGACGCACTGAAGGCGCGAGTGAAAGAGGTGCTGGATCGGTACGGCGTCCAGTACGACCTTGCGTGGCACGTGTCGGGCGAACCGTTCATGACGGTTCGAGGGCCGCTGCTGGATACCCTTGGGCGGGCGATCGAATCAGTGACCGGCGTGAGACCGGCGTTATCTACGGGCGGCGGGACCTCGGATGGCCGGTTCATTGCGCGCGTCGCACGCGAGGTCGTGGAGTTCGGACCCGTCGCCGAAGGCATGCACGCGTCCAACGAACGCGTGCGCGTGGCCGACCTCGGACCGCTCTCGGTGATCTACGAGCGAACCATCGAGGAGCTCCTGGCGT
Source organism: Acidobacteriota bacterium (assembly GCA_013140775.1). Classification (GTDB taxonomy): domain Bacteria; phylum Acidobacteriota; class Vicinamibacteria; order Vicinamibacterales; family UBA2999; genus JABFSA01. Next base: position 22,501 of record JABFSA010000142.1, on the reverse strand, counting down.
CCCGATGAAATCGGCACAGCCCACTGGGTAGCCGACCAGCCACATGTCGTCCAGCGAAGGGTTTCCGGGGAGCCAGACCAGCCGCAAGCAGGTCATCATTGCGGGTCTGGCCATTGCTGCGATTGCCGGCCACCTCCTCATCCGCTATTCCGCAACGCCCACCCTTTCGGCCGCACCAGTCAACACCTCCGACATTCCTTTAATTGCTGCGCTGCTTCTGGGTGGCGTTCCGCTCGTCTGGGAGCTGCTCGTCAAGCTGATCAAAGGACAGTTTGGTTCGGACCTGCTGGCCGGCATTTCCATCGTGACGTCGATCCTGCTCGGCGAGTACCTCGCCGGCACGCTGGTCGTGCTGATGCTGTCGGGTGGGGAAGCGCTCGAATCGTATGCGGTCGCCAATGCATCTTCGGTTCTGCGCGCCCTGGCCAGACGGATGCCGTCGCAGGCGCATCGCAAGAAAGACTCCACTGTTGAAGGCGTCGCCCTGGCTGACCTGGCGATCGGTGACATCGTCGTCGTGTTCCCTCACGAGACGTGTCCTATCGACGGAACCGTGGTCGAGGGTCACGGCGTCATGGACGAGTCGTACCTGACCGGCGAGCCTTACATGATCGACAAGACACCGGGCTCGACTGTCCTCTCGGGCGCGATCAACGGCGAGTCCGCGCTCACGATCCGCGCAGACAAACTGGCCGTCGATTCGCGATACGCGAGGATCATGGAGGTCATGCGAGGCTCGGCGCAGCAACGGCCGCGGCTGCGTCGCATGGGCGATCAACTCGGTGCGTTCTACACGCCTCTCGCCCTCGCCATCGGCGTGTGGGCATGGCTCATCAGCGGAGACCCGGTGCGCTTCCTGGCCGTGATGGTGGTGGCCACGCCGTGCCCATTGCTGATCGCCATCCCTGTTGCCATCATCGGCTCGATTTCGCTGGCCGCAAGGCGAGCCATCATCGTTCGCGATCCCGCCGTCCTCGAGAATGCCGACGGTTGCCGGACCGTCATTTTCGACAAGACCGGCACGCTCACTTACGGCAGGCCCACGCTGATCGGCCAGCACTGCACGGGCGCCTGGACGGCCGGCGAGGTGTTATCGCTCGTAGCCAGTATCGAGCGGTACTCGAAGCATCCGCTCGCTGCGGCGATGGTCGCGGCGGCCAAGGAGCAGAAGATCGCGCTGCACGAGGCTTCGAGCATCAGCGAACGGCCTGGCCAGGGGTTGAGCGGCGTCGTGTCCGGGCGAACGCTTCGGATCACAAGCCGGCAGAAGCTGCTGGTCGAACAACCGGATGTCGCTGGTGAATTGCCCGATCCGGCGCCCGGGCTCGAATGCGTGATCGTGATCGACGATCGGTATGCCGCGACCTACCAGTTTCGCGATACACCTCGAACGGAGAGCGCGTCGTTCGTCGCACACCTCAAGGCACGACACCACGTTCGCAGGACCCTGCTCGTGACGGGAGATCGGGCGTCGGAGGCCGAATACCTGGCCTCGATCGTCGGCATCTCACAGGTCTTCTCCAGCCAGAGTCCGGAGCAGAAGCTCGAGATCGTCCGGGCGGAGACCGCTCAAGCCAAGACGATCTTCGTGGGCGACGGCATCAACGACGCGCCCGCACTCATGGCCGCGACGATTGGAATCGCCTTCGGTCAGAACAGTGACGTGACGACGGAAGCTGCGGGTGTGGTGATTATGGACAGCGCGCTGCGGAAGGTGGATGAGTTCATCCACATCGGCCAGCGTATGCGGCGGATAGCCCTGCAAAGCGCGGTCGGTGGGATGGCGCTCAGCCTGATCGGGATGTTCATCGCCACCGCGGGTTACCTGACGCCGGTGGCCGGCGCGGTCGTGCAGGAGGCCATCGACGTCGTGGCGGTGCTCAACGCCCTTCGCGTGGCCATTCCTCCTCAGTCTCTCACCGACTATTGAGGGGATCGGGCACGCTGCGGCCAGCGCAACGGCCCGTCCAGGTCTACTTTGCCGGCTCGGCCAGGGGATTCGGATGTCCGCCCGCGATGCCGTACTGGTTGTTCTCCTGACAGACGTACTCCATCAGCTCATCGCCGGGATTGCTCAGCCGAGCGTTGAAGGTGAGCGTGAACGGCCTGGAGTAGGCTCCTGGGTCATCGACGGTGATCTTGATCTCCATGTGCCCCATGTCCTTGCGCGTAAACCGCTCGATGACGTGCAGTTGCTCGGTGTGAGGATGGCCGCGGCGGTCGAACCAGAACTTGTCGTTGAAGCCGATCGTGTCCACCACGAGCGTGTCACCTTCCCAGTGTCCGATGGAGTGGCCGAACCATGTAGGGTCCAACTCGGCGGGGTGCTTGCGGCCGTCCATGAAGATCTGCCGGTAGCTGTGGATGTTGCCTTCCTCCAGCTTGAAGAGGTGGGTGGCCGCCTTGTGCGTGTAGTTCTGCACGAAGCGCCACGGGTATGGCTGTGCTCGGACCGCGCCCTGCGGCATGCAGTACAGATAGGGTTCGTCCGGTTCCTTGCGGGAATCCCTCAGGGCCTTCGCCGCGGGCAGGAGAGGTACCTCGCCCGGCTTCAAACCACCATCGCGTTCCATGTCACCTACGGCGCCTCCGCCGACCCATAGCCCATTCAGATCGACCGTGCCGTCAGGCAGCCGGGGTGTCGGGCCCGCCGGCGCTGCAGGACGACGAACTGACTGGCCGAGCGCGTTGACCTCGCCGAGGCCCCCTGACTGATTCTGGGCGAGCAGCGGCAGCGCTACGGTAACGACCATCGACGCGGTTAGTGCGAACAGTCTTCTCACCACGGCCTCCATGAAAGAACAACGATCGAAACGTGACTTTACACTGCAGTGCGGTTGCACGTCACGCGGCGAGAGCCATCGTTGACGGCGTAACGGTGCGGCCCCGGGACTATCGGGGTGCGCTCCCGTCCTGGACCCCGGCAGCAGGTTCGGCAAACTCCTTTGTGTATCTGGCGAACTCGCTGGGCGAGCACTCCATTTCCCTGATGTCGAAGGTGTCCGGCTGCAGGCGCAGTGGGAGGCGGTCGAGTGCCACCCACGGTCTCGAGTAGTAGACGGGATCGTTGATCGTCACCGTCACCTCGAGGTGTTTGAGATCTCTTCGGACGTATCGTTCCTGAACCCTCATGTCGAAGCTGTGCGGACGGCCGACATTGTCGAGCCACGTGCGTTCGTCCATGCCGACTGATTCGACCACGAAGGTGTAGTCGTCCTCCCAGCGGCCCACGGAGTAACCCCACCAACGCGGTTCGAGGAAGTCATCGACCTTCGGCAGCGCGCGCCCGTCGGTCCAGATACTTCGCCACTTCCGGTTGAACTGATAGGCAACGAGAACCTGCTTCGCATTCTGAAAAATCTGCGCCGTCCGATAGTTGTGCAACAGCACCCTTGGAAATCCCTGCGGCTCGCAGGTGGGCTGAGGGTCGTTCGACAGCGCCGAGGGAACCATGCGGGTTCCCCACGCGGGCTTGTTCGCAAGGTTGGCTTTCAACCCTTCGGGCGTAAACGGCAGCGCGTGCTCTGGCCTCCCGCTGTCGGGCATGTTCTTCGCGCCTGTGGCCTGGATCGCATCGCTCGGCCCGCGCGCGGGTTCCCAGATGCCCGAAAGGTCACGTCGCGGCGCCGGTGCGGGCTTCTCGTTGGGAAAGTCGGCATCGTACTCGGCGCCCGGCACGCGCACCTGCTGGCTGAGCGCGGCGGTGGACAAACCCACGAGCACCAGGGCGGTCAGCGCGACGATAGCCGAGCGATGCGACACGACCTGATCACTCCCCTGGGCCGCCCTGACGGGGAGCCACAGGCCCCTCCGTGCTGAGCACTCGTCCGTCGGCGAACTTCACTTCGAGAAGACGTCCGACGGGATTTCCGCTCTTCACCGGTTCCACAGTCGCGGTGATCGGTTCGCCGGCTTTGAATGAACGGCGATTCCAGCCGCGATTGATCATGTCGGGAGGATTGCTGGTCTCGACAACCCAGCCGCGAACCGTTCCGTCGGCCCCCTTCGCCTCAAACTTCAGGAAGCAGTGAGGATTCGACCAGACCCATTCCGTCACCGTCCCCTGGACCTCGACTCTCTTTCCCGTGTCGAAGGTCGCTGCGCCATGGTGAGCCACGAGCGGTTCACCTGCACTCGAGAGGACGCCGGCCATCACGATGAATGCGGACACCGTGTACTTCACGCCATACCTCCGTCGTTCATGAATGGGGCCTCGAGCACCCGCAATGCTACACCCGTTGCCCGGGGAGAAGCGCCCCCGCGCGCAGCACGACAAGATCGGTCACCATTTCCGCGCCGGGGATGGAGGCCACGAGCCCCGATTTCACGGCGTAGCCGCCCACAAGAACGCGCGGACCGTCTGGCCGTGAGGTTGAGACAAGGCGCTCCACGAGGGTTTCAACGGCAGACAACTGGTCGGGTAGTGCCATGGAAATCATCACCAGACGCGGATGCTTCCGGCGCACCAGGCCCGGCAGATCATTGACCGCAACCGCAGCATCAATCACGTCGGCGCGGTGATTCTCGTGACGAAGCCACAGCGCCAGCATTCGGATGGCGAGCGTGTGCTCGTTGCCGGGGGCATTCAACAGCAGCACCTCCGGAGGTGTTGAGGCGTCTGGCGGATTGTCGCCGACGGCGCTCCTCTCGGCGACGCGGTCGTAGAGCGCTTCGCAGAGTGCCGTGAACTGGTGCTCCTGTTCTACGGTTGTGACGCCGCGTGCCCACTCGTCGCCGATCTGATACAGCAACGGTGCGACGATGCCGAGCAGGATATCGACCGAGCGGCATCCGGCCGCGACAGCCTGGTCGATGATCCTGTCTGCCGCACGAACGTTGCCCTGACGGCCGACATCCAGCAACGCGTCGTGAAGCTTTTGCAGAGTGCGTACGGACTCGACATCGCGATCGTTGAACGTCGGAGCGAGCGGAATGCAATCGGCGCAGAGGCCGTGGGTCATCCGGAGATCGTCGAAGGGGGGCGCTTCGCCCTGAAACCGCTGACAGTATGAGCACCACTTCAGCACGGAGGTTCCTCGAGCATCGCGAGTGGGAAGGCGCGCGATTCGTATGAGTCGGTCAGTCGTGCAATGGTACTCCTTACTCAAATTGACCGACCCCTGAATCTGTGTTTAACTCGCGGCCGGTCCCCTGTAATCCTTCATGTCTACCAAAACTCACACGACGACCACGCACTACCACATTCAGAAAAAACGCCGCGCCGAGTTCATCGACGAGTGGCGCAGTTATCGTCAGACCGTCATTCGCGAGCAGGATGTCACGCTGGTTCCAACGGCGCGCGGTCTTCGCACGGGCGTCTACATGGGATGGGATGGCGATCGGCCCACGCGTTGTCTCGACGCGCTGGTCCACGAGGTGGACCCGGGCACCACGACCACCATCCATCGTCACTCATGGGATGCGATCCTGTTCATGGTCGATGGCAGCGGCTGGACTGAAGTCGATGGTGTTCGGTACGACTGGAAGGCCTGGGATGCGATCCACATCCCCGCGTGGAGCTGGCATCGTCACGGCAACGATGGATCCCGTCCTGGACGCTTCATGAGCTACTCGTCGGAGCCGATGCTCTGGACGCTCGGGATGAGTCTCATCGAAGACGCCGGGCATGAACCGGTTGCAAACCTGCCGCCGCGCCCGAAGATTTCCGCTGGCATGCCTGGCAACGATCCGTATGCCAGGAGGCTGCGCCGACTCGAACAGGAAACCAAGAAGCGTCGATCGGGCCGTATACACACGCCGTACGACGAGCAGGAGATCCTGGCGACGCCGCGGGGGACGCGGACGAAGTTTCTCAACGACCGCGCGATCGGCAATCAGGCTTCGGGTCTTACCCAGGTCATGATTCAGTTCGCGCCTGGCAAGACGCAGTCACTGCATCGGCATCCGGGCGAAGCCTGGCTGTATGTCGTGGAGGGCCACGGCCACAGCTTTCTCGGTACTGCTCCCGATCAGGGCGAGCATCATCGCTGGAAGAAGGGTGATCTGATCGTGGTCGATCATTTTCTCTGGCATCAGCACTTCAACGACGATCCCGTCAATCAGTGCCGCCTCGTGCGGATCCACATGTTCGACTCGATCCTCGAGACCATGCGCACGCTGATGGACCCGATGGTGCTCTTCGAGGAAGCCGAGGACACGCTGGTCTCCATGCAGGAGCTGTCGCAGATTCAGTGGCCGGAGGATAAGAGGCCAGGAGAGTGAGCAACGTTCCACGCTCGGCTCTTCCTCCGGGCGTGCTCTCGATGCACGTCCTTCCGGCCGATCATCACGACCGCGACTGGGACGCGATCATCGTTCCCCGTGAAGTCAAAGAGCGCCTCCTCGCGCAGGCGCTGCTCGTCCTGCAGCACGGGCGAAAGCTCTCGATGCTCTCAGGGTTGCCGCACGGGCTCATCGTGCTGGCCGGGCCTCCAGGGACTGGCAAGACGACCATGGCGCGCGGGTTGGCGCAGGTCGCCGCGCTTGCGCTCGCGCGACAGGGCGCGACCCAGCTCCTCGAGATCAATCCGCATGCCTTTCCGAGCGACATGCTCGGCGAAAGCCAGCGCAATGTCACGCGACTGCTGACCGAGACCGTGCCGGAGATCGCGGCGCGCCGTCCTTTTACTGTTGTGCTCATCGACGAAGTCGAGAGCTTCGCCGTGCGCAGATCCAGCGCGTCGTTCGAGGCCAATCCCGTGGACGTGCATCGGGCCACGGACGCCGTACTGCTCGGCATCGACGAAATCGCGAAGAATCTGCCCTCTGTGCTGTTCGTCACGACCACCAACTTCATCGATGCCGTGGATGAGGCGTTTCTGTCGCGCGCGGACCTCGTGATGCGGTTCGCGCTACCAGACCGCGAGGCCGTCGGGCACATTCTTGCGCACGCGCTCGGCGAATTGGCGGTGCAATGGCCGGCACTGCTGCCGCTCGCGAGCGACACCGCGCGGATTTCCGAGTTGGCGGCCCTGTGCGAGGGCTGGGATGGACGCCGGATCCGTAAGCTGGTCCTCGCGGCGTTGGCCCAGCGCCTCGAGGTCGCGCGGGATCCCTCCAGGCTCACGTGGGACGATGTGCTGTCGGCGGCGCGGAAGAAGGGCGGCGTAGAGTGGGCTGGCGGGGCCGCACCGACCTCCCGCGAGATGTTCCCCGACGTACCCAGGGAACTCATGCACGACCACGACCACGGCCATGCGCTTCACGACCACGGTCCCGGCTCCCAGCCGCATACGCACACGCATCAGCAGGACGCCGCGGATCCACCGAAGCTCGTCAGCTAGTCCGAAACAAAGCGTGGGATCATGACGGCGGTGACTTCGGACCGCCCCTCGACCCTTCGGCACGCTCAGGGTCGCCCTGAGACACGTCGAAGGGCGACTCGCTTGATGGCAGCGATGCCTGACGCTCGTACCGTATGACCGGCTCGCTCGGGACAGGCCTGGAAGAGGCGCTCGCGCGCTACTGGGGATACACAACATTTCGACCGCTTCAGCGCGACGCGATTGACGCGGTGCTCACGAATTGCGACTCGCTGGTCGTACTGCCGACCGGTGGCGGCAAGTCGTTGTGTTTTCAGGCTCCCGCGTCGATCGGATCCGGCCTGGCGGTCGTCGTGTCCCCGCTGATCTCGTTGATGAAGGACCAGGTGGACACGCTCGTCGGCAATGGCGTGGCCGCGGCTCTGTACAACAGTTCGCTGACCGCGGAGGAAAAGCGGGAGATCGTTGCGGGCTTGCGGGCTGGTCAGTACCGCCTGCTCTACGTGTCTCCCGAGCGGTTGGTCGGCGAGGGCAGCGATGCGTTTCTTTCGCTGCTCGCGGCGTGCGGCGTCGCCTTTGTTGCCGTTGACGAGGCCCACTGCATCAGTCAGTGGGGACATGATTTCAGGCCGGAGTACCGTCAGCTCGCCCGGCTGCGAGACGTCCTGCCGGGGATCAGCATCCACGCGTACACAGCGACGGCGACCGCGCGCGTCAGGGACGACATCAGCTCTCAGCTCGGCCTGCGGAATCCACGGGTGCTCGTCGGCGCGTTTGATCGTCCCAACCTCGTGTATCGCGTGTTGCCACGGTCCATGCTGAAGGGGCAGCTGCTCGAGGTGTTGTCGCGTCATCGCAACGAGGCCGGCATCATCTACTGCACCTCGCGGCGCGAGGTCGACGCGCTTGCTGTCTGGCTCAACAGCCAGGGAACTCGCGCCGTTGCCTATCACGCCGGGCTTGATGAAGCCGATCGTCGCGCCAATCAGGACGCCTTCCTCAGCGAACGCGTTGACGTCGTGGTGGCTACCGTCGCGTTCGGGATGGGTATCGACCGGTCCAACGTGCGGTTCGTCGTGCATGTCGGGGCGCCGCGTTCGATCGAGCACTACCAGCAGGAGTCCGGCCGGGCGGGACGTGACGGTCTCGAGGCGGAGTGCCTCCTCATTTATTCGAGCGCGGACTTCATGAAGTGGCGGGTGATGCTGGAGACCAACGGCGAGCTGACCGACGCGGCCCAGACGCTCCTTCGTCAGATGGAGCAGTACGCTGCCAGTGTCGGATGTCGTCATCAGCAGCTGTCCGAGTACTTCGGAGACCGCTACAGCAAGGCCGATTGCGGCGCTTGCGACTACTGTCTCGGCGAGCTCGAGACCGCCCTGGACGCGACCACGCTCGCTCGACAGATCCTGTCGTGTGTCGCGAGAGTCGGTCAGCGCTTTGGCGCCGTGCACGTGGCCAGCGTGCTTCGCGGACACGCGAGCGAACAGATCGCCGCGCGTGGCCACGACAAGCTCAGCACGTTTGGACTGCTGCCTGACGCCTCCGTGGCAGAGCTGCGTGGATACATCCAGCAGCTGACGGCACTCGGTCTCTTGCGTGTTACAGACGACGCGTATGGCGTGATCGGGCTGACGGCAAAAGGCATGGTGCTGTTGAAAGACGAGAGCAGCTGTCCCGGTCTGTCGCTTGCGCGCCAGAGGCTGCCTCGCAAGGACCTGCCGCGTACGCGATCCCGAGCAGAGACCGAGTCGTGGCAGGACGTCGATCGCGGCCTTTTCGAGCGCCTTCGTGCCGTGCGTCTCGAGATGGCTCGTCAGCGGGGCGTGCCGCCGTACGTCATCTTTCACGACGCCACGCTTCGCGAGATGGCCAGGCTTCGGCCCGACTCGCTCGACGCACTGCGATCCGTCAAGGGGATCGGTGCGCGCAAGGCCGATGATCTCGGCGAAACATTCCTGGCGGCGATCCGCGCGCACGCATCCTAGACGCCCAGCTATGCCGTTGATTTCGCTCGACAACCTCTCGATGGCGTACGGGCACCTGCCACTGCTGGACGCGGTGAGCCTGCAGGTCGAGGTGGGGGAACGACTGTGTGTCGTCGGACGAAACGGCGCCGGCAAGTCCACGCTGTTGCGGGTGGCTGGCGGCGAGCTTGCGCCCGACACGGGAAGCGTCTGGCGGCAGCCGGGGACGCGAGCCGGGTGGCTGGCGCAGGACGCGGCGCTTCAGGACGCGCGATCTGTGTTTGACGTCGTCTCAGAGGGGCTCGCGGACCTTGGAGAGGACGAATGGCAGCGCGAGTCACGGGTGGAGCAGATCCTGTCGCGTCTGATCCTGGATCGCCACGCGAGTGTCGCGACGCTGTCCGGTGGATGGCGGCGGCGGGTGCTGCTCGCCCGCGCACTCGTGGGCCAGCCCGAGTTGCTGCTGCTCGACGAGCCCACGAATCACCTCGATATCGAGACCATGACCTGGCTCGAAACCTTTCTGCTCGACTATCCGGGCGCGGTCATATTTGTGTCGCACGACCGGGTGTTTCTTCAGCGCGTGGCTACTCGCATCATCGAACTCGACCGCGGCCGTCTGTCATCCTGGCCGGGCGACTACGCGACCTTTCTTCGCAATAAGGAGGCTGCTCTTGCCGCCGAGGCGGTGCAGAACGCCAAGTTCGACAAGCGATTGGCGGTGGAAGAGGCCTGGCTGCGCCAGGGCATCAAGGCCCGGCGCACGCGCGATGAAGGACGGGTGCAGGCGCTTGTCGAAATGCGTAGCGAGCGCGCGCAGCGCCGCGTGCAATCCGGGTCCGTACGTCTGCAGGCGGATCCGGGCGATCGTTCCGGGCAGCTCGTGTTCGAAGTCGAAGGCGTCTCGAAGGCCTTCGGGGCGACCCAGGTCGTCGCGGGGCTGTCGGCGCGGATCATGCGCGGCGACCGTGTGGGTCTGATAGGACCGAATGGATCGGGGAAGACGACGATGCTGCGGCTGTTGCTGGGTGAATTGGCGCCCGACGCCGGCTCGGTGCGGCAGGGCGTGAACCTGCAGATCGCTTACTACGACCAGCAGCGTGAGCAACTCGACCCCGAACGGACGGTGTTCGACACAATCGCCGATGGGCACGACACGGTGACCATCAACGGCCAGCCAAGGCACGTGCACGGGTATCTGCGCGATTTCCTGTTTCCAGCCGAGAGGGCGCTGTCGCCGGTCAAGGCGCTCTCTGGCGGGGAGCGCAACCGGTTGCTCCTGGCGCGTCTTTTCACCCGGCCAGCAAACCTTCTCGTCCTCGACGAGCCAACCAACGACCTCGACGTCGAAACCCTCGAGCTGCTCGAATCGCTTCTGGTGCATTGGCCCGGCACGCTGCTCCTCGTGAGTCATGACCGTGCGTTCATCGACCATGTGGTGACGAGCACGTTGGTGTTCGAAGGGGAAGGGCACGTGCAGGAGTATGTCGGCGGCTACTCGGACTGGATGCGGCAGCGTCGTCATCCTGCGCCTGCAACACCGCCCGCGACCGGGCCATCCGGCAGGGCGACCGGGGACTTGGCTCGAAGTTCCACGTCATCGCCAGAGCCCTCGTCGACTCCTCGCAGAAAGCTTTCGTTCAACGAGCAGCAGGAGCTCGATCGCTTACCCAGTCAGATCGATCAATTGGAGCTCGAACAGCAGCGGCTCAATACCTGCGTGGCGAGCGCTGAATTCTACAAGGAGCCCGCAGAGACCATTCACCAGAGGCTGGCGCGCCTTGACGCCCTGCAGGGCGAGCTCCTCGAGGCTTACGCCCGCTGGGACGAATTGGAGTCTCGCGTCAAGCGCCAGGCGTGAACCTTACAGACGTTGGTTCGTGGCGCAGTCGGTCCGCACCGAATCCACGCTGGCCCTGCTCTTCTGCAACCATGGGGCTCGAGTCGAACTCGGCAAAGCCGACCTCGGGTGTCGCGTGAACAGGGGGCTCAGATCGATGAGAGTTCGCGGGTGCTGGTGGACGGCCTCAGCCGTCCGTTTCACGTCATTAGCCTGTCATGGCAGGCGTCTCAGGGACGCCGGAGCAGGCATTGCCCAGCGTTCGGCAAGTCCATCGCCTCGGCCGTATCGGAGACCAAAGGCTGCGGATTCAGTGACATCTGCAGACGTGTCCAGCGGCGGAAGGGCCTGATTGCCCAATATTTTCTGGGTTTTTCGTCTACCGGCCTCAATGGGTTACGCGGCACGTAAGTTGCTCTCAGCCGGGCGTCGGTTCGGAATCTATCGGCCAAGATGTATGGTATCCGCCCAGCTGATGGCCCGGATACAGCTACTCAGGGAGCGAATATGACAAGAGGGATTACAGCACGACTTTTGATGGGCTTGGGCGTGGTGGTCTTGGCCGCCGCACCGGCTGCGGCTCAAGCGATCATCACCAACGGAACGGTGACGCTAGGGGTGCGGGAACTCGGGAATCTGAACGTTGCGGATCCTACCGGCGCATACGACGGAGCGCCCTCGTTCACACCTATAGTTGGCCTGCGCTCGAACGCGACCAATTCCGATTCGACGTCGCCGGGGTGCACCTGCGAGGGCTGGGGCGTCGGCCTGAGGTCTACCAACATCTCCGGCTACGCGAATGACTCGGTTGGGACGGCGAACCTGACGCTGGTCAACTTCTCATCCACGGCGAGCACGGCCGTCTCTACCGTGACGATGGCGAATGGGGCCAATGGCGGCTCACTGGAAATCACGCACAACTACCGCCCCAATGCGTTCACCGATTACCTGTATCAGGTGGATGTCAGCATCACCAACAACACCGGCGCGGATTTGGTGGCAGGTGACTTGGTCTATCGCCGCGTCATGGACTGGGATATCCCCTACCCCGCCTCTGAACTGGTGACGATTCAGGGTGTGCCTGCTGTCATGGGGCTTCCTGGCAGCAATCTCTACCGGTCAGACAACAACGGCTTCAACTCCGGCAACCCGTTCAGTTTCAGCTCTTTCGGTCTGCTGAACCAGAACTTCACTGATGAGGGGCCTCAGGACCACGGCGCGCTCTTCGACTTCGAGTTCGAGGCTTTGGCGAATGGTGCAACCCGCACCTTCACCACTTACTACGGCGTGGCCCCTAACAAGTCGGCGGCCGACATCGCCCGTTTCGCGGTCAACGGCGACCCGCTGGACGAGGACATCGGTCTCTACTCCTACGGGATCCCGACCGAAGGGCAGGGCGGGATTGATACGTCCACCGGCGCCCCGAACACCTTCATCTTCGGCTTCGGCGCCGCCGGCGGAATCTTGGACCCCAGCACGGACACGACGACGACCGACACCACCGGCGCTGCTCCGGAGCCGGCTTCGTTGGGGCTTCTGGCCATGGGTCTCTTCGGCGCCCGCCTGGCGCGCCGCCGTCGTTCTTCGTAGCTCGCAATCGGCGGGGTGAGGCGGTGCAACAGCATCGTCTCACCCCGTCGCCTTTAGTGGTCCTGGGACGCCCGAACGGGCGTGATATTCTAGAGTGCTATGCAGATGTGGAATCGATTCGGTGCAGTTCTGTGTATCCTGCTGGTGCTCGCAGCCACGGCTACGGCAGACCCCTTCACGATTAGCACATCCACACCGGCCGCCAGGAAGTATCAGGATGGCATGGCCGCACTCCGGCAAGGGCGGCTCGCGGATGCCGAGCGAGCCTTCAAGGAAAGCCTGACACTGGAACCCCGTTCCTCAGCCCCCATGGTGGGCTTGGCTCAGGTGGCACTGCAGAAAGGCGATCAGTCCAGCGCGAACTCCTATCTGAAACAGGCACTTGCAAGTGCGCCAGAGAGCGCACAGCTTCAGGCGGTGTGGGGCGGGTTTCTGTATTCGCGAGGGGACTTCAAGCAGGCCGAAGCCGCACTGTTGAAGGCGGTCTCGCTGGAGCCGAAGGCGGCCGGGAGCCAAGCCTCACTTGGTGATTTGTATCTCAACGCATTCCAGCAGCCCGCGAAAGCCGTTGAAGCATACCGAGCAGCGGTTAAGGTAGACCCTCGACACGCAGGGGCCCATTATGGGCTGGGGGTTGCGCTTGTCCTTCAGGGCCAGGCCAACGAAGGAAGGGACCAGTTGCTTGAGGCCAGCAAGCTGGCTCCGCAGAACCCCTTGCCCTACTACGCGCTAGGTAGCGTCCATGCCGCGCAGGGGCGTCACTCCGAGGCGCTCGCGTCGTTGGAGAGGGCCATCAAGCTCCAGCCCCGATTCCCTGCCGCCCAACTCGAGCGCGGCAACGTGTTGATGGCGATGAACGCAGATGACCGGGCCCTGCGCGCTTTTTCAGAACTTCCGAATGCGCCTGAGGCACAAGTCAGCATCGGTATGATTCACCAGCGTCACGGTCGATGGGCCGAAGCCGAACAGGCCTACCTTGCCGCGGTGAGGATCGAGCCCAGGGCTGCGATCGCCTACAACAACCTGGCTTGGATGGCCGCCGATCGGAAGGTCAACCTGATGAAGGCCTTGGAATGGGCACAGAAAGCGGTGGCTCTCGATCCGAAGGTGCCCGAGTTCCAGGGTACGCTGGGGTGGGTCTATCGTGCGCAGGGCAACCTCGAGAAGGCCGAACAGACCCTGCGCGCTGCGGCAGACGTCAAGCCGTCGCGGCCTGCGGTTGTCTTCACGCTCGCCCGCGTCTACATCGAACGGGGCAAGACCGCGCTGGGCGCCAGTGAGATCAAAAGGGCTCTCGCGCTTGATCCGCAGTTTCCCGGTGCGGACCTCGCACGCAAGCAATTGAAAGATCTGGGCCAGAGCTAGCCTCTCGCGACCCTCTGGTCGAGCGAGTTGACCCCTCGATCACCGACGCACGTTGGGATGATCTGGGCGCACTGCGCCAGCACAGTTCCGACGGAGTCGCAGCACCCAACGGCCGCCCGCCTCCATCACGGCCGGACGCGGCCACCGCTGAGAGCACCCGATCGCTATTTGCTGTCTGAGCAGATCTCGCCAGAAACGGCCTGATTTTGAGTCAACAGCCGGTCGGTCGCGCATTGACACTCCTGGGGCCGGATGCTAGATTTCGTGGTTCGTTCGCGGCGAGATTTCGTTCGGGTAGCCTCCCACCCTCGGAGAAGGAATGTTCATGCCCCGTGTCGGAAGTTCCGTTTTCGTTGCTCTAATCGCCCTCTTTCTTATTCCCGCTTACACTGCCCCCGCGTGGGCGCAGGCCACGGCCGAGCTCAATGGCCGGGTAACCGATTCCAGTGGCGCGGTGCTGCCAGGTGTCACGGTGACCGCGACACAGACAGGCACCGGGCTCGTTCGTAGCGTTGCCACGGATGGCGACGGCAACTACATCATTTCGAACCTGCCGACGGGACCGTACCGGCTGGAGGTTTCGCTTCAGGGATTCAAGAGTTACGTGCAGACCGGGCTTGTGCTGACCGTCGGAGCCACGCCCACGGTCAATGCTGTCCTCGAGCTCGGATCGCTCGAGGAGACGGTGACGGTCGAAGCCGCCGCCCCGATTGTTGACGTCCGGAGCGCGGGTATCAGCTCGGTGGTCGAGCAGGAACGGATCGTTGAACTGCCTCTCCAGGGCCGCCAGGTGACGGACCTCCTGGTGCTGTCGGGTGCCGCGGTTCAGACCGACCGAGCGACCACCCGCGTCATTCCTGGCGGCGTGAAGATCGCCGTGGCAGGCGGCCTCGAGACGGGCGTTGGCTATACGCTCGACGGCGCCACCCACAACAATCCGCAGGAGAACGTCAACCTGCCGTTGCCGTTCCCGGACGCGCTGCAGGAGTTCCGCGTGGCGACGAGCGGCCTCTCGGCGCAGAACGGATTCAAGTCTGCGGCGGCGGTCAACGCGGTGACGAAATCGGGAACCAATCGGTTCTCGGGCAACGCGTTCGAGTTCCTGCGCGACTACCGGCTCAACGCGACGAGTCCGTTCGCGTCAATTGGCGCAGATGGCGAGCGTCAGAACGACGGCCTGAAGCGGAACCAGTTCGGCGGCACGCTCGGTGGTCCGATCCTGCGAGATCGGATCTTCTTCTTCGGCGCGTATCAGGGCACCCCGACGCGCAAGACTCCGGCGGCAAACATCGCGTGGGTACCGACCCCGGCGATGCTCGCAGGTGATTTCACGGCGTTCACGTCTCCGGCGTGTAACGGTGGCCGGCAGGTGGCCCTGCGCGCGCCGTACGTGAACAACACGATCAGTCCTGCACTCTTCAGTCCGGCTGCATTGAACCTTGCGCGCCGTCTCCCGAAAACGACCGATCCGTGCGGTCAGATCACGTACTCAGCGAATGAAGACTCCGACGAAGCGCAGTACCTCGCGAGGATCGACTATCAGACCGGCACCAAGTATTCGTTTTTCGGGCGATACCTGTTGACCACGTTCAAACAGGAGCCCGGGTACGCTGGTGGTGACGACAACGTTCTGAAGACATCTTCCAAGGGTTCCGACATGGCGTCGCACTCGACGACCTTCGGCTCCACGACGGTGTTCAACTCGTCGGTCGTCAACGCACTTCGGTTCGCGGTCAACAAGGGGAAGGTGGACATTTTCCAGACGCCCTTCTTCTCACCGAAGGACATCGGGGCGAATCTCTACTCGTACGTTCCCGGTTACATGACGGTCAACGTCCTGCCGAGTTTCCTGATCTACGACTCGAACACGGCGAAGGCGTTGTTCCTGAATGACACGTATCAGCTGGCCGAGGACCTGACCGTCGTGCAGGGTAATCACCAGTTCGGATTCGGCGCCAACCTGAACTACTTCAAGGGCAACCTGACCTCCACCTCGCGGTCCAACGGGAACTGGATCTTCAACGGTTCGGCGACGGGGTTGCCGCTGGCTGACCTGCTCGTCGGCCGCGTCACCAGTGTCGAGCACGGTGGTCCGAACCGCGTCATCGTCAACAACTGGCACCTGGGACTGTATGCGCAGGATTCCTGGCGCGCGACAAACCGCGTGACGGTCAATATCGGGATGCGCTGGGAGCCCTACTTCGGTCAGAACGTTGAGAACGACGCGATTGCGATCTTCAAGATGGAGAACTTCCAGCGCGGGATCAAGAGCAAGGTGTTCCTCAACGCGCCCGCCGGCCTGATCTATCCGGGGGATGAAGGCTTCCCACCTGGAAAGACGGGACTCGATGTTCAGTGGTTCAACGTGGCCCCCCGTCTGGGCGTGGCGTGGGACGTTCACGGAGACGGTCGTCTCGCCGTGCGGTCGTCGTACTCGATGGGCTACGACTTCATGTCGGGCGAGTACCACAACATCAACTCGTCCGCTCCACCGTTCGGCAACCGGTCCACCATCGTTGACCCACCGGGCCTGCTGGACGACCCGTACCGAGCCGTGGGCGGCGACCCGCACCCCATCGTGACCGGGCCCAACACGCCGTATGTGGCCTTTGGCGGCTTCGGCACCATGGACCCGTCCATCAACTCACCCCGGGTGCAGTCGTGGAACTTCACGGTCGAGCAGCAGCTCGGTACGGAGTGGGGCGTCAGCGCCAGCTACCTCGGGAGCTACTCGGACCGCCTGTGGGCGCCGATTGCCCAGAACCCCGGAATCTTCATGGGGCTGGGACCGTGCACGCTCAAGAATGGCGTGACGTATCCGGTGTGCTCGACCAACGCCAACCTGAACTTCAGACGGGTGCTGTATCAGCAGAACCCGACGGAAGCCGCCTTCATCGGCGGGTTGGATCTCCACACGGACGTGGGCGATCAGAACTATCGCGGCCTGAAGCTCACGGTGCAGCGCCGCTCCACGACTGGGATCAGTGTCAATGGCAACTACACCCTGGGCCGTTGCTATGGCATTGCCACCACCAGCCGTTTCACGCAGACGAGCGGAGGGCTGGTGAATCCGGACGACCCGTCCTATGACAAGGGCTACTGCGATCAGGATCGGCGACATCTGGCAACGCTGACGATGGGGTATGAGACGCCGGAAGCAGGCAGCCCCGCCATGACCGCTCTCCTGTCGCACTGGAGACTGTCAGGGATCCTCACCGCGCAGGCGGGCCGACGGCTCAACATCATCAGCGGTATCGACAACGCGTTCACGGGCATCGGCAATCAGCGGCCGAACAAGGTCAGCGACGATTTCTATGCCGAGGAAAAGACTCTGACCAACTACTTCAACCGTGCGGCGTTCGCGCAGCCGGCCGCTGGCACGCTTGGCGACCTTCCGCGCAAC
Organism: Acidobacteriota bacterium; assembly: GCA_013140775.1. GTDB lineage: Bacteria > Acidobacteriota > Vicinamibacteria > Vicinamibacterales > UBA2999 > JABFSA01. The sequence continues at coordinate 5,074 of JABFSA010000142.1, read as the reverse complement.
TCCCTCCTCGGCCCGAACTACTGGAACGTCGATCTGGCGGTGTCCAAGCTCATCGGCATCACGGGCTCGCAGCGGTTCGAAGTCCGTATCGAGGCCTTCAACCTGCTCAACCACTTCAACTGGGGTGATCCCACGACGACCCCGGGGAACTACAACGTGAACTTCAACGCCGGCACCTTCGGCCGGATCACGACGCAGGCCGGGGCGCCACGTATCATTCAGTTCGGATTCAAATATGATTTCTAGTCGGTAGCCGTTCGCTAGCCAGTAGCTCGCAGCCCGTAGCCGGTAGCAGAACATCAGTGGTTCTTGCTACCAGCTACGAGCTACCAGCTACCCGCTACCAGCTAGTAGCTACAACAGGAGGTAGTCGCAATGAGAGTTTTAGGTGGACTCGGTTTCGCACTGTTGCTCGCCGCGGCCGCGGCGCCAGCGTCGGCCCATCATGCCTTCGCGGTTGAGTTCGATGCCAAGGCATGCACCGATGTGACCGGCATCCTCACGAAGGTCAATTACGAGAATCCCCACGCGTATCTCTTCATGAACGTGAAGGGCGCTTCCGGTGTCGAAGAGGCGACGTTCCAGCTCTCGTCCACGTCGAATCTCAGAAGGGGCGGCGCCACGCCGGCTGTTCTCAATGCCAGCCTCAACAAGGAAGTGGTCATCAGGGGCTGCGGATCGAGGAACGGCGAGAAGAACCGCTATGCGGCCTCGTTCATCAAGCTCGCTGACGGCACGGTTCAGCGTCTCGGACAGGACGTCGAAGGCATCTTCGGCACCAAGATCTGGAAGTAACGTGAAGACCCTTGTCGTAGCGGCGCTTGTAGCCCTGGGCGCGGTGTCGGTCACGACGACCGCGGCCCCACAGCGGGAGTTCGTCGAAGCGCGTGGCAGCGTCAAGTCGGTGCCATTGCCCCCGGGAGGCCCGACGCCGCGCATGGCGGACGGTCACCCTGACTTTTCGGGCGTGTGGTTCGACGGCCCGACTGGGATGGCCAACGCCTGGAGCGTGGACGCTGAACGAGGACCGGCCGAGGATCCGATCCCGTTTCAGCCGTGGGCAGCTGAGAAACGCAAAGCGATGACGCGCGTCGAGCTGGAGCTCAGCAGCGCGAACGTCAATTGCACACCCGTTGGCACTCCGGGGATGTTCACCGACAACGCCTACGCGCATCAGATCGTCATGAAGCCGGGGATGTTCGTGCACCTGATCGAGAACAACAACCGGTACAACGTCGTCTACATCGACGGGCGCCCGCACACGCCCAAGGAAGAGCTCGAACCGCTCTTTTATGGCGACCAGACGGCGAAGTGGGAAGGTGACACGCTGGTCATCGATTCCATTTCAATCGATACGCGCGCGCAGATTCGTGACGGCTGGATGCACAGCGAGGAGCTGCACGTCATCGAGCGGCTCCGGCGTCCTTCGATGAACTATCTCGAGTATCAGGTCACCATCGAGGATCCGAAGGTGCTGACCAAGCCCTGGACGTCCGCGTGGGAGACCCTGTCACTCTCGGCCAAGAACGAACGGCTGTCCGAGAACTTCTGCACGAACAACGAGAACGTCGAGCAGCTCCGGTCGTTGTACGAACAGCAGAAGGGCCAGAAGTAGCGGCAGGTTCCACAGGTGTGGGGCGGGCATGTGTTGTCCGCCCCACCTTGCCCGCCGCACCCGTTCCAGATTCAGCGCACCTCACGCATTGATATTCGTCAGGACCAGAACCGGGCGACTCGCTCGAGAACGCCTGGCCTGTCGGGAAGATTGAACCGCGCCCGGATGTCTCGCTCCGCTGAGCGGGACACCCTGCCTTTCGCAAAAGACTCCTGAGGGGAATTACTCAGATTGGTCCCGTGGAGGACGACACAGAACGCCGGGGCCGGTGTGTGTACGTGCACCGACTCGCGGTGGACATGTGAATGTTTGCCACCAAGCGACGGAAACCCGGCGGTCAGCTCGGCTACTGAGACCGGACGAAACACAAACGCGGGCGACGGATTCCGCCAGTTGAGGACGAGATTTCGCGCCTCTTCGAATGCGCACCCGGTGAAGAGCTGCAGGTACGGTTTCGCGGCATCGACGCCTTGGACCCGCTCGAGAGTTTCAAGGGCCTCCGGCCCCAGCATGTCGTCGCTGTCGATGCGTCCCACGATGAAGTTCTGCGCGCTGTGTGGGGCGGCGATCGTTTTTGCCTCCTGGTCGAGGTCGTAGACGAAGCGGACACGTGGATCGGGGATCGACAGCTCGGCGTGAAGCGCGCTCAGTTCCGGGTCAGCCCACAGCCACGCTTGCCACGGCACGCCTTGACGCTGGAGCGACGGCAGCGTGAAGGTGGTAAACAGCCTCCAGCTCCCGGTTGATGAGGTCGGCAAGCTCGTAGACATATGGCGGGTTCTGCATGTCTCCGGAGTCCCGGCCGCCCATGTAGACAGGGGCTCCGATTTGAGGCACGAGCGTGAGCCAGTCGAGGCGGTAGTTGCGCGGACCTTTGATCTCGCGATCGCGTGTGAGACAGAGGATTGTCGGACCTCCAAAGGTACCGGGCACATAGTTGCGGCCGACCTTGAGGTTGGCCGCATACACAGCCCGCCGGGCAAACTGCCGACGATCGCCCCTGAAGAGATCGCCCGTCTGGAGGATGGTTTTGGCCGCGCTGAACTTTTCGCGGATGAACGCTCTGCGCTCGGGGCCTTTCAGCCTCATGAACCTGTTGACGTGCCGCTTCATCCGGTCGAGGACGTAGCGAGTCAGAAAATCCCACCGTGATGTACGGCGCAGGACTGTCGTCTGCTCGCCCCTGCGCTGACCCTGTCTGTTGAAGAACGGGGATGACGCGTCGAGCATGAAGAGCATGCCCACGCGCTCGCCCGCAGCTTCCAGTTGCCGGGCCATTTCGTACACGACGCGCCCGCCGAAGCACTGGCCCGCGAGAAAGTAGGGACCCTGCGGCTGGATCTTCCGCATGCGTGCGACGTTGTCGGCCGCCACGTCCTGCATGCGGGTCAGCGGCGTCTCGATGCCGTCCATGCCTCTGGACTCGATACCGATCATGGGCTGACGCGGGTCCAGAAGCCGCGCGAGATGGATGAATCCAACGGGGTTGCCCGTCGTGCCGGGTACCACAAACAGTGGAGACCGGTTGCCGCTGGCCTTAATCGTGACCATCCCACCGGTTTCCCTGGGTGCCTTCGATCGTTCGCTGCGCGACCGCTCGATCAGCCGGGCCATACCCGCGACCGTGGATGCTTCCTCGAAGATCTGGCCGAGATTCAGCGCGATGCGGTAGTTCTGGTGGAAACGCGCGAACAGTTCGCTCGCCTGCAGGGAGTCCCCGCCGATCATGAAGAAATCATCGTCCAGGCCGATCTCCTCGATCCCCAGGACACGTTTCCACCCTGCGGCAATCTCACGCTCGAGCGGCGACCATGCTCTGGATGGTGCGGCGTCCTGTTCGAGCGGTGCGCTCTTCAGCAGCTCGAGGCACCGTGCGGCGGTCTCCCTTCGACGGATCTTGTTTGTGGCGCTCTTGGGCAGCGATGGTAGGAAGAAGACGCGTTTTGGTACCTTGCTGCCGACGAGCTGCCCACGCGCAAACGCCTGCACCTCCTGCTGCGTCAGTGCTTCGATGATTTCGGGATGCTGGAGAAGGGCTGCCTCGACTTCGGCCGTGCCGATCTTCTCGCCTCCACGATTGATGACGTCCTTGAGGCGGCCGGTGATGATGAGATAGCCGTCGTCGTCGAATCGCCCGAGGTCGCCTGTCCGAAACCAGCCGTTGAGAAACGCGGCAGCAGTGGCTTCCGGATTGTCCAGATAGCCGTCGAACACGCTCGGTCCGCGGGCGACGATTTCCCCCTCCGTGTTCGGACCCAGGACCGTGCCGTTCCCATCGACGATGGCTACTTCGTTGCCGACGAGGCGACCCACGGATCCCGGCTTTCGAATCTCCGGCGGCAGGGGGTTCGCCGCAAGGTTGCCCGTTTCGGACATCCCGTACCGCTCGACGACCGGCGCGCCAAACGCCTCTTCGAGCCCCGCCATGACTTTGGGATCGAGGCGGCCAGAGCCCGAACGAATGAAGCGGAGCTTCGCGTCACGTGCGACCTCGCGGTATTCGTCGATGCGCGCCAGGATCGATTGGTGGATCGCGGACGCGGCCGAGTACCACGTGGGCCGCAGTGCATTCATCTGCTGAAAAAACGTCGGAATATCGAACTCCGGTGCCGCGATGATTCCGCAGCCGTTCGCGAGCGGCACAATCAGACACGACTTGAGACCGTGCCCATGGAACATCGGCATCACGTGCAGGCAACGGTCGTGTGGTCCGAGCGCGTAGTGCTCCCCGGAGATCTGTGCGTACGCCACAAGATGGCGGACTCTCAGCGGCACGGCCTTCGGCTGCGCCGTGGATCCAGATGTCAGCAGCACCAGCGCCACGTCTTCGTCGGCATTCCAGCTCGGTACTCGCTCGGGGACATCAGGCTGGAGCTGACCGACGAGCGAAAACGTTCCGGCGGGATCGCTCATCTTCGAGACAAGTTCGACGACACGTATTCCGAGAGCCGCCGCGGCGCTGCGGGCAGCGTGGCCATGACCTTCCGGAACGATGACCGCGTCGGCATGCAGCTGTTTGAAGTAGCTCTCCAGTTCGGTTTCGCTGAAGTCCGGATTGAGAGGAATACAGATGGCGCTGGACATCAGGCCGACCGCACAGACAGCGGTCTCGGGGCCGCGGCGCAGGACTGTGACGATCCGATCGCCGCGACCAAGGCCGAGGCGTGCGAGATCATCGCGGACGCGGCGAAGACGGTCGCCCAGGTCGCCGAACCGCAGCGGCTGACGGCCCGGTGAGAGGATCGCCTCCACGTCGGGGTTACGTGCGGCGACTGTGCAGAGCGCCCCCCAGAGTGAGCCGGAAGTTTGGTAATCAGCCACGTATCAGCCAGGAACTAGTGTCCCGTAACCATGGTTCGTGAAATTTGTTGCGCGGCCCGTGCATCGGCAGTCCGCTGGGCAAAGCGCGCGATGCTCGCCAGGATTTCATCCGCGCTCTTGGTCCAGACGAACGGTTTC
>JABFSA010000143.1 GCA_013140775.1 Acidobacteriota bacterium | reverse complement strand
CTAGGGCATGCTCATGGTTAACCGAAGACCCGTTGACCGAGCTGGACTCGTTGCCGCTCGGTGAGAGCATCGGGGCGCTCCGAAGTCTGGTCCTCGGCGCGGGACGATAGACGATATTAGGGCATGCTCATGGTTAACGAAGATCCGTTATGCACCCTGGCCCCCTGACAGCCCCCCTGACACAGCCTCTCCAGTTACCGTGTTCTCGGGGCTCGTCGGAGACGGCCGGATGGTGCTATGGGTGTCACGAATGGGTGGCACTTGCCCCGGAGTGGATACGGACGAGCCTCCCTTTCCTTCCCGCGGGCACTCTCTCTATTTGAAGTTTCGTAGGTCGTGCGACGAGCGCGAAGGTCGTCCGCCAAGATCGAAAAAGAAGTGGCAGAAACGCAGAGGTCTCCGGACCGCCTGCAGGCACACCAGGGAGCCGGAAGACTGACCCTAGGCCCAAGCCGAAGCAGTGTAGGCGCGTCCCGCGTGCCCCTACAGGGACGTACGCCTATGAGAGCGCACCCGTACTGAAGGCTGGGAAGAAGACGAAGAAGGCCGTGACGAAGAGGTGACCCGATGACACGATTGCTCGCTCTAGGGGTGCTGTTTGTTACATGCCTCGTGGCAATTTCGGCTCAGGAACCAGAGAACAGAAAGCCACGCGGCGACTTCATAGAGATGCTAGCGCTACCAGAGGCGCAGCAGGATTTGTCGTTGAAAGAGGTCGTTGCGACGTTGGCGGCTGGCACGGTGAAAACGGTGTCGGCGGCGCGGTTTTGGGCGTTCCGTTCTGGTGCGGGAGATATGACCGGCAAGGTGGACTTGAGGAGTGACGAACTTCCCTATGTGACTGGTCTGTTTTATGTCGAGACGGTGGAGAGCCCTAGAGACCTTCCAGGGAACTCGTATGGGAGGTCAGGGTCGTTGGCGGCGTAGAGGACACGCGACGGATCTTTTTGATTTCGGTCCTCACTGGCGTGGTCACACGGCTATTCCCCTCACAGTAATAGAGCCCCTGGGTTTGTGAACGGCATGATTGCCATGAAATTGAAAGGTGCGCACGCCAAGCTCCGTCGGGCACACGAACATCGCAACGCGCTCGATGCCAGCGTTTCCAGTTTCTTCACTGACCATGCGTACCGTGTTTCCGTAGAGCATCCAGCCGACAAACTTTATGTCCTGCGCGTCACGGAAGCCCATGAGATCCCGTCCGAGGACTGGGCCTTACTCATCGGTGACTGCGTCCACAACATTCGCTGCTGCCTTGACTACATTGCGCGGGAATTAGCAGGCGCCGATCCGGCCGATAGAGAAACGCAGTTCCCTATTTCTGACAACGAGGCCGGATGGAAGGGTCGCGGAATCAGTCGCGTCAGGCGGATGTCCCCCGAGGCGCAGGGACGATAGACGATATTAGGGCATGCTCATGGTTAACCGAAGACCCGTTATGCACCCTGCCCCAACTGACACGGCACCTATTTGTCAGTGGAGGCAGGTATGAAGCGACTGCTGGTCGCGTCGATGTGTGTCGGCGTGTTTCTCGTAACCGTGGCAACGTCGGCGCAGCAGGCGGCGTCGAACCGCGCTGCTGGAGCCGCTGCCGCGCCGGCCCCACAAGCGCAGGCTGGAGGAGCGCCTCAGCTTCCCCCACCCACGAACCTGCAGTTCTTTCCCAGGACGTTCACGACCCAGCAGATCCTCACCGCGATGCAGGGCTTCAACGCCGCGCTGGGAGTGGGTTGCGGCTACTGCCACGTGTTCGACGGGCCGCCGGTCACCAACCCGAAGAATGACTTCGCGGCTGACAGCCCAGAAGCGAAGAAGAAGACTCGTGTGATGCTCGCGCTCGCACGCGATATCAACGCGCCCAGTACCAGGATTTGCGAAAGCGGTACTACGGCGGGCAGGCGTACGACTTCACGGACACGACACTCTTCAACGCCGCGACCCAGTCGGTGGCGGCGAACAAGTTCGACGATGCGGTGGCGTTCGCGGAGCTGAATATCTCCTTCAACCCGAACTCCGCGCGCAGTTACCAGGTGATGTCACAGGCCTATCAGCGAAAGAAGGACATCGCCAAGGCGATCCAGAGTCTCGAGAAAGCGAACGAGCTCGACCCGATGAACCAGAACTACAAGACACAGCTGCAGCAATTGAAAGCCGCCGCCTGAAGTAGTTCACTTCGACGGGGAGAAACCGTGGAGCTTCGCCAGCCCTTCCACGGTGTCTCGTATCACCTTCGAAGCCTGGCTCCGTGTCGCTGGGTCGGGGGAGATCGGGGTTCCCGGCATGGGGCCGTCGCCAAGGTCGAAGGCCATCTCGCGTAGCTGTATCGCATCAGCCACATAGAGACGGCGTCCCGAGTCGACGATGGCGCCGTACACGGACCCATAACTGGCCGCCACCATTCGATCCCGCGCCATCGGCGCAGACTCGCCCGCAGGACGCACCAGTGACTCGCCGAAGAACGGAGCCGAGGCCGACAGCTGGTGCCCGAGCAGGCGGTACAGGGTGGGTGTCACGTCAGTCGTGTAGGCCGGCCGATCCAGGTCCCATGTCCATCGGTCGCGCATCGCCAGAGGAAGGTGCACGATGAGTGGCACGCGGACGATTTCAGGATATAGCGTGTACGCGTGGCCCATCCGTCCCCCTTCTCCGAGCGAGTCGCCATGATCGGATGTCACCACGATCAGGCTCTCGTCGTAGAGGCCACGTCGCTCGAGGTCGGCGACGAACTCGCCGAAGCAGGTATCGAAGCGCCGGACGCGCGATGCGGTGGGCGCATGGAAACCTTGATAGTTGCCCTCATCGACGGGACGGCCTCCTTCACGCGTGATCACCGAGATGTGGATGTCCTGCGGCAATGTGTAAGCGAACACCGGCGGATCGTTCGCCCCGCGCGTGGCCAGCCGGGAACTCATCTCCGACAGCGTCTGGCACAAGCGAAAATCCTTCACCTGGACGCGCTGGTCGAGCACCGGGCGTCTCGAGGACGCAGGCAGGATGACATCGAGGATGTTGTCCATGCTGATCCACTGCACATACTGCTCATGGTCCAACAGCTTCGCGAGGGTGTTCATCGGCGCAAACGGCGTCACGTATTGCTTGTGAAGCACGGGACCGCCAACCCAGATGGAAGGCACCGACAGACCTGTCGCGCCGTATTGTGTGAACGCCCGCTTGAATACGAGGCTCTCGCGGGCGAATGCGTCCAACGAGGGTGTAAAGTCGACCTCTGGGTTGTACGCCGACAGATAGTCGCGACGCAGGCTGTCGACGACGATGACGAACACGTTCGGGCGCACGCCGGCCGGTGGAGTCTCGAGCTCGGCCCACTGGAGGTCAACGGCCTTCACGTTGACGCTGGCTCCGATATTTGTGTGCTCAAGCAACAGCGGAAAAAGCTCTGCTGGGCCTGATGATCCCGGGGCCAGAATCTCGCCGACCCAGCGGGCAGCGTGCGTCCGGGGTGTGGCATCGGCACTCACACGTTCGACGGCCGAGTGTGCGATGAGCACAATGAGCGACGCGCCGAAACAGAAGCCCAACGGTACCCGGGCCGCGACACGCACCGCCCGCAGCGATCCCGCCAGCAAGCCCATCCACACAAGCACGACGCCAAGCCGTGCCACCACGAAGTTCCAATCAGCGATCAGGCTGACGCGATGCAGGGCGTACGCAAGACCAGCCAACAGCAGCAGCCATGTCACAGCGCCCGCGGGCCTCGCCGCGAATCGCGGCGCAAGTCCGCAGACCGCAGTGGCCACGCCGTCACTCGGTGAGTCTCGCCGCGCGACCGCGCGCGCGCAGGCGGTCCAGGCAATGGCCGAGCCTCCCAATAACGAGATCATCCACGAGTCGGGTCCCCGCCACGAGATGGAGGCCAGCACGACGTCGTGGATCAACCAAATCCACACTGCCGCGATGACACCGATCGACAACGCCGTTTCAAAAGCCGCTGGCCGGCGCTGCATATTCGCTAGACCGCGAATCAGGGTGATCACCAGGAAGACCACCATGCCGAGCAACAGGTCGTAGCGAAGGCCCAGTCCCCAATCGGCGAACGAGATCGAGTCTGCCGAAGTCACCAGGCTCGCGCCGGTCTCGATCGCGTTAGCTCCGAGGGCGGCTACCAACACGGCCACCAGGTCGGCGCCCGGACGCTGTTCGGGCATAGTCCATTCGCAATCGCGACGCCCCGTCCATTCGGCCCACCCCAGGGTCAGCATGGCGACGAACGCCATGGCGGCCACACCCAGCGCCGCGGGGCCGGGTTCGAGGGTCGAGAGCGCGGGAAGGACGAGCGCTATCGAGGCCGCGCCCCCCCATAGCACTCCGGTCACGACGCTGGGCAGTTCTCGTCGGCGAATGGCCTCGGCCCGAGGCACGGCCCAGGCGGCAAGCGCTACCGGGCAGATGAGCTCGAAGTGGCTCGAGAAGAAGGCCACAGGCGGCAGCAGGCCCGGCTTGAGGAACTGCTCGACGATGAACGCCTGCGAAGAAAGGATTGCGTAGACAGCGGTGGCGAGCCAGAAACCGACGGCGATTGCGTAGCTGACGACGCGGGCGACGCTCATCGGCGGCTCCCCGTCCGTTTCAGCCACACCGCGACTTCGTCTCGACGCTCCGGAGCCAGTTCGAGGAAACGCTCGAAGCGCCGTCGTGCGTCCAGCCGCCGGTCGTCACCAAAGTCCAGAACGCCGAGCAGCAGATGCAGATCCGGGTAGAGAGGGGCCAGCGTCAAACCCTCTTCGAACTCGCGCCGTGCCTTGGTCCGATGTCCCGCCGCGGTATAGGCACGTCCCAGGAACAGTTTGAAGTCCGGGTCCCTCGGCTCGGCGGCCACGCACTTCTCGAACGCTGTCAGGGCATTCTCGGCGTGACCTGCATCCTGGTGGGCCTGGCCCACCATGGGGCACGCATCCTCCGGCGTCGCCGACACCTCCATCAGGTGATCCCACGAGCGCGCCTCGTCTTCAGCGCGTCCGAGTGCGTTGTAGATCCGCGCGAGACGGTCGGCATACATGGGCTGCGTGGGCATGTGCTCCACCAGGAACTCGGTGGGCTCCAGGGCGGCCGCGAAGTCCTTGGCGACAAAGAGGGACGCGCTGCTTTCCATCGCCGCCTGCAGTTCACCGCCGAGTCTGTCGGATGATTCCGCCTGTGGCTGAGCAACGAGCACCCAGTAGTAGAGGGTAATTACCGCAGCCGCGCCCGCGGCGCGCATCATTGGGGCGCCCATCAGAAGCGAAATGTGAAACCGGTACCGAACGTGGTTTGCCACTGCGGATCGCGCGTCAACCGCATCTGCCGGCCCGAGCTGACACTGCCGCTGACCTGCGCCCATTCGCTCAGGTCGATCTGCACCTGGGCCCGAATGGTATTGGCGTCGAGTCGCACCAGATCGCCAGTACCACGCGGCTCTTCACGGCCGAAGCCGTAGCTGTAGCCCCCGCCTACGAAGCTGGTGCCCTGCGATCCGAAGTAGCGCCTCAGGACGCCATGCATCGACCACGATGCACCCACGCGTTCGTCCGGGACGCGGTACACCTTGCCGGTGATCATCCAGTCGCCGACGTATCTCGTGAGCGTGCCAAGGTAAATATGCGTCGTCTCACTGAACATCAGGGCCCGATACCCACCAGACACCTCAAACCCATGGCCGAGGCTCTGGTAGAGATCGAACGACACGCGACTCTTTGGATAGAACGCCTCGTCCTTGCCAAATCCCACCCCGACGAATGCGTAGGTGCCCGCTCTGAAGTTGGGGTAGAACTCGATTTCCGACAAGCCGTCCGTGTAGCCAAACCGGTTGGCCCGGCTGAAGCGCCCGATCACTGAACCCACAGGCGTCGCACGGCTCAGCGAGAACGCCGACTCGGTCCATGGATTGAACGTGTCTTTGAACACGTCGCGTGTAGCACCAAAGCCGAACGACCAGGGCCGAGTGCGGGCATCCAAACGTTGCAGCACCAGGCGTGCCTGCTGGTTGCCAGCGTCCTGCTCGAGCACTTCGTGGACGCGCGCGCGCGCCTGATCGAGCCGGCCCGACCACCACTCCACGTTCATGAGCGCAACGCGTGCGTCCAGATAGCCCGGCGCCTGTGCAAGTACGGCATCCAGAGCCGATCGCGCCTCGTCGTAACGGCCTTCCCACGACAGGATCAGTCCGTAGACGAACCGTGCGTCCACGTCGCGAGGCGTCGAAGCCAGATGCGTCGCGAGAAGCTCGAGCCCGTTGTCACGCCGGCCGTCGGATACCGCCGCCCGTGCCTGAGCGATGACATCTTCCTGGCCCTCCGCCGGCCTGGCGAACGTGACACAGACCGCCATCGCGACGAGTGTGCACTGCGCCGCGCGATGATGAATTCGAAAGCGAGAGCGACACATGGTCATCCTCCGTCAGACCCGAGGCCGGGATCCGGCCGACACCGTGGCCTGGGCCAGTGATACGCGAGCCGGGTTCGCCTCTTCCACACCGAACCCCTCGCGCTTCATCCGTCCCCAGGAAACATCGCCGCGCACGTACCGGACGAAAGCCTTGAGTCGGAACCACACCGTCAGCTGCCGGTAGCCGAAAGGTTCGAGGAACGCAAACATCACCAGTCGCACCGTGTCGGACTTGTTCCGGTATCGGTGAAAACTCACTTCCTCCATAAGGATCGAAGCGAGTGACAAGGTGGACCCGTACAAGTACGCGACGACGAAGAACGCGATGGCGTAGGTGGGCGCCAGCAGCCCGAAGGCGGAACCGAAGACGGTGATCACCAGACCAACTGCCTCTACGAGTGGCGCCAGTAGCTCGGCGAACAGAAAGTACGGCATGGCCAGCATCCCGGTCGCGCCATACCGCGGATTGAAGATCAGCCGACGGTGGGTCACCATCGTCGCGATCAGGCCGCGATGCCATCGCTCCCGCTGACGGCCGAGCACGGCGACGGACGTGGGCACTTCCGTCCAGGCAACAGGGTCGGGAATGAACACGACGCTCGCCTCGATCGCGTTCTCCTTGAGGTGGCGCTGGAGGCGCACGATCAGTTCGAAGTCCTCAGTGACCGTGCTGGTGGCGTATCCGAGAATCTCCGTCAGGTAGTCGCGTCTGAAGAGCCCGAAGGCGCCAGAGATGATGAGGTTGCCGCCCAGCAGGTTCCATCCCAATCGTCCGAACAGGAAGGCCCGCAGGTATTCGACGGTCTGTATGCCGGCCAGCCATCGGGAGTCCACCCGCGCGTCGGTGACGCGCCCATCTTCGACCTTGCACGAGTTGACCACCCGGATGGTGCCTCCCACAGCGGCGATCCTCTGATTGAAAAGGAACGGGCGTGCGAGCCGGAGCAGCGCGTCCGGTTCGATCAGGGTGTCGGCATCACACGCCAGCACGTAGGGAAACCGTGCCGCATCGAGCCCGACGTTCAGCGAATCGGCCTTGCCTCCGTTGGTCTTGTCTACGACCAGGAGCTTGGACCAGGTACGCGACCGATAGTACGCGCGCACGCGCTCGGTGCGCAGTCTCCTCATGACCGCCGGTGGCACTTCGTACAGGTCGTAGGCGTCCTTCAGCCGCTGCAGAGAGTCGTCTGTCGAGCCGTCGTTGATGAGGACGACCTCGTAATAGGGGTACTGGAGCGTCAGCAGCGAGCGGAGGCTGTCGACGACGGACGCCGCCTCGTTGTGCGCAGGAACCAGGATGCTGACGCGGGGCAACGCCGACGAGGTGAGACTGCGCGTGAGGACGTCCTCCGCACCGAACCGCCAGTGCGCGAACAGCTGCGGAGCAGCGAGGAGCAGGAGGAGCGCGAAGAACGAATTGACGAGGAACGAGTACCACAGGATGACGAGGTCCGTGTCGTGCAGCAACGTCACGAACCAATCGGGCACCATCATCGTCGAAGGCACTGGGCTATACCTCCGACATCTCGACGACGGCCGCCGGCGAGAGCCCGGCGACAAGGCGCGACATGTCACGGGCCATGGGGTCGTCGCCCGTGGTGATGGCGAGGAGGGCCGAGCGTGCCACCCCACCGACCTGTGCAAGTGCAAGCGCAGAGCGGTAACGCACCCACCAGGCCGGGTCGCGTACCGCGCTCGCCAGGGCGTCAGTGGCATTCATCACTCGAAGCGCCCCGAGCGCGCGTGCGGCCTGACCGCGTACGCGCCAGTCGTGATCGGTCAGCAGCACGAGCAGCACACCTGGGGTGTCCGGCTCGACGAGGCGACGGAGCGCGCGCGCGACGTGGACGCGTACTTCGGGTTGAGGATGAGATGCGAAGTCACGCACCCGGCGCAGCGCTTCGGGGACGGCCAGCGCGCCGGCGGCGTCGATCCAGGCGATCAGCGCGGGAACAGGTGCATCGGACGTGAAGCGAGGGAGGAGCGCCTCGGCCACCTGTCGCGGGTGTCGAGCCAGGGCGGCAAACTGGTAGGCTTGCACGGCATCCAGCCGCGTCGGGAGATCGTCGAGAGCGCCCTCGATAAGTTGCGGCCCGCTGAGCCTGGCGGCGGCGTCGAACGCCACGAGACGGACGGCGGGGTTGCGATCGGAAAGCAAGGATCTGATCAGCTCAACGTCTTCCTCACCGCCAACCACGGAAAGCAGTCGGGCCACGTCAAAGCGGCGCCACCAGAACCGCGACCGCCCGCCGCGCAGTATGCCCTGCACCCAGGGCTCGTGCCTCAGCGCCCGAGCCAGGGCCTGTTGCTGTTCGAACGTCACGAGCCTGGTGACGAGCCGGGCCAGCCCTCTGAAGGCCGCATGTGGAGGAAAACGCCGCAGCGCTTCCACCACGCGCTCGACACCTGTGTCGAGGACAAGCCAGTCGTTCAAGACCGGCTCGAGCGCACGAGCGGCGGCCTCGACCTTGAGCATCCGCGATTCGATGCGCCGTCGCAGGACGGCGAGAGCAAGGAGAAAGATCCCGACGAGAACGGCCTGCACCTTGAGAGAGAACAGAAGAATAGGGAGCGACAGCATCTAGCAGCGGTCCCCGAGCCGGTTGCCGGAAATGGCGACCCATCTTTGGAGCTTGGCGAGGAGAACACGAATGTTGAACGGCTTCGCCAGATGGTCCACCGCGCCCGCAAGAATCGAACGTACCTGCACCGACTCGTCGGCGTGTGACGACAGCACGATGATGAGGAAGGTGTCCGGGCGATCGGCCCAGAGACGTTCGAGGATCGAGTATCCATCGACGCCTGGAAGATCGACGTCGAGCACCACGATGGGCGCTCGCCCGCCCGCGGGTATCGCGAGCAGCATCTGAAGAATCCGAGTCCCCGAGTTGAATACCTGATGGGGCAGGTGCACCTGCTCCAACGCGAATCTGAGCATCTGCTCGAGCGACGAGTCGGCGGTGGCGACGAAGAGTTCCGGGTGCGGCACATCCGTCAGCGTGATTGCGGACGGCGGAGTGATGACCGGGGTTGACGCGGGTGCCACGCGTGGCGTCCGTCGCTGCTTCGGTTTCTGCGGCACTTCCTCCAGGACAACTTTCTGCGCGGCCGGCTTGATGCCAGGAGCTTTCGTCTCCACAGACTTCGGTGCCGTAAGTCTGGGTGCACGGCGTCGAGTTGAAGATGCGGTGAGCGTCTTGACCGTCGTGGCAGCCGTACGCCTGCCACCGCGGTCAGCGGCGGCATCGAGCGACGTACCGTCGTGTGTCGGAGTCGTGTGAAACCTTTTTCGGGCGTTCATGTACGTCTGCAGAAGAACTACATTCGGCTGATCGTTTTATCGGGCGCCGTGAGCCCCTCCACCAGCGACATTGAGCCGATGGACGCGAGGGAATTACCGAGCGGTGTGTGCAGGAATACGCAACAGTGTGGTGGCTAGCGGGTCAGCGTGCAGACGCGGGAACAACTTCAACAGCGGTGGTTGCTCATGTGGGTGTCATGGCGGGAACGCGAGTGCAAATACGGTCGATCACCTCCCGCGACGTGCGGCCTCGAGGGTCGCGATATCGATCTTCTTCATCGGCATCATCGCATCGAACGCACGCTTCGCTTCCGCGCCGCCAGCGGCAAACGCGTCGATCAGCACGCGTGGCGTAGTCTGCCATGAAAGACCCCAGCGGTCCTTGCACCAGCCGCACTGGCTCTCCTGACCACCGTTGCCGACGATCGCATTCCAGTAGCGGTCGGTCTCTTCCTGATTGTCCGTCGCGATCTGGAAGGAGAACGCCTCCTCTGCTTGAACTGCGGGCCGCCGTTGAGGCCAAGACAGGGAATGCCGAGAAGACGATAGACGATATTAGGGCATGCTCTTGGTTAACCGAAGACCCGTTATGCACCCTGGCCCCCCTGACACGGCGCAGATTGCCGGGGGCACGCACCTAATTGGGCACGGTCACCGGGTGATCGAGCACAGGGAGTGGAGTTCGCGAGGACGGTGTGTCGTGTCGGAGGCAGACCTCCGGCTTCCCTGCTGCCCCACAGCCGTGTGAACAGGGCCTCGTCGCGGCCGCACAGGCGGCGTGGTGACTACGCAGCGCTGTCGCCGGGGCGGCGCGCGGGCGGGCCGTGCCTCAGGCACCTCGGTGGGAAGACCGAGGTGCCGCAAGATACGCCGCACGACGGCCGCCTCGTCGATGAGCGCGACCAGCCGCAGTCGCCCCCCGCACCGCGGACACGCCAACACATCAAAGCCAAACGCCCGGCGCATCAGGTCGGCCCATCGCGAGACCGCCCCGTGACCTGACGGCACGTGCGCACGCTCCGGTGTTTCAGGAGCGCCGGTGTTCGCGGGGACCACGGGTGTTTGCCGACGCACCACATCAGCGCGCCACGCCGAGGCGGGGTACGACATTTTAAAGGGCATCGACTTTCCATGGCCGATTGCCGAATTCGTCCGTCAGCATCACGAGCGTCTGGACGGCAGCGGCTACCCTCGAGGTCTTAGAGGGGACGAGATTTGCCTCGAGGCGCAGATTATCGGAGTGGCCGACGCTGTCGAGGCGATGGCTGCAGACCGGCCCTATCGATTCGGACGGGGCCTCGACGCGGCGCCGGACGATCTGGTGTGGGCAGGCTCAGGTCCTCTTCCCCTTCCACGGCCTCGAGGCGGAACTTGAAGACCAATCGGTGCGTGTCGCGTTCGGTCCAGGACTCCACCAAGTGAAAGATACGAGGCGTTGGGTCGGACGGAGAGGAGGATCACCGAATGATTTCCGCCGACCCCGAAGTTCATGCCGGCCTGGAGGCTCAGACCCTCCCGTTGGCCCATCTCGATGTAGGAAATGATGTCATCGGAGCGGTGCACGCCCTGATGATACGTCTGGTCGCGCGTGCGCACGGCCGGCAGACCGGGGATGTCGTGAGAACCGGACCTCGAAGCCGGGGGTTGGCTTTGGCCCGCATTTCTCTAGACCTTAGTTCTCTGAAGAAGCCGCCTGGGCACCGATTCCATCACGTAAACGAGGACACGGTCAGACGCGAGGGACGTGGAAATCCCGAAGGCTATCGCTGACGCAGCGTCACGACGATCTCGGTAAGCGGATATGGGATGGAGCGGGAGCACCACTGCGAAGATGGCAAAGCGTTACGGGCACATCGGATCCGAGGCACAGCGGACGGCGCTAGACGCGCTTGTTCAGGGCACACCTAAGCGCAACCGAGAGACGGTTCCACTCCCTACTCCCACACCTGATCCGACACCACATTCGTAGTGGGTGGGCACAAATTTGGGCACACCGCGAGGGCCGTGTAGACCATCGCATTCGTAAGTTGTTGTAAAGGTTGGTGCGCCCTGCACGACTCGAACGTGCGACCTCCTGGTTCGTAGCCAGACGCTCTATCCAGCTGAGCTAAGGGCGCGAGGGTGAAAGATCGCAACTATATCATCCCGCTCCACCCGGAAGACCCCCGACGGCCCGCGCGAACGCGGACACTACGACAGCAACTTGCGTCGATATAATCCCCACGTGAGCCACACCTCCCACAAGGCGCTGGCGCCGACATCCGTCCGCTGTTTCGTGCTGACGGTGAGCGATACGCGCACGCCGGACACCGATACGGGCGGGCAGGCGATCCGAAGGCTGCTTGAAGAAGCCGGGCATCACGTCTCCGGCCACGCCATCGTCAAGGACGAGCCCTCACAGGTGACCACCAACGTCCGCGAGCAGCTTGCCAACGCGGACACCCAGGTCATCATCACAACAGGCGGCACCGGTATCACCTCGCGCGACGGGACGTTCGAAGCCATCGACGCGCTCCTCGAGAAGCGCCTCGACGGGTTCGGTGAACTGTTTCGCATGCTCAGCTTCCAGGAGATCGGCCCCGCGGCCATGATGAGCCGCGCGACCGCCGGCACCGTTGCCCGCACGGCGATCTTCGTCCTGCCAGGCTCGCCGAACGCGATTCAATTGGCGATGACACGCCTGATCCTCCCGGAGCTCGGCCACGTCGCCCAGCAGCTGAGTCGATGACCACAAAGATGCGGCCCTTCACAGGGACGATTTCGCTCGCCGAGGCGAGGACGCGCATCGACGCGGCGATCAGGCCCATCGACCGGACAGAACGGATTCCCCTCGACCGTGCCAGCGGGCGCGTGCTCGCCACGGACATCGTTGCCTCGGCAGACGTGCCCCCGTTCGCCAGAGCCGCCATGGACGGTTACGCGGTGCGAGCCGACGACACAACAGGCGCCACGCGCACGCAGCCCAGGCCTCTGACACGCGTGGCGACTCTCTTTACTGGCGAGGTCACGGATCGGCGGATCGGCCCGGGAGAATGCATCGAGATCGCCACGGGAGCGCCCATGCCGCCCGGCGCCGACGCGGTGCTCATCGTCGAGGAAACCGACGGCGAGGCATCCGGAAGAGTGCTCGCCTTCTCAGCGGTGGTCCCGGGACAGAACATCGGTCCCCAAGGGTCGGATATCCGTAGCGGCCAGCGGGTCCTGGAGGCCGGTACTACCCTGACCGCGAGCCGCCTGGGGTCCATCGCGGCGCTGGGTTTCGGCGACGTGATCGTCTACGCGAAGCCGAGGGTCGCCATCCTCTCGACCGGCAACGAAATCGTGGAGCCAGGACGGCCTCTCAATCCTGGCCAAATATATGATGTGAATAGGTTTACACTGACAACGTCGGTCCTTGACCATGGCGGAGACCCGGTTCCCTACCGCACCGTTCGCGACGCCATCGAGGACCTTTCGTCCGCCCTCGATGACTGCCTCCGCGAAGACCTTCTGGTGTTCTCCGGGGGCAGCTCCGTGGGGGAACGGGACCTCATCCTCGACCTCCTGGCCGCTCGGGGGGAGGTCATCTTCCACGGAATCGCCGTAAAGCCTGGAAAACCAACGGCTTTCGGGCATGTCGGCGGCAAGCTTTTCTTCGGGATGCCGGGCTATCCGACCTCCTGCCTCTTCAACGCCCACATCCTGCTGGCCCCAGCGCTCCGTCGAATTGCGAGGCTTGCCCCTGAGACGAAGCGGTCCGTCTCACTTCCGTTGAGCCAGCGAATCAAGTCGGTGCCGGACCGGCACCAGTTCTATACGGTTAGAATCGTCGATCGAACGGCCGTCCCGGCCTTCAAAGCCTCCGGCGATATCACGAGCATGTCGCAGGCGGACGGATACATTGAGATTCCTGCCGGCACCGCCGCGGTCGAGCAGGGCGAAATCGTGGAGATCACCCTGTTTTGACTGATTCACAAGCCCGGATCGCCGAGTCAATCGGCGTCAACAAAGCCCAGCGCCACATTTTTCTCTGCTGCGACCAGACCAACGCCAAGTGCTGCGATAAAGAACGCGGCCTCGTCGCGTGGGATTACCTCAAGCGCCGACTCAAAGAGCTGGGCCTTTCGGAACAGGGCGGAGTGCTTCGCTCGAAAACCAATTGCCTGAGAGTGTGCGAAGGCGGGCCCATCGCGCTCGTCTATCCCGAGGGGACCTGGTATGCACACTGCGACCCGCCAGTGCTCGAAACCATCATTCAGACACATCTCATCGGTGGACAGGTCGCAAGCGAACACGCGTTCGCATCACATCGCCTTGAAACTGAGTGATATAATTCACGGGTTTCAGGCCTGTAAAAATCCGATCTCTAGTTCATTCACTTCTCCTCTGCAGACTCTACGAGTGTGAGTCTCCAGGGCCGGGTAGAAAAATGCCAGTAACCGACGCCGCCGTTCAGGAATCGGCCTCCCGCCCGCGCACCGAGCGCATCGTCAACGACTTCGCGCTCCAGGTCGCGACCGTCAACGGATCGGGAAGCCAGACCGCCAACCTCGTTCTCCTGCGATCGATCTTTCAGATGGGTGTGCCGGTTTCCGGCAAGAACATGTTCCCGTCGAACATCGCGGGCCTCCCCACCTGGTACACGATCCGGGCGAGCGGCCAGGGATACATCAGCCGCAAGAAGGAAGTGGACTTCCTCGTGGCGATGAATGCGGAGACGGCCAAGGAAGACGTCCTCACGCTACCGGCCGGGGCCGCCGCCCTTTACGACGAGCCGCTCAAGCTCAACGAGCTCCGCAAGGACATCACCTTCTATCCCGTCCCCTTCGACAAGATCATTTCCGCCATCACCACCGACGCAAAGCTGCGCCGCCTCGTCCGCAACATGATTTACGACGGCGTGCTCTCGCGGCTCCTGTCGGTGGACATGGGGCAGATGGAGAAGGCGCTGCGCAAGCAGCTTGGCAAGAAGGAAAAGGCCATTCAGCTCAACATGGCGGCCCTCAAGGCCGGCTATGAGTTCGCCGAGGCCAACCTGCCCAAGCAGGACCCCTTCGTCGTCGAGCCGATGGACAAGACGCAGGGCATGATCCTCATCGAGGGCAACGCCGCCGCGGCTATCGGCTGCATGATGGCGGGCGTCACGTTCGTGGGCTGGTATCCGATTACGCCCTCCTCCTCGCTGTGCGAGTCGCTCATCGATTACCTCAAGAAGTACCGCAAGGATCCGGCGACCGGAAAGGCGACTTACGCCGTCGTGCAGGCCGAGGACGAAATCGCCGCGCTCGGCATGGTCATCGGCGCCGGCTGGATGGGCGCTCGGGCCATGACCTCTACCGCCGGCCCCGGCGTTTCGCTCATGGCGGAGTTCACGGGTCTCGGCTACTACGCGGAAGTGCCCGCAGTGATCTTCGACGTGCAGCGCGTGGGACCGTCCACGGGTCTCCCGACGAGAACCGCTCAGCAGGACGTGCTCTCCACCGCCGTTCTCTCACACGGCGACACGAAGCACCCGGTGCTGCTCCCGTGCTCGGTTGAGGAGTGCTACACGATGGCGATGGAGTCGTTCGACATCGCCGAGCGCCTCCAGACGCCGGTCTTCGTGCTGAGCGACCTCGACCTCGGCATGAACACCTGGATGTCGAAGACCTTCGAATACCCGACGAAGCCGTTCGACCGCGGCAAGCGCCTGACCGCCGAGAAGCTCAATGAGCTCAAGGGCGACTGGGGCCGTTACCGCGACGTAGACGGCGACGGCATCCCCTACCGCACGGTTGCCGGTGACGGCATGCCGGCGTATTTCACGCGCGGCTCCGGCCACAACGAAAAGGGCCAGTACAGCGAGCGCGCCGACGACTACGCCAATAACCTCGATCGGCTGGCCCGCAAGTTCAACACGGCGCGAACGCTCGTGCCGAAGCCCGTCGTCGAGACAGTTGGCAAGGGCGGCGTCGGCATCATCGCGTATGGCACCACGCACTGGGCCATCATCGAATCGCGCGATCAGCTGAAGAACGAAGCCAAGCTCGACACGTCCTACCTGCGTCTGCGCGCGTTCCCGTTCACGCCCGAACTCGCGGAGTTCATCGATCGCCACGATCGCGTCTATCTCGTCGAGCAGAACCGCGACGCGCAGATGATGGCGCTCCTGAAGATGGAGTGCACCGTCGCGCAGTTCGCCAAACTTCGCAGCGTGCTCCACTACGCCGGGCTGCCCCTTGACGGACGCTCGGTGACGACGGAGATCCTGAAGCAGGAGCAGGGGACGCGCTAGAACAACGTCGCGCTGGGTTGTGACCCGCGCACAAGGGGAGCATAGACCGAGATGTCCACACCAACGCAGCCGGCCGCGCCGGGGAAGAAAGTCAACCGTATCGGCCTGGAGCCGGTCGCTTACAAGGGCGGCAAGACAACGCTATGCGCCGGTTGTGGCCATAACGCCATCACCGAGCGCATCATCGATTCGTTCTACGAACTGGGCATCGACCCGACGCAGGTCATCAAGCTCTCAGGGATCGGGTGCTCGAGCAAGGCCCCGGCCTACTTCCTGAGCAGCGCGCACGGATTCAACTCGGTGCACGGACGCATGCCGTCAGTGGGCACCGGGGCGACGATTGCCAACCGCAAGATGATCGCCATTGGCGTCAGCGGCGATGGCGACACGGGCGCCATTGGCATCGGCCAGTTCGTCCACCTGATGCGCCGCAATCTGCCGTTCGTCTACATCATCGAAGACAACGGCTGCTACGGCCTCACCAAGGGTCAGTTCTCGCCCACGGCCGACCTCGGCTCAACGCTCAAGACCGGCGTGATCAACGACTTGCCGCCGATCGACATCTGCGCGCTCGCCATCGAACTGGGCGCCTCTTTCGTCGCGCGGTCGTTCTCGGGCGACCCGAAGCAGCTCAAGACGATCCTCAAGGCGGCGCTCAATCACCGCGGCACGTGCATGATCGACGTGATCTCACCGTGCGTGACCTTCAACGATCACGAGGGCTCCACGAAGAGCTACTCCTACGTGAAGGATCACGACGAGGCGCTGAGCGACATGGGCTTCGTGCCGTTCTTCGAAGACATCAACGTCGAGTATGATGCCGGCACGACGACGGCCGTGTCGCTGCACAACGGATCGAAAATTCTCCTCAGCAAGCTCGCGGCGGATTATCATCCCACCGACAAAATGAGCGCCTTGCGCACGCTGCACGAGACGGCCGCCCGCGGCGAGTATGCGACGGGCCTCCTCTACGTTGAACCGGACAAGCAGGACTTCATTGACCTGCTCGGTATCGTGGACGAGCCGCTTTCGACGCTGCCCCAGTCGGTGACAAGGCCCGGCAAGGCGGCGCTCGACGAAATCATGGAGAGCTTCCGGTAGGAGTCGGTTCGCGTGGGCCAGTACCTCCAGGTTGTCATCTACCTCGTAGTCATCGTCGGCTTCGGCGTCGTGTCATTGGGCCTGGCATGGCTGCTGCGGCCCAGCCGGCCGTTCGCGTCCAAGCTCATGAGCTATGAGTGCGGCGCCGAACCGGTCGGTGACGCCTGGGTGCAGTTTCCCGTTGGCTTCTATCTGGTCGCCCTGCTCTTCATCGTCTTCGATGCCCTCGCAGTGTTCCTGTTCCCCTGGGCACTGGCGCTTCGGTCTCTGGGGTTCTGGGGTATCGGTACGATGGTGCTGTTCCTGGCGATCCTGTCGCTCGGCTGGATCTACGCCTATCGCGAACGGATTCTCGAGTGGCAGTGAAACCTCCGGTTCCCGTTATTCCCGCTCCGGTCTGGAGAAACTTCAAAGACCTTCAGGAGTGGGAGCAGCTCCATCAGACGCGACCCGAGGGCGACAAGCACTCCGAGACCTTCATCAGTCTCACCGAAGGTATTCACAGCTTTCCAGGCGGCTTTGCCCTGACGACCGGCGTCGATGCCTTCCTCAACTGGGCGCGGAAGTCGTCGTGCTGGCCGGTCACGTTCGGGCTCGCCTGCTGCGCCATCGAGATGATGGCGACGTTTGCGTCGCGGTTCGACGTCGAGCGTCTCGGGATGGTGCCATGGGCATCGCCACGGCACTCGGACCTGATGATTGTGTCGGGCACGGTGACCATCAAGATGGCCCCCATGCTCAAGCGCATCTACGACCAGATGCCGGATCCGAAGTGGGCAGTGTCGATGGGCTCGTGCTCCAACTCCGGCGGTCCGTTCCGCCACGGATATTTCGTGGTGAAGGGCGTCGATCGTGTCATCCCTGTGGACGTGTACGTGCCGGGTTGTCCACCGCCGCCCGAGTCGCTGCTGAACGGGTTGCTTCTCCTGCAGGAACAGATTTCCCACTTCCGGCGCACCGGTCAGCGTGCCGCGCCCAACGAGAAGGTTGATTAGCGCGTGACCTCCGATCAGGCGCGTGCGCTCATTGCCGAGCGCTTCAGCGGTGCGCAGATCGACGGCACCTATCCCATTACGGCGACAGTCTCCACAGACCAGTGGGTCGCGTTCGCACGGTTTGCGAGCGACGAGCTGCGCTGCCGGTTCTTCTCGTTTCTCACCGCCGTTGACTGGAAGGACCTCGGACTCGAAGTCGTGGTCCGCGTTGACAATCTGGACGACAATATCGCGCTGCTGATGAAGACTCGGCTCGGTCCCGGCGTGTCGGTGTGTCCGTCCATCATGCCGGTGTATAAAGGCGCCAACTGGATGGAGCGTGAGTGCTACGACATGTTTGGCATTCACTTCGACGGACATCCGGACCTTCGACGCATCCTGCTGACAGACGACTGGGTCGGCCATCCACTCCTGAAGTCTTACGCGGTTGACACACCGCATCCGCCGTACCGATGAGCGCGCCCACGGTCACGCCAAAGCGCGTCGAGCTCGACTACACCGGCAGCGAACGTCTCACGATGAACATGGGGCCGCAGCATCCCTCGGCCC
Source organism: Acidobacteriota bacterium (assembly GCA_013140775.1). Classification (GTDB taxonomy): domain Bacteria; phylum Acidobacteriota; class Vicinamibacteria; order Vicinamibacterales; family UBA2999; genus JABFSA01. Next base: position 28,087 of record JABFSA010000143.1, on the reverse strand, counting down.
ACGGTGTGTTCCGCGCGGTGCTGACGCTCGAAGGCGAGACGGTCATCGATGTGGATTCGGTCATCGGCTACCTCCATCGCTGCCACGAGAAGCTCTCCGAGACGCTGACCTACGCGCAGTACCCGTCGATTGCCTCGAAGACCGACTACGTCGCGGCGATGACGAGTGAGTTCGCCTACGTCCGTGCGGCTGAAGTTATCGGCAAGTTCGAGGTGCCGAAGCGCGCTCAGTACCTCCGGGTCATCACCGCGGAACTCCAGCGGGTGGCCTCGCATCTGTTGTGGCTCGGCACCTGGTGCATGGATATGGGTGGCGCGCTCGGCGGCGGCGCCACGATCTTCTTGTACTGCATCCGCGAGCGCGAGCTGATCCTGGATCTCTTCGAGTCGCTTGTCGGCGCGCGTCTGCTCTATGGGTTCTTCCAGGTGGGCGGCGTGCGCTACGACATCCCGTCCGGATGGGCGGACAGCTGCCGCCAGACCGTGGATGTCATCGATCAGCGCATCAGCGAATACGAGCGGATGCTCGAGAACAACCCGTTCTTCATGGCACGCGCGCAGGGCGTGGGTGTGATCTCGCGCGAGCTGGCTGAAAGCGTCGGGATCTCGGGTCCGCTGCTCCGCGGTTCAGGTGTCGCATGGGATCTGCGACGCGCAGATCCCTATTCTTCGTACGAGGACTTCGAATTCAAGGTCCCGGTGGAAACTGCGGGCGACTGCTTCGCGCGCTACCGCGTGCGCATGGTGGAGTTCCGCGAGTCGCTCAAGATCGTCCGGCAGGCGCTGGACAAGCTGCCCGAAGGACCGATCTCTTCGCGCCCGGGTCTCAAGTCGGTCGCTCAGACGCGCGTGCCGAAGGGCGAGGCCTACGTCCGGGTCGAGGGTGCGCGAGGCGAGGTGGGCTGTTACCTCGTGGCGGACGGCAGCGCCAAGCCCTACCGCATGAAGTGGCGGGGCGCGTCGTTCTCGAATCTCGCGATTCTCCCCCACATCATTCCGGGCCATAAGGTAGCTGACATCGTGGCGATCATGGGCTCTGTGGATCCGGTCTTCGGCGAGGTCGATCGCTAGTCATGCTGGAGCTCGTGACGCCTCTCATCGCGCCGATCGTCGTGCTGCACGTGGTGATCGGCATCGTGACCTACGTGACGCTCCTCGAGCGCAAGTTCGCCGCGCGCATGCAGTCGCGCATCGGCCCGTACCGCGTCGGATACCACGGGGTGCTGCAACCGATCGCCGATGCCGTGAAGCTGATGATGAAGGAAGACGTCGTGCCGACGGCGGCCGACAAGCCGGTCTACAACCTGGCGCCGATCGTCTTCCTCGTGCCGTGCATGTTCATCTTCGCCACGTTGCCATTCGCACCGGGCCTGGGCGTCGCCGATCTGAATATCGGCGTGCTGTTCTTCCTGGCGGTCTCCTCCATGGAGATCGTGGGGCTCTTCATGGCCGGCTGGGGATCGAACAACAAGTACGCCCTGCTCTCGGCGATGCGCGCGGTCAACCAGGTGATCTCGTACGACCTGCCATTCGTCTTCTCGGCACTGATTCCGGTCGTGCTTGCCGGTTCGCTGAAGCTCTCCGACATCGCAGCCGCCCAGAGCGGGCTCTGGTTCATCTTCTATCCGGTCATCGGTCAACTGGCGTTCATCGCCTTCATCGTCTCGACCGTTGCGGCGGAGAATCGCGCGCCGTTCGACATCCTCGAGGCTGAATCCGAGCTCGTGGCCGGGTTCCGCGTCGAATACTCGGGCATGAAGTTCGCGCTGATCCAGCTCGGCGAGTACGCGCACATTCTCGGCGCCTCGTTCCTCGGTGCGTTGCTCTTCCTCGGTGCCTGGTCCGGCCCCGGTCCGGAGTGGCTCGGCCCGATCTGGTTCCTCATCAAGGCCATGTTGGTCTTCCTGCTCGTGACCTGGGTCCGCTGGAGCTTCGTGCGCATCCGCGTGGACCAGATCCTGGCACTCTCCTGGAAAGCGCTGCTTCCCGCAACGCTCCTGCTCTTGCTCGCCACGGCGGTCGTGGTGGTCTGGAGGGCCAATGCTGGGCTCTGAGCTGCAGACCGTCGAACAGGTGCGAGCGCTTCGTGACGCGCGACGCACCGACGGCACCAACGTCTTCGTGATCGTCCGCGCCATCCTCTCCGCGATGCGGATGACGGCGATGAACCTGTTCCGCAAGCCGGTCACGGTGCACTATCCCGAGAAACCGCGGACCTACCCCGACCGCTATCGTGGCCTGCTCGCCCTGGTGTACGAAAAGGACACCGAAGAGGAAGCGTGCATCGGCTGCCGGCTGTGCGAGATGGTCTGCCCGCCGGCCGTGATCAAGGTCGAGATGCTCAAGGGCGAGAAGCGGAACTACGCGAAGACGTTCACGCTCGAGCTCTATGCCTGCGAGTTCTGCGAGCTCTGCGTGCAGGTGTGCCCGACCGACGCCATCGTGATGATGAAGTCGTTCGACCTGGCCACCGCTGACCGCCGCGAACTGCTGCTCGACAAGGACCGCCTGCACGCAATCGGCCTGCAGCATGAGCAGTCGTGGGCGACCGGGAACAAACTCCGCGACATGCAGGGACCGCCGAAGATGGCGCGCACCGAGCACGCCGCGAAGGAGGAGACACCGGCATGACGGGCGAAGTGCTCGCATTCTGGGTCCTGGCGATCCTGCTGGTCGGGTCAGCGCTCATGGTCGTGTTGACCAAGAACCTCTTCCACGCGGTCCTGTGGCTCGCGCTCGCGCTCACGGGCACGGCTGGTGTGTTCCTTCTGCTCGAGGCTGAGTTCCTCGCTGCGGTCCAGCTCCTCCTCTATGCCGGCGGCATCGTGACCATTGTCGTATTCGCGATCGTGGTGACAGAAAAGCTGGTGGGTGAGCGCCTGTCGCAGGTGAGCCGGCGCATCACAGGCGGCGCTGTGGTCTCAGCGGCGCTGGTGTGGCTGATCGTGAGTTCCATCATGGAGCGCCCGCTTGCCATCACGCGCGCGCCGATGAGCGGTGACCTGACACAGATCATTGGCGAGACGGTGCTGACGCGATTCGCGCTCCCATTCGAGCTGCTCGCCGTGCTCATGCTGGCCGGGCTCATGAGCGCCATCTACTTTGCGAGGCCGGAGGACTGATGGGACTGCAGGCGTACCTCACGCTCGCGGCGGTGGTCTTCGGCATCGGACTTTTCGGCGTGGTCACACGCCGCAACACCATCAGCATCCTGCTCGGCATCGAGTTGATGCTCAACTCCGTGAACATCAACCTCGTGGCGTTCTCGCGATTCAGCGGTGACGTCACGGGAATGATCTTCACCGTCTTCACGATCTGCATCACCGTGGTCGAGGCCGCGCTCGGCCTGTCAATCGTGATCCTCCTCTTCCGCGTGCGCCGTACGGTGACAGCGGACCATCTGGATCTGCTCAAGGGATGATGACCGGCGACGGATCACTCGCTCTCATAGCGCTCCTCCTGCATGCGCTCGGGTTTCTGACCCTCGCGATCGTCGCGCCGCTCAGGCGACTCGGACGGCCGGGTGCGTTCGTCTCGATTGCCTGCGCGATCGGCTCACTCGCCGCCGCCGTGCTCTCGTGGCAGCAGCACATGGGCGGTGCGGTGTCACGACGGGTCTGGGAATGGCTACCGTCGCAGGGGCAAACGCTCATGACGGTGGGCATCCTCGCCGACGCGGACTCGTCGGTGATGCTGTGCCTGGTGGCGCTCGTCGCGTGCCTCGTTCAGGTGTATTCGCTGTCGTATCTCAGCGACGAGCCCGCGCCCTCGTTCGGCCGCTACTACACGTATCAGTCGCTCTTCGCGTTCTCGATGATGGGCCTGGTCCTGGCGCCGAACCTCGCGCAGCTCTTCATCTGCTGGGAGCTCGTGGGCCTGTCGTCATACCTGCTCATTGGCTTCTGGTACCGCAAGCCCTCAGCCGCGCGCGCAGCGGTCAAGGCGTTCTGGATCACCAAGGCCGGTGACGTCGGCCTCCTGATCGGCATCGTCCTGCTGTGGCGCCAGGCGGGCACCTTCGATCTCACCGAGATGCGAGTCCTGGTCGAGAGCGGGGCGCTGCCGGTGGCGGGACTCTCGATCATCACCTTCTGTCTCTACATGGGCGCGGCCGGCAAGTCGGCGCAGTTCCCGATGCACATCTGGCTGCCCGACGCGATGGAAGGGCCGACGCCAGTCTCCGCGCTCATCCATGCGGCGACGATGGTGACCGCCGGGGTGTACCTGCTGCTGAGGACCGAGTTCCTGTTTGCGCTGACGCCGGACGTGCTGCTCATCGTGGCGTGGGTTGGTGCATTCACGGCACTCCTGGCCGCGGTGCTGGCCTGTGTGCAGGACGACATCAAGCGGGTGCTCGCCTACTCAACGGTGTCGCAGCTCGGCTACATGATGACGGCCATTGGCGCCGGCTTCGCCTCGGCCGGCTTCTTCCACCTGCTGACCCACGGCCTGTTCAAAGCGCTCCTGTTCCTGGGTGCTGGCGCCGTGATCCACGCCGTCCACAGCAATGACCTGCCAGACATGGGCGGACTCGCCCGCAAGATGCCGCAGACGGCGATCGTCTTTCTCATCGGCACGCTGTCGCTGGCGGGGATTCCGCTCTTTGGCGGCTTCCTGTCGAAGGAAGAGATCCTGGGCGCGGTGTGGGCTGGCGGGCTCGTCGGCCCGTTTGCGGTGCTGATGCTGGTGGCGTTTCTGACCGCCTTCTACATGTTCCGTGTGGTGTTCCTGGCGTTCTACGGAGTACCCGCCGCCGCTCACGCGCATGCTCACGGGCACGCACACGGTGGTCATGGCCATCATGCAGAGCCCCACGATCCGCCGGCAGCGATGGCGTTGCCACTGTGGATTCTGGCGCTGCTCTCGATGGCCGTCGGCGTCTACTTCACCTTCACGCATCCAGAGACCGAATTCACCGCCCCCGGCTGGCTGATGCCGGCAGCGGTCGGAACCGCTGTGGCGGGCATTCTGCTCGCCTGGGCCACGTATCAGCGGCAGATCATCAATCCCGTGAGCCTCGCGTCGGCCTTCGGCCCGATCCGCTACGCAGCGATCAACAAGTTCTGGATCGACAACATCTTCGAGGGTATCTACAACGTGGTGCTCCTCGGCTTCTCGAAGATCCTTGGATGGATCGACCGCTACATCGTCGATGGCGTGCTCAACGTCGTGAGCGCCTGGACGCTGACGTCAGGCGATGACTTGCGGACACTGCAGACTGGACGCGCACAGGACTATGTCTACGGAGTGGCCGTGGGGCTCCTGATTCTTCTCCTCTGGGCGCGGTGGGCCCTCGCATGACCGGGCTTCCTGTCCTTTCCATCATGACGTGGGCGCCCTTCGTGGCCGCCCTCGTCGTCATGTTCTGCGCCCGGAACAATCCGCTGCTGGTGCGGATTGTGTCGCTCATCGGAGCAACCATTTCGCTCGTCGCGTCCTTGTGGATCTACTTCGAGTACGACCGCACAGCGGCAGGGTTCCAGTTCCAGGAAGAGTTCGCGCTGGTCCCGTCGCTGGGGATCACCTATCTGCTCGCCGTGGACGGCATCAGCGTGCTGATGTCGCTCCTCACGTCGATCATCATCTTCGCGGGCGTATTTGCCTCATGGACCGTGAAGAATCGGAGCCAGGAGTTCTACGCGCTGCTGCTCCTCCTGGTGACCGGCGTCTACGGTGTATTCGTCTCGCTGGATCTCTTCATCTTCTTCCTGTTCTACGAAATCGCCGTGCTGCCGATGTATTTGCTCATCGGCATCTGGGGCTCAACGGGCGAAGTGCGGCCGCAGGGTATTTTCGGGTGGGCGTTCGGACGGACTGGCGTCGGCACCAAGGAATACGCGGCGATGAAGCTGACGCTGTACCTGCTCTTCGGGTCGGCGTTCATTCTCGTCGGCATCCTGGCCCTGTACGTGACAGGCGGCTCGAGGTCGTTCTCCTTCCTCACCTTCCAGCAGATGACGTTCGACCCCACGCTTCAGACGTGGGTCTTCCTTGCGTTCTACGTCGGGTTCGGGATTCTCGCCGCCATCTGGCCGTTCCACACCTGGTCACCTGACGGTCACGCGTCGGCACCGACGGCAGTCTCGATGCTCCACGCTGGCGTGCTGATGAAGCTCGGCGCGTACGGCGTGGTCAGGCTGGGCATTGGTCTGCTGCCAGACGCTGCCGTTGAATGGGCGTGGCTCGTCGGCCTGATCGCCTGCATCAACATCGTGTACGGCGCGCTGAGCGCCATGGCGCAAACGGACCTGAAGTACGTGATCGCGTACTCGTCGGTCTCGCACATGGGCGTCGTGATGCTCGGCGCCGCGACGCTGACCGTGAACGGGCTGAACGGATCGGTGTTCCAGATGTTCGCCCACGGCATCATGACGGGCCTCTTCTTCGCGCTCGTCGGCCTGGTCTACGAGAAAGCCCACTCGCGCGAAATCTTCAAGATGGGTGGGTTCGCGACGATGATGCCGGGCATCGCGACGGCGTTCACGATTGGCGGCCTGTCGTCTCTGGGGCTGCCGGCGACTGCCGGTTTCGTGGCCGAGTTCCTGACATTCCTTGGCGCGTGGGGATCGAATTACAGCTGGTGGCTGTTCCCAGGCGTCATTGGCGCGTTCCTCACCTCGATCTACGTGCTCCGGGTCACCAAGCAGATCTTCTGGGGGCCGAAGAGCGAGGACCCGCATTTCCAGCATCTGCCTGACGCGATCGGAACGGAATGGGCCGCGCTGGGAATTCTGGTGTTTGTGCTCGTGCTCTTCGGCGTCGCACCCGGCCTTGCTGTCGGTCCCATTGACACGGCCACCGTGCCGCTTCTGTCGCGGCTTCCAGGACAATGACGTTGAACTCCGGAATGCCGCTCGCTATCGAGCTCGCGCTCTTCGCGCTCGCCGTCGCGGTATTGCTGAAGGGCATCATCGGGCGTGCCGGCCAGGATCCGCGCGCTACCGAGTCGGCTGAATCCGTGGGGCGGGCCCAGCGCGGCTCCGGCTCCGGTACCGGGTGGATGACGCTCTTTGGCCTGCTGGCCGTTTTTGTCCTGACGTTTTTCGCGGAGGAGGGGACATCGATTCTCCGCGGCTCCTTCGTGCAGGATGGTCTCGCGCTCTTCGCCAAGCGGCTCTTCCTGGCCTCGGCAGCCATCAGCGTGCTCGGCTCGCTCACGATGCGCCAGTACGCATTTAGCCGGCGCTCGGCCGAGTATCACTTCGCGATTGTCGTGTCGGTCCTTGGGATGTCGATCCTTGCCTCGGCGCGGGAACTGGTACTCCTCTTCCTCGCGTTCGAGCTCATGTCGATCCCGCTCTTTCTGATGACCGGCTTCCTGAAGCGCGAGGCCGTGGCGTCAGAAGCAGCGCTCAAGTTCTTCCTTGTCGGGACGGCCTCGTCGGCGGTGATCGTCTACGGCATGTCGTTCATCTACGGGGCAACGGGCAGCACGGCGCTCGAGGCGATTCCGGCCGGGCTGGCCGATGGAAATCCGCTCGTGCAATTGGGCATGGTGCTGCTGCTGGCCGGACTCGGGTTCAAGATTGCCGCGTTCCCGTTCCACATGTGGGCCCCGGACACCTACGAGGCCGCAAGCACCCCGTTCGTGGCCTGGTTGTCAGTGGCGCCCAAGGCCGCGGGATTCGTCGCGCTCATCCGGCTCTACGTGCAGGGCATGGGCGATTCGATGCTGGCGTGGATTCCGGCGCTGGCCGCCCTGGCGGGCATCACGATCATCACCGGCAACCTGATGGCGATCCCGCAGCGGAACATCAAGCGACTGCTCGCCTACTCCGGTATCGCGCACATCGGCTACATGCTCATCGGGCTGGCTGCGTTCTCCAGTTCCGGCATCGCGATGCTCCTCTTCTACCTCGTGGCGTACATGTTCGGGAACATGGGAGCCTTTCTCGTGATCGAAACGGTTTCCCGCTCTGAGCAGTCCGACGGGATCGACGCCTACAAGGGTCTCGCGCAGCGCTCGCCGCTCCTCGCACTCTCGATGCTGGTCTTCCTCCTCTCACTTGGAGGGATTCCGTTCGTGGCCGGATTCTGGGCGAAGCTGTTCGTCTTCTGGGCGGCGATCGAGCGCGGTCTCTACGGCCTGGTCTTCCTGGGCGCCGTGCTCACGGTGGTTGCGCTCTACTACTACCTGGTGGTGGCGCAGCGGATGTACATCGACGCACCCGAACGCCAGGAACCCGTCAGGATCCCGGGCCTTCTGGCTACGGCCATTGCCATCTGCATGCTCGGCGTGGTTGGCATGGGCGTCTACCCCGCCCCCTGGGTAGAGATGGCTCAGCGCGTCGCTGCCACCCTGTTCGTCTGACGCCTCGGCGCACCGCCGGCCAGTCTGCCAATTGGCGTGAAAGCCCTGCCTACGCGGCGCGGTTTCGCGACTGTCGATCCTTCCGGCGCCCGATCCAGTCGATCAGCACGATGATGCCGAAGAATGCAACCATGCTGTAAAACATCACGAGCACTCCGATCATCGGTCTTCCTTCCCGACAGAGCACGAGAGTAATCGCCCAGCAACCCATCCATCCCGCGACCCTGCCGCAGCAAGCACCGCGGAGAAGGGGCGCTCGGTTAGAAACTGACCCAGGAACATCGAACCGGCAGCCAGGTTTGCGACATCTGGCATCTTGTCGATGAGCACCTCGCGCCGTCGGAAATTCAATCGTAGCATCGTCGCTCCCGCCACTCAGTGACGCGAGACCGTGCCGTGACGAGATCCAGGGAAATCCCCTCCTGGCGAGGAGGAGTACGCAGTTCCCGCAATCCGACGGCGACCCCGGCACGTCAATCTGCACCCTCGCACCGTCGCACCGTGCCCGTGCGTACGTATAATCCGTAGCGATTTGGCACTGACGTCTGGAGCTCGGATCGGTCCCTACGAGGTCGGCCGACTGCTCGGGATTGGCGGCATGGGCGAGGTGTATCGGGGGACGGACACGAACCTCGGCCGGGAAGTCGCCATCAAGGTACTACCCGAGGGTTTCGCGCACGACGCGGATCGGCTCGCCCGCTTCGAGCGCGAGGCCAGGACGCTTGCCTCGTTCAATCATCCCCACATCGCGCAGATCTACGGGCTCGAGAAGTCCGCGGGCCTGCACGCGCTCGTGATGGAACTGGTCGAAGGCCCGACGCTCGCCGACCAGATCGCGCAGGGCGCGATGCCTCTCGACGAGGCCCTTCCGATCGCGAAGCAGATCTGCGAAGCCCTCGAAGCGGCACACGAGCAGGGGATCATTCACCGCGATCTGAAGCCCGCCAACATCAAGGTACGACCGGACGGCACGGTGAAGGTGCTCGATTTCGGATTGGCGAAGGCCATGGAGCCGGCTGGTGTGACGTCGGCGAGCGTGTCACAGGCCCCGACGATCACCTCGCCCGCGATGCTGACCGGCGCCGGCATGATCCTCGGCACGGCGGCGTACATGAGTCCCGAGCAGGCGCGCGGCAAGACGGTGGACAAGCGCGCCGACATCTGGGCGTTCGGGGCAGTGCTGTTTGAGATGCTGACGGGAAAGCGCCCGTTCGAGGGCGAAGACATCGCCGAGACACTCGGGGCGGTGATTCACAAGGAGCCGGCGTGGTCGCGTCTGCCGACGGCGACACCCGCGGCCGTGCGGACCGTCGTGCAACGGTGCCTGCAGAAGGATCCGAGACAGCGACTGCGCGACATCGGCGACGTGCGCCTGGCGCTGGACGGCGCGTTCGAAGACGCTGCCGCCGGAGCTCAGGCACCAGACCCGGCCGTCGTGCAAGAACGGTGGCGGCAACGGACCGACGCGGCCGTGGCCGTCGAGGTGGGCGCTATACGGCGAACCCTGAGGCGACGCGCGGCCCTGGTCGGCGCAGCGGCCCTGATGACGGGCGTCGTCGTGGGCGCCGCCGTGTGGTCTGTCACGCGTCCCGCGACCCCAGCGCCGCCCGAGACGCGCGTGGACATCGTCACTCCGGCGACGACCGAAACGACGTCCTTTGCGCTCTCCCCAGACGGCCGCCAGATTGTGTTCGTCGCGTCCGGGGACGGCGCGCCTCGGCTGTGGCTGCGGCCACTCGACCAGGCCACGGCGCAGCCGCTGGCGGGCACCGAGGGCGCACAGTATCCCTTCTGGTCGCCCGACAGCCGGTCAGTGGGCTTCTTCGACGGCAGCAGTCTGAAGCGGGTCAACCTTGCCGGCGGATCGCCGCAGACGCTTGCCGCGACTATCGGTCGCGGTGGGACGTGGAGTGCGGACGGGGTCATCCTCTTTGCGCCGACCCCAGAAAGCCCCCTGTTCCGCGTTCCGGCCTCGGGCGGGGCGGCCGTGGCGGTCACGACGCTGGCGACGCAGCGGAGCCACCGGTTCCCGCAGTTCCTGCCCGACGGCCGGCAGTTCCTGTTCTATGCGCAGGGCACGCCGGACACGCAGGGCCTCTACCTGGGCTCGCTCGACGCGCCGGAGACGACCCGGCTGACGGCGGCCGATGCGGCGGGCGTTTACGACCCAGCCGGGCCCGGGTCCACCGAAGCGCCTGGCGAAGGTGGATGGCTCTTGTTCATCCGCGGCGGCACCTTGCTTGGCCAGCGGCTCGACCTGACGCGGCGGGCGCTGACTGGGGTTCCGGTCACGGTGGCCGATTCCGTCGCGTTCGATGGGATCACGACGAATGCTAGTGCCGTCTCGGTCTCGGCGGCCGGCCTGGTGGCATATCGTTCGGGCGGGGCCAGCCGGCGTCGAGCGGCTGAAACAGCTTCCCGGCCTGGCCCGTCAGCGCGAATACCGGGACGAAGGCGAGGACGATGATCGCCATCGAGAAGAAGACGGGACGGCTCACGAGACGAGTGGAGTCGAGGACCGCGTGCCAGACCGCACGGCGGTCCCGTGTATCGATACCGCTGCGCTCGACGTACCTGAATGCGTTTTCGGTCACCACGATCCCGGCATCGACGAGGACGCCAATCGCGATGGCGATGCCCGCGAGGCTCATGATGTTCGAGGAGATACCGGCGTAGTACATGCCCAGGAACGACAGCAGCACGGCCAACGGCAACGGCGCCGTCACGATCAGGATCGATCGGAAGTGCATGAGAAAGATGACGTGGGCAAGCGTGACGAGCGCTATTTCCTCGAGCAATGTCCAGCGCAGGGTGTCGATCGCCTGACTGATGAGCAGCGAGCGATCGTAGAAAGGCACGATCCGCACGCCAGATGGCAAACCGGTACTGATCTGAGTGATGCGCGTCTTGACCGCGTCGATGACCTGCTGCGCGTTCGCGCCCGTACGCGCCACGACTACACCGCCGACAGCCTCGTGGCTCCCCTTCACGAGAGACGCGACGCGGAAAGCGTCGCCAATGCGTACGTCGCCGACCTGCTGCACGTAGATCGGAACGCCATCACGCGCGCCCACGACGATCTGCCGGATGTCGTCAATCGACGCGATGAGCCCGACGCCGCGCACGATGGACCATGTGCCGTTCGACTCGAGCACGTTGCCGCCAACGTTTTGATTGCTGTTGCGAACGGCTTCGATCACCTGGCCGATCGAAAGGTTGTAGGTGCGCAGGCGATTCGGGTCGATGTCTATCTGGTACTGCTGGACGTGGCCACCAATCGAAGCGACCTCGGCCACCCCCGGCACCGCGTTGAGCTGGTACCTGACAAACCAGTCCTGAATCGTGCGCAGATCCCGCAGCGAATGGCGGTCGCTTTCGATGGTGTACCAGAACACATGGCCCACACCCGTGGCATCGGGGCCGAGCCTCGGGGTCACGCCGTCAGGCAGGAGCGTGGTGGCAAGGCTCAGGCGCTCGAGGACGCGCGTGCGTGCGAAGTACTGGTCGATTGCATCCTCGAAGATCACGTAAATCATCGAGAACCCGAACGCTGACTGCGACCGCACCACGCGCACACCGGCCAGGCCCTGCAGGTTGACCGTGAGCGGATACGAGACCTGGTCCTCCACCTCCTGCGCACCGTGACCAGGCCACTCGGTGAACACGATCACCTGGTTGTCGGAGAGGTCCGGAATCGCGTCGATCGGCGTGACGGTCGCCGCCCACCAACCCCACGCGCCGAGCGCGCAGGCCAGCAGGACAACGAGCCCACGGCTCTTCAGCGAGCGCTCGACGATCCTGTTCAGCATCGGTGAGACGGAAGCGGACTAGTGCCCACCGGCTTCCAGGTGCTGCACGAGCTCGATGCGCACGCCGTCTGGCGCCGACAAGAACACCGCCCGATGCGCGAGCTGTGGGGCAGGCTCGCAGAAGAGCCTTTGAACACCCTGGGTACGTTCGTCGCCTGCCGCGGACACACGGCAACCGGGATTCAGTCGTGGGTTTGGGTTCGACGTGAACACGGTCCCTTCCGCGGTCAGCACCCGAACCACTTCGTCGAGATCTATCGGTCCGAACCCGAGGTGATCGAGCGTCCTGCCCGGTCCAGGTACCGCCCGATCGTCCTTGGTTGCAAAGAGATAGAAGACACCCAGTCCACGGTAACGGACAGCATCAACAGCGCCGTTGAATCGAACGCGTTCACCACCAAACATCCGCGCATACCAGCTCAGGCTCGACTCGGGATCTGCCACGCGGATCTCGACGTGGTGGATTCCAGGAGCTTCGGGATCCTCGATGAGCACCAGACGGGTTCCCCATGGATCCTCGGCCACGGCATGCTTGCCCAAATCAGAAGAGACGGACACAGGACTGAGGATCCTGACCCCGGCGGTGCGCAGCCCATCCACGGCGGCGTCGAGATTGGCGAAGGAGAATCCCACGTGGTCGATGGTTGTTCCTACGCCAGCGTGCGATGGATCCGCCAGCGTAAACAGCAGCTGGACGGGCATGGGGTGGTCGCCTGGCCAGGCGCCCCACGAGACCGCGTCCGGTGTTTCGCCGGCATTGCCGCCCATGTGCTGGATGTACCACTCCCGGGCGAACTCGACATCCGGAACCACCAGGTGCAGGTGATCAAAGGGCTCGACGACCTGCGCGTGGGCCGACGGGCACACTGCGACAAGGATCGTCCACACCGTGGCGATCGCCCCCAATAAATGGCGGCGGGCCCGCGACCCGTGGCGATTCGGTTGGTATTGGCGAAAACCCGGTGCGTCGAGGCGGGTCATGGGCGTACTCTACGCGATCGTCCGACCTCGGGATCACCCTCAAGACGGCCCGGGTTCCCCCTGCTTTTTCAGCTAGAATGATGCCCAAATCGGGGAATAGTTCGCCGTCGCTTCCGGGGGGTTCGATCCATCTAGGGAGGGTGCAATGCCTCGTTTCCCAGGGATTCGCGTCACCGCCAACGGAAACCAGCTGGTTTCCTACCACACCGAGGCGCGCATCGCCGACGCCGGTGTTTTTTACCCAATCACTCCGTCAACCGAAGGTGGTGAGCTCTACCAGCAGGCTTTCGCGGAAGGCAAGCTGAACGTCTTTGGCGGCAACACGATCGCGATCGAGGCTGAGGGTGAACATGCCGCCCAGGGTGGCGCCATCGCCCACTCCGTCTGCGGCAAACGCGTCGTCAATTACACCTCGGGCCAGGGGATCGTCTACGGCGTCGAGCAGTATTACCACGCACCCGGCAAGTGCTCGACGATGGTGCTCGAGGTTGGCGCGAGGGCACTGACCAAACACGCGCTCAACGTTCATTGCGGCCATGACGACGTGTATGGCGCGCTTGATACCGGATGGATCATCGTGTTCGGGAAGGACGCCCAGCAGGCCGCCGACCAGGCGTTGGTTCTGCGCCGTGTCACCGAGCTCAGCCTGACGCCGGGCATGAACGTCATGGACGGCTTCCTCACCACCCACCTCGAGCGAACGTTTTACAAACACGAATCCGCGCTCATCCGCGAGTATCTGGGCGCTCCCGACGACATCATCGACTGCCCGACGGAAAGCCAGCGCGTCCTCTTCGGTCCGCGGCGACGCCGGGTACCCAAGATGATCGACCTGACCAACCCCGTTCTCCTGGGACCTGTGCAGAACCAGGAGCACTACATGCAGGGTGTGGTTGCGAGGCGGAATAATTTCACTGAGCCAATCCTTCAGTTCCTGGAGGAGGCCTGGAAGGATTTCGGGGACCTTACCGGCCGTTACTACGGCCTCATCACTGAGTACAAGACGCAGGACGCGGAAACCGTGTTCGTGTCGCTTGGATCGGCGGCCGAGAATATCGAGGCGGCGGTCGATCATCTGCGGGCCACTCGCGGCGCCAGCGTCGGATCCATTCACCTGAACGTGTTCCGGCCGTTTCCCGATGCCGCGGTCGTCAAGGCCCTGGCCGGGAAGAAGAACGTCATCATCCTGGAACGGACCGACGAACCGATGGCGGGTGACAACCCGATGGGACGCGACATCCGGACGGCGCTGGCCAAGGCGCTGCAGGGCGAAGCCGGGATCCCTTCAATCAGTGCCGCTCAGATGCCGCGACTCTTCGGCGGTATCTACGGACTTGGCTCCCGTGACTTCCGACCCGAGCACAGCATCGGCGCTTATGAGTTCGCCACGGGCACGCGAGCGCGCAAGGACGGAAAGCGCGCCTCGGACGGCGTCTCGTTCATGGTGCTGGGCGTGGACCATCCGTATGAGGTCCGGTCCGACGATACACCGTCCCTCCTGCCAGACAAGGCGATCGCCGTTCGCTTCCATTCGGTTGGTGGATGGGGCGCGATCACGACGGGCAAGAACCTCGGCGCCATCATCGGCGACCTGAACGACCTGCTCTATGAGCGCGACAAGGTTGTGGACGAGCTCGGAAACCCGAAGGAGATCATCCACGTCAGCGCCAACCCGAAGTACGGGTCCGAGAAAAAGGGCGCGCCGACGTCGTACTTCATGATCGCGGCGCCGGAACGCATTCGGGTCAACTGTGATCTGCGACACGTGAATGTCGTGCTGTGCTGCGATCCCAAGGCGTTCACGCACACCAACCCCCTCGACGGCATGTCGGTGGGCGGGTCGCTCGTCTGGGAGTCCGAGGAAGAGGGCGCTCAGGCGTGGGAACGTCTTCCGCTCTGGGCGCGCAAGCAGATCATCGACAACAAGATCCGCGTGTTCACGCTGCCCGGCTTCAAGATCGCGCGCGAAGCGACGGACCGAGGCGACCTGCAGCTTCGCATGCAGGGCAACGCGTTTCTAGGTGCGTTCTTCGCGGTCTCGCCGATGCTCCAGGAGTTCGGCATCACGCGCGACCAGTTCCGCGATGCGGTGCACAAGCAGTACGTGAAGAAGTTCGGCAGGCTCGGCGATGCAGTCGTGAAATCCAATATGGAGGTCATGACCAAGGGGTTCGAGCTGGTCCAGGAGATTCGAATCGGGGAACTGGAAGCCGCCGACCGCTCGACATTGCGTGGCAAGGCGCTGTTGCCGCTCTTCCGTGAGCAGGGGCAAGGGTCATCGTGCGGACCTGGCTGCCGCTCGCATGAAATTCCAGAGGGCCAGGACGAGCGTACGCCCCTGACCCGCGTCGCCACCTTCGATGCCGAGTTCCGGTCGGATTACGGGTACGACCAACCGGCATCCCCGCTCGCCGCATTGGGCGTGATGGCCGCGGGCAGCGGTGACACCGCGTCCAAGTACGTCGCGAGACGCGAAACCCCGCTCTACATTCCTGAGAACTGCACGCAGTGCATGGAGTGCATCGCAGTGTGTCCTGACACTGCGCTCCCGAACTGCTCGCAGGACATGGACACGGTGCTGCGGACGGCGATCACGAACTACGTCGAGGAACCGTCCGAACGGCAGAAGATGCTCGGCCTCGTCCCGGAAATCGATCGACGTACGCGTGAGCTGATGCGCGACTCGCTCGCCAAGGGAACCGGCACGCCGGTCCAGACGTTCATTCGCCAGGTCACGCACGACGTCAACGGCTTCTCGGAGAGTGCCAAGTCACAGTTCTTCAACGTGCTCGACAAGATCCCGATGGCGTACCAGAAGACGAACGCCATCTTTGCGACACCTGAAAAGAAGAAGCCTGGTGGCGGCGGCATCTTCTCGATTTTTGTTTCCGACCTCTGCAAGGGCTGCGCGGCCTGCGTGACCGCCTGCGGCGAGCACGACGCGCTGCGCATGGTGCAGGAGACGGAGGAAGTAAACGCCGAGCACGAAAGCGGCACGGCATTCCTCGACCTGCTTCCGGATACGCCTCAGAAGTACCTTGGTCTGTACAACGATTCCAGGCCGCAGGATTCCAAGACAGCCACGTTGCGCAACATGCTCATGGTGCGCCGCAACTACGATGCCCTGGTCTCAGGCGACGGCGCCTGCGCCGGATGCGGTGAGAAGAGCATCCTCCGCGCCTGCGCCGCGGTGACCGAGGCCTATATGCGGCCCCTCTACCATGCCAAGGCGGATCGATTCCGCGCCAAAGCCGACCAACTGGAGAAGGAAGGCGAGGAGAAGCTGGCCGCGATCAAGGAACGCAGCCAGGAGGAGTACGACCTGCTGCGCCAGGCCGTTGCGCACCTGCTCATGGGTCTCGGCGGCGAGGACGACAAGGACACGAAGACGCGCATGGCGGCGCACGGTCCTATTTCCGACCGCCAGATCATCGCCGCGATTACGGCGGTCATGCGCCAGGAAGCGTTCAATCACAAGAACCTTCAGCCGATCGATGGCCGCCTGCCCAACGGGATGTCGGTGATGGCCATGGCCGCGCATACCGGCTGCAACACCGTGTACGGATCGACGCCACCCAACAACCCGCATCCGTACCCGTGGATGAACTCGCTTTTCCAGGACGGCATCACTGTGGGCTGGCTCATGGGCGAAAGCTTCATCGTCGATCACGGCCGGCGATCCGTGATTCCCGAGCGGTTGGCCGACGCGCTGATGAACCGTACGGGTGAGGTGATCAACCCACGCGAGTACTACGAATACGTCCATTTCAGCGACGCCGTCATGACCGACCAGGAGATCCTCGAGCTGCCCAAGGTGTGGGTTGTGGGCGGCGACGGCGGGATGGGCGACATCGGATATCAGAACATGTCGAAGGTGATCCTGCAGAATCGTCCCAACGTGAAGGCGGTCATGCTGGACACGCAGGTGTACTCCAACACCGGCGGTCAGAACTCCGACTCGACGCCAATGCTTGGCGGCAACGACATGAACGTGTTTGGCGCCGCCACTCAGGGCAAGAACAACGAGAAGAAGACGGTGGCCGAGACGTTCCTCGCGGGACACGGGTCGCCGTTCGTCGCGCAGATCTCCATCGCCAACGCACCCAAGCTGTATCGAGCCATCCTGGACGGTATCGAATACCGCGGCACGTCGTTCCTGCAGTGCTTCACCACATGTCAGCCGGAGCATGGCGTCGCGGACGACATGGCGCTCACGCAGGCACAACGGGTGCGCGATTCGCGTGGAGCTCCGGAGTTCGTGTTCAACCCGAGGCTCGGCGAAACCTATCAGGAAGCGCTGGACGTCAAAGGCAATCCGTCGATCGACATGGATTGGTACGAGGCGAAGTTCAAGAGCACCAACGAGTCGTACCGCTATACGGTGGCGCATTGGTGCGCCACCGAAGCCCGCTTCAGGAATCACTTGAAGAAGGTGAAGCCTGAAGAAGCCGCAACGCTGATTCCGCTCGAGAACATGCTGATCCGGATCACGCAACAGGATGTGGTCTACCGGCGTTACCTGGTCAGCAGCCACCGGTCCTACGTCCCTGACTTCGGCGTTTACATCAAAGTCCAGGGTGACAATGGCCGCATCGAGTACCGCACGCTGTCTCGACAGCTCGTGCTCTTCTGCGTCGAGCGTCGCAAGGCGTGGAGAATGCTCCAGAGCAAGGCCGGCATCGAGAACCGGGAATACAAGGCGCAGCGCGCACTCCTGGCCGAGGTTGATGCGAACAAGCTCCCGATGGAAACGTTCTTTGCGCACGCTGAGCTGATGCTGAAGGAACGACTGGCTGCTAGTGGGGGCGCGGCTCACAAGCCGGCAACGCCAGCACCGGCGGTAGCCCTACCGCCACCCGCGGGAGCGGCGGCTGCGACGGTCACGCCGAAAACGCACTGATTCAACAGCACTGCACATGAACGAGAGTAGCGGCCAGGTCGGCGGGACAACTGCCCGGATCCTGGCCCTCCTCTTGTTTGTTGGACTCACCGCCGCTTCAGCCCAGACAGGCAGGTTTATTTCGGTCGACGACGACCCGGTCCTTGGTGACCCCAAGGCGAAGGTCACGATCATCGAGTTTGGCGATTACCAGTGTCCTTTCTGCCGTGCGTTCTGGAAGGGCACGTTCCCCCGCCTGAAGAAGGAATACATCGACACCGGGAAGGTCAGCTTCGTCTTCAGGGACTTTCCTCAGAAGGGTCATCCCGAAGCGATCGTCGCCGCGATGGCTGCGGAGTGCGCAGAGGACCAGGGGCGCTACTGGGAGTATCACGACAAATTGTTTCGAGAGCAGGACCGGCGCGGGCAGCCTGACGAAGTCGTGCGCTTTCGGATCGCCGAGCTCAAACGCTGGGCAACCGATGTCGGCCTCGATGCCACCAGGTTCAACGAGTGTCTGGACTCAGGGCGCCACGAGGCTGAGGTGAAGAAGGATTACGACGATGCGGCAGGTGTCGGCATGAGGGGCACGCCGGTGTTCTTCGTGAACGGACAGGCCCTGCTCGGGGCCCATCCGTTCGCGACCTTCCAGAAGGCGATCGAGGACGCGCTGAGCCGATAGCTACAGCGCCTTGCTGACCTCGGCCCAGTTCACTACGTTCCACCACGCCGTGATGTAGTCGGGCCGGCGGTTCTGATACTTGAGGTAGTAGGCGTGCTCCCACACGTCGAGACCCAGAATCGCGGTGCCTCCGGTCATCAACGGGTTGTCCTGGTTAGGCGTGCTCGCGATCGACAGCTTGCCGCCGTCCTTGAGGAGCCACACCCAGCCGCTTCCGAACCGTCCCGCACCGGCCTTTCCCCACTGCTCCTTGAACGCATCGAAGCTCCCGAACGAGCCGTTGATCGCGTCAGCAACCTTGCCCGTGGGTGCGCCGCCAGCACCTGGCGCCATCCACTGCCAGAAGCGTGAATGGTTCCAGTGACCGCCACCGTTGTTTCGAACGGCCGTGCGGATGTCCTCGGGAACACTGTCGATGTCTTTGCACAGCTCGTCCAGGCTCTTCGACTGCAGCGCGGGATGCTTCTCCAACGCGGCATTGAGGTTGGTCACATACGCCTGATGATGCTTTCCGTGATGGATCTGCATCGTCTGGGCATCGACGTGCGGCTCGAGAGCAGCGAAATCGTACGGAAGCTTGGGAAGTTCGTGCGCCATGAGTCCTCCTCGGCAGTGGCCGTGACCACCGATGGTAGTTGAGAGCTATTGAATAGAGAGCATCCGATCGAGCGCGACCCGAGTCCAGTGTTTCTGGTCGTCGGGCACGACGATGCGGTTGTGCACCCGGCCCTGGACGAGCTCCTCGAGGATCCAGAGGAGGTGGTTCGGGGACACACGGAACATGGTCGAGCAGAGGCAGCCGAAGCGATCGAGCGAGATGACCGTGCGCTCGGGTGCCAGCTGTGTGGCGAGTCGATTGACGAGATGCACCTCGGTGCCGACTGCCCAGATCGAGCCGACAGGACTGCTGGTGATCGCCTTGATGATGTATTCCGTGCTGCCGCTGTCGTCCGCGGCCTGCACGACGTCCCATGGCACTTCAGGATGGACGATGACCCGAATGCCAGGGTGCTGCTGCCTGATGGCGGCAATCTGCTGTGCGGAAAAGCGCGTATGCACCGAGCAATGGCCTTTCCACAGGATCATCTTTGCCGCGGCAACCTGGGCGGGCTCGAGACCGCCGAAGATCTCGTCAGGATCCCAGACCACCATCTCGTCGAGCGGAATCCCCATCTTGTAGGCCGTGTTGCGGCCCAGATGCTGGTCGGGCAGAAACAAGACCTTGTCGCCACGTTCGAACGCCCAGCGCAGGGTGGCTCCAGCGTTTGAAGAGGTGCAGACGGTGCCGCCGCGTTCGCCGACGAACGCCTTAATCGACGCCGCGGAGTTGATATAGGTCACGGGCACGACGCCGGTGAACCCCATCTGGGTCAATTCCTCCCAGCAGTTCTGGAGCTGGTCCGGGTTGGCCATGTCGGCCATCGAGCATCCGGCAGCCAGATCCGGCAGGATGACCTGCTGATGCGGGGCGGCCAGAACATCGGCGCTCTCCGCCATGAAGTGCACGCCGCAGAACACGATGTAGTCGGCCTGGGGCCGCACGGCGATTTGCCGGGCGAGACGGAAGGAATCACCGATGTAGTCGGCGAACTTGATCACTTCGTCACGCTGATAGTGGTGGCCGAGGATCACGAGACGGTCGCCCAGGGACTTGCGTGCCGCGGCGATGCGAGCGTCCATCTCGGCGTCCGAGAGACCCAGATACTTCTCTGGCAGACTCTGGCGCTCGGAGATGTGTTCCTTTTCGAACTCGGTCAGCAGCGGAATGATGGACGCCATATCCTTTGGTCACGCACCCCTTGTGAAATTTTTCGCAAAGTCTGAACGTGAAAAAGGCCAAACCCCATTTCAGGCTATCTGCCCGATGGAATTTGGACCTGTTGGAATTATAGCGCCGGGGGGACCCCGATCAACAGATCAGCAGGAAATCGTTTCTTTGACGTTGTAGAAGGTGTCGCGCTCGAGGGGTTCCCGACCGGCGGCACGGACAAGGTTGGTCAACTGCGTCATCGTGAGGCCTTCTGGGGTCGGCGATCCGGCCATGTGGTAAATCTTCTCCTCCTGGACGGTCCCGTCCAGGTCATCCACGCCAAACCAGAGCGCCGTCTGCGCGACATCGACGCCGGTTGCGATCCAGAACGCCTTGATGTGCGGGATGTTGTCGAGCATCAGCCTCGACACGGCATGGACGCGAAGGGTCTCCGCGGCACTCGGCGCCGGCAGCTTCCGCATCTGGTTGTTGTCGGGATGGAACGCCAGTGGGATGAAGGCCTGGAACCCACTCGTCTCGTCCTGCAGAGCTCGAGCCCTCAACATGTGGTCCACGCGCTCCTCGTGCGTTTCGATGTGGCCATAGAGCATGGTCACATTGGTCTTCATCCCGAGACGATGGGCAATGCGATGGATGTCGAGATATCGATCGGCGCCGCACTTGTCGTGGCAGATCTTCTTACGCACTCGTTCTGCGAAGATCTCCGCGCCGCCGCCGGGAAGCGAATCAAGTCCCGCCTCCATGAGGTCGAGAAGGACCTGCTGGTCGCTCATGCCGTAGAGATCCGCGAAGTACGCAATCTCGACCGCCGTAAAGCACTTCAGATGGATCGAGGGCCTGATGCGTTTGAATCCGCGCAACAGCTCTGTGTAGTAGCTGAACGGCAGGTCTGGATTCAGCCCGTTGACGATGTGCAGCTCGGTCAACGGTTGATGCTCGCGTTTTCGCAGCTTGTCCCATGCCTGTTCGAGCGACATGGTGTACGCGGCGGCATCGGTCGGCTTCAATCGAGCGAACGAGCAGAACAGACAACTCGCGACGCAGACATTTGTCGGTTCGAGCCGCAGGTTGTAGTTGAAGAACGTTCGCGCGCCGTGGCGCTTCTCGCGTTCACGATTGGCGAGCAGCCCGACAGCCAGCAGGTCCGGGCACGCGAAGAGGCGAAGGCCATCTGCGAACCCGAGGCGCTCGCCTGCCTGAAGCCTGTCGTCGATGTCAGCGAGGCCTGCGGCCCGCACACGTGAATTCAAGGGACCCTTTAGAAATTCTACTTCGCTCCCCCCACCCAGTCAGCCAGGATCCGCCATTCTGGATCGTTCTGCGAGGTCCAGTGCTTCCCTCCTGGATGGAAGAGACCCCCCCCGGCCTCCGGGGCCAGAGGCATCATGAGCAGCAGGCTTCCCCGCGGATTTCCGGGAACCACAACCCGCCGGATCACCTCGAAGTTCTTTCGTGACTGCTCCTCGTTCCACATGGTCTGACCGGGAGACAGACTCTGAATGACCAACGGAGTGCCCTGCGAATGGCAGACGTAGCAACGTGCCAGATTCGGGCGTTTGTGCAGGAAGATCGGCTGGACCTTCGTGCGGAAGTACTCGAAATCCAGCGTGACCTGCGGAGGGGTCGCGGGCTGTTGCGCAGACACCGGGGCCAGCGCCGCAACCAGGGCGAGTGCCACGAATAGCGTTCGCATGCCGACGCTTATACCGCCTCGCTCGCGGGCGCGTCAAATACGGCTCTGGTGTACACTCCCGCCGCGAGGTTGATGATGATGACAGGAACCCGACGACTCTCTCGGTTTCTCAGGGTGTTCGCGCAGGTCATGCTGATCGCCACGCCTGTCGCACTGAGTGCGGCGACGGTCCGCATCATTCAAACCAATTCCGCCGGCGACAACATTCACCTGATCGACCCCGCCACGAACAAGGTGGTCGGAGTCATCGATGGCATCGAAGTCAACCACGGCGCCGCCGCGGGACCCGAAGGCACGCGGCTGTACGTCAGCAATGAGGCCGACCACTCACTGGACTTCGTTGACGCCAGGACGCTCAAAGTCACGCAGAAGGTCAAGCTGAGCGGCCGTCCCAATAACGTGGCAATCAGTCAGGACGGCAATCACGTCTACATCGCCATCAGGCAGGAGCCTGGCGCTGTGGACGTCGTGGACACGCGATCCGCGCGACTCATCAAGAGCGTGGCGACTGGTGGCAGCGTGCACAATCCTTTCGTCACACCAGATGGACGTTATGTCATCGCCGGCCTCATCGAGGCTCGCAAGCTCGTGGTTATCGACGGCAAGACCGAGGAGCCTGCGTGGACGATGAGTTTCGATCGCGGTGTTCGTCCGATCGCATTCGAACAGAACGCTGACGGCTCTACCCGACGGATGTTCGTTCAACTCTCCGACTTTCACGGGTTCGCCGTTGTGGATTTCGCGCAGCGGAAAGAAGTGAACAGAATTTCGCTACCTGAACTACCTCCAGCGGAACGCCACACCCAGGGGCTGCAGGGATCCCCGTCGCACGGCATCGGCGTGGCGCCAGGAGGAAAGACGCTCTGGGTGAACAGCAAGGTCAACAGCTACGTCTACGCGTACTCACTGCCGGATCTCGCCTTCCTCGGCGGAGTGCACGTGGGCGACCATCCCGACTGGCTGACGTTCTCGCCGGATGGCACATCGCTGTATGTGGCGAACGCCGGATCCAACTCCGTGTCGGTCGTCGATGTCGCGACGCGCAAGGAAGTGACCAGGATTCCGGTTGGTCAGGTACCGAAGCGCAACGTGACAGTTGTCCTTCAGTAGCGTCGCTTCTTCTTTTCGGACCCAGCGCACGCTGGCGCCAAGTTAGTACGCAGCGGTCCTGCACTGCGCATCGGTCAACCCGTCGGTTCAGTTGTGAGAGCGATTTCGCAGCAGCCGCGCAGCGTCCCGAAACGGTATCCAGTAAAGGCGTGCGACCGTCGTCAACTCCTCGTCACCCGTCTCCCCAAGGTCGAACTTGACGTCGGCGTTTGTGCTGGGCATGCGGAAAGTGCCGAACAGGAGGTCCCATACCGGAAACATGAACGCGAAGTTCCGGTTGATGTGCGTCGGATGATAGCTGTGGTGCACCTGGTGATGGGCAGGCGACCCGAACAGGTACACAAGGGCGCCAGGCCATCGAAGCCATATATGCGAATGGCGCAGGTTGTAGGCCAACCCGTTGAACGCCACCGCGAAGACACCGGCTCCGCCAATCGTCGGCGTCCGCGGCACATAGCCGAGCAACGCGAATACAACGGCCATCGTGACACCCGCGCACAGGGACAGACCGGACGCGTAGACAAGGTTGTCGATCGGGTGCTCGCGATAGTTCGTCAACGGATGCATCACACGCGCCGAGTGGTGCACCTTGTGGAACTCCCACAAGAGCGGAACGTGGTGCTGACACCAATGGATCGCGAAGGCTACGAAATCCAGCAGAGCGATCGCGACGAATGCGTATCCAATCTCGATACCCCACGACGTCGGACGCGGAGTCACCTCTCCGAGTGCGGTCAGGCCCAGCAGTTGGGCCGTGACTCGAAAGGTCCACGTGGTCGCTGCCGCCGCAAACGTGCCATACAGGAAGACCCGAAGCACCTGATGGACGAAGAAGTAGCGGACGTCCAGCCACGCAGACGTCGTGCGCCAGACTTCGTGCGGGAACAGAAACTGATCCAACCGTTGGCGAGCCGTTCCCGACAGGGTCTGCCGAGTAACGAGGTAAACCCCGACCGCAGCAACCAGCGAGGTCAGAAGGTAGGGTAGATAGATTCTCTCATCCGGGTTGAAGGGGTACGCGAGTACGAGGCGAACGTTGCGGAGTATGGCGCCGCCCGCGATCTGAAACCAATCCACAACTTGAGCCATCGCAGTGATCTTTTTCGGCCCCGGAAGGCGGGAGGATTAACCGGCTGTCGGTAGTTCAGCTCGGGGGTTACGGTGAGCGCAGCCGGGGGCTAGAACTTGTCCAGCCCTTCGGTCAGCTCGATATACGTCCCCCAGGGATCGGTCAGGAACGCGATCGCAATGCCGATGTCGGGGCGCTTCGTGTACGGCATGTCGAACCGGATCCCTGCCGCTTCGAGTTTCTTGCAGAAGGCTTCGAGGTTCTTGACCTCGAAGCCGATGTGATCGAGCGCGCTTCCTCTGATGGCCGCCACCGGCGTCGCATTCTTCGAATATCGAAGATTGACGCCGGGGAGAATCTTGGCTTCATAGAGCGTCGCCGGGTTGCCACCCGGTTGGCCCGGCTGGGCGCCGAAGACGGTGGCGTACCAAGCTTCCATGTCGGCCATGGTCTTGCCGCCTGGAGCCGGCTCGGGAACGAAGAAGTGGATCTGATCGAAGACGATAGGCGCGGTCTGCATTGGGCGCTCCGGCATCTCCAGTCTCAGCCCGTCCGGCGTGTAGAAGAACCCTCCGCGCCCGCTCGCATTCAGCTCCATCTTGGTCCCAAGTGTCTTGAACGTGGCGACGCTCGCCGCGCCATCCTTCACCAGGAATCCCACGTGATCCACGATCGATCCGGCGCTTCCGCCCGTCGCTTCACCCTGCCGCAAAAAAATCAGCACGCCGGGAAACTTGACGACTTCGTTTGCTCCAACTTTCGCCGTCGCTGTGCCGCCAAGCGCCAGCCAGAATGCCTTACTGGCCGCGACATCTCGGACGTTCAAATGCACGTGTCCCATCGTGACGCCCGCCTCATTGGGCGGCGCCAGCTGCGCACTCGAGGCCACGGGCAACATGCAGATCCACAGAACGGCGATGAGAGCTACTCGTGTCATGGCGACTCCAGAGTTATGTCTTCGCTCGCGTGGCTTGCCACGCGACCAACTTCCAGTCGCTGCCTCGGAGAGCGTAAACCTCGAGAAAGAGAATCGGATAACTGAGATTCTCGCCATCGTGGTTCACGCGCATCTGCGCCAACCCCCTGACGATCGCAGCGCTGCCGCAGGGTACGACTTCCCTTTTCACAAAATCGACACCGAGATAGTGGCCACTGCGGACAAGCTCCAGAAAACTGGACTTGGTGTCGGTTCTTCCACTCGAATGCGAATAGGTCAGGTCATCAGCGAGGATCGGGTCAAGAGCCGCGAGATCCAGGGCCACCATTGCATCAATACGCTTCTTCTCGACGCGCACAATTTCCTGTTCGACGCTATCTCCCACTCTCCAGCTCCTTGTAGGGTCCGGCGCCGTACACGACCTTGCCGCCGACCATCGTCAGCACCGATTCGATTCCACCAACCTCACTCACCGGTACCGTCATGAAGTCCTTTGACAACACGGCCAGGTCGGCCAGCTTGCCCACCTCGAGTGAGCCTCGAACATCGTCATCGTGCGCGGGCCAGGCGCTTCCGATCGTGTAGAAGCGGAGTGCATCGGCCCGGCTCGGAATCTCCGCCGGCCCTCGCAGCACGGTGCCGCCGGCATTCTTCCCATCGAGCAGCCACTGCAGCACGGTGAACGGGTTGTACGTTGACACGCGATGTGCGTCGGTGCCCGCCCCAATTACGACCCCGATCTTGTGTCCTGTGACCACAGGAGGCTGCCGCATAACATCATTGGCTTCCTCAGTCTTCAGCACCTCGTCGCCGGAATTGTACCTGGCGTCCTGTACGGTCCATCCAATCCCAAGCGTCTTCATTCGCTGCAGCGTTTGAGGGGAGGCATCGTTGAGGTGCGCGATGGTCCATCGAAGCGACCCGATAGGAAACTCGCGATTCACACGTTCCCAGATGCCGAGAAGATGATCCACGTTGTCGTCGCTGTTCCAGTGCATGGTCACTGCCAGGCCGCGCTCCGCCGCCCACCGCACAATCTGGTAGTACTTCTCCTTGTCGGCTTCGGGAGGCGTGCCGTTGATCCCGTTCATTGCCCAGGTAATACGCTCACCGATCCCATTGAAGTGGAGCATCTCGTCCCCGAAACCCTGGGGCATCATCGCCAGATAGTTTCGGTACTCGTCGAACTCCGAGCCGTCGGTCATGCCACACAGGCTGTAGGCGACGCGTACCGTGAGCTGTCCATCACGCCACACCTTGAAGAGCGCCTGGTATTCGCGAGGCGTGACATTGTTGCCGCCCGGATCGCCGACGCCCGTCAGACCCAGCCGATTGAGCTCGCGAAAAAACAGCTTCGTGCCGGCGACCTGTTCGTTGAACGTAGGCTTGGGCAGGCGTTCGAAAAACTCCACCAGGTTACCGGTGATCGCACCGGTGGGCTTCCCTGCCGCGTCCCGCTCGAGCTTGTTGCCCTTCGGCAAGTCAGCGTCGGTATTGATGTTCAGTGTCTTCATCGCGAGCGGCGTCAACATCGCCCAACCGTAGGCGAGTTGAACGTAGACAGGGTTATTCGGCGCTGCCGCAACAAGCTCGTCCTGCCTGGGCCGACGCCGTTCGCGGAACGTGTCCAGCGTGGCCGGAGGTGTGACCACGATCAGCCAGGCACCAGGCTTCACCTTTGACGCTGCTTCGCGAACGCGTCCCAAGGCATCCGCCAGCGACGCGGCGCCGATCCAGTTCACTTCAGTGCTGAAGCTCAATGCGGCGCGTGTCGCATGCAGGTGCGAATCAATGAGACCCGGAATCACCGTTCGCCCCTGTAAATCGATGGTGCGCGTCGAGGGACCGGCGAGTTTGCGAACGTCGGCATCGCTGCCAACCGCCATGATCCGCCCCTCGCGGACGGCGACGGCACTCCTCGTGGAGAACTGCTGATCAACGGTCAGGACCTTGCCGTTGAACAGCACGGTGTCGGCGACCTGTGCAGATGCCATCGACGCACCCGCGGTCATGAAAACCACTGCGAGAGTGGCTGCAAACCAATCGCGCACGATAAACCTCCCAGCTAAACCGACCACCTTCTTCACCGGCTCGACGTGGTGGACGCCGTGCCGGTACCCCTCGAGCCCGGCGTCGCACCCTTGGCCGGATAGTCCTTCGCGAAGCCATTACGCTGATTCAGCACGGTGAAGCTCCCATCGGGTTTCACCGTCATCTTGAACGCATACCCATGATTCACCTCGTCCATGTTCGCAACCATGTTGTCCGGCGGGTTGTGCGCCTTGTCCACGAGGACGGAGTAGTGAAGCTGCCAGAGGTCCACGTTGGGGAGGCCGTGAATGATGTTCCACGTCTCGACCTCACCACCTTTGCGGGGACCGTTGTTCATGATCGCCACGCGTGCGCGTGTCGCGTGCACGAGCGATGGCGCACCTCCCCAGGCGGTGCCGTGCCTGGTGGTGTGATACACGTCGAAAGTGCCAAGCAGATTATTGGGGCACGCCAGCTCGTGCTCCTGGTTCCATGTCAGGTCCGCAAGGTTCAGCATCCTGAAGTTGCCAAACGTGATCGTGCTTCCGAGCGACTCCCGATTCTCGGGAGTGGGGTCCATGACTTTCGCCGTGAACTCCTTGCAGAAAGGATTCGCTGCCCCCGCGCCCGGCGCGCCCGTCAACGCGCTCTTCAATAGATTTCCGGAGCCGGATACGAACGTGACATCGAGCCCGGCGATCGGGATTCTGTCGCCAGGCTTCGGCACGATCACCCTGACGCGTTCACGCATGGGCAGCCAGCTGAGAAACCCTGTCGCGCGGTTCGGCTGGTTCTCGGTGGTGTAGGCGCCATGA
>JABFSA010000097.1 GCA_013140775.1 Acidobacteriota bacterium | reverse complement strand
GCCGGCATCACCTGGCTCTTCACCATCGGTCGGGCCCGTGAGAAGCTCGGGCGCCGGTATCCGTCGCCCGCTTGTCGTGCCCAGATCGCGGCGTGAACCCATCAGAACCACTGCGACGAGGTACTAGTGGCCTGTAACCGTGGTTCGTGAAAGTTGTTGCACGGCGCGCGCACCGACGGTCCGCTGCGCGAATCGGGCGATGCTGGCCAGAATCTCATCGGCACTCTTGGTCCAGACGAAGGGCTTCGGATCCCCTGATGGGCCACGATGAACTCCTGAATGGCCGCTTTGAGTTGGGGGACGCTGCGAAACGTGCCGCGCCGGATCTGCTTCATCGTGAGCTCGGCAAACCAGCGTTCCACGAGGCTGAGCCACGAGCCGTACGTCGGGGTGAAATGCACGTGGAAGCGCGGGCGTTTGGCGAACCAGTTTCGGATCAGCGCTGTTTTATGGGTGCTGTAGTTGTCCATGATGAGGTGCACATCGAGTCGCCGGGTGGAGATCCCAGGATTCAGTGGACACCCTGTTTCCGGGACTTGTGAGCGGCTTCGAACTGTTCAGGGCTGATGCCACCGAGGTGGCTATGCCGGCGTGAGCGATTGTAGAGCGTCTCGATGTAGTCAGCGATGGCGGCCGTCGCCACGTCGCGCGACTTGTAGATCTGCTTCTTGATCAGCTCCTTCTTCAGGCTGCCGAAGAAGGCCTCCGCCACGGCGTTGTCCCAGCAGTTGCCCTTGCGACTCATGCTGGTGCGAGGCGATGCGACCGACAGAAGCGACGCCACGCATCCGACCCGAACTGGGTGCCTTGATCGGAATGAATCAGCGTGCCCCTGGGCCGCCGCGCACGCACGGCCATCAGCACGGCGTCGAGCACGAGTTCGCGGTGGATGGTGGGACGGGCCGCCCAGCCGACGACCTTTCGCGGGAAGAGATCCATGACGACGGCCAGGTACAGCCACCCTTGCCATGTCCGCACATACGTGATGTCCGTGACCCAGGCCCGATTCGGTCGGCTCACCGTGAATCGGCGCTGCAGCAGGTTGGGAATTAGCAACAGGGCGACTTTCTCGAGGTCGTTCCCGATCCCGTGTTCGACCGCATCGTGATGAACCCGCCGTTCGCGCACGGTGTCGACATCCCGCACATCCTGCATGCGCCGCCGGTCCCAAGCAGCGTGCCGCGCTCCAGGCGCTGGCGCTGGACTGGATCGATCTGCCCGCGGGCAGCTTTGCCTCGGAGGGCACAATGGTCACAACCGCGATCGTGGTCCTCGATGCGATTGCGTTGCGCCTCAATACGCGGCCACGGAAGACGCTCGGCTATCGCACGCCGGCGGTTACACTAGCGGACACTGTTGCATCGACCGGTTGAATCGGCACGGCAAGTGTTTACCCAAGTAACCGCGCTGCTCGTATCCGGCCCGGTGGTGGGCGCACCTGGTGGGCGCACTTCGAGTTCACCCGTATAAACATTACGCTAATCATCCTCCGCAAAAAGATCGAGGACTTGCGTGAGGCGCGCGCGTCTGTGTCCGTGCACGTTGAGCATTGCGGATCGGAGAAGTCGGTCCGCGGAGGTATCGAAGCTGGCCCATCATTATTTGAACCGTTCCCATCGCGGACAATTGCTGTACAGGCCAGCGCTGGAGCCGCCCGCTGTACAGATGTCTTCAACGAACGCTGCGCAGTTGTTTGGCAGCACCATCCATCGCCATGACTTCTGCATGACGTCGATCAGACGATTCACAGCGCCATCCGGGTTGGAAAGTGCGACCTGGTATCGAGTGATCTCTCGTTTCTTGTTTTCTTTCAAATACCGCAGATACCCTTTCTGGCTCATGATGCGAGGCAAAGCGTTGACGCCAGCTACTTGAAAGTACGAGCCCTGGCTCGACGAAATCGCATATGCGCCTGGAACGAATAAGAGCGCATGACCACACGGATTCGGAAACGTTCCAGTAACAATGACCGCATAGACGATCGACCATTCGAGGTCACCGGGACAGTAGGTCAGTTCTTCGCCTTCATACGCCATGGGTCACCTTCCTGCGTTACCGTGACGATTCGGCGGATCTTACCGAAATCTGTGCTCAGATCAAGTCCGCCGCCCGCCTATCTGATCAAGTCCGTGGAAACTCGAACCCGGGTTTTTTGAACAAACCTGCGGGGGTAAGGGTCGCTCATTCCGGCCTCCAGGGTCGTCCAGTCGGCGCAGTTCGAGAAGCTCAGCCACGGTCGCAAGCGCGGCGCTATAGCCGGGGGTATCTCGGCCTCTCGTGCCCCTACGCCAGAGTCAGCACAGCCAATCAGACCCGGCCGAATCAACCGACGAGCTACGGCAGTACGCGACACTCCGTGGGTGCGCCATCGCGCAGGGGTTCATAGATTCGACGCGCTGATCAAGCACACTCGGCGACGCGCTATTGATGGAGTACCGGGACCTGAAAAGGTCACGTGGGTTCGACTCCGCGCACGGCAACGACATTTCGCGCCGTGCGAACGGGCACGTCCCCCGGCAATGCTCGTCTTGCGTGAGATCACGATCGCCACATCGCGAGTCGCCGGCAATCGACGCGCGGTATCTCATCGAGTCGAAGACTCGCGGGCTTGTGTTAGGGCCTGTCAGTGAATAAGTGATCGACGCTGGCGCTTCACGGTCGGCGCAATCGTGTAGTTCCAGTCGCCGTGAAACTCGTGGCGCCTGAGGCGCACCGTGGCCATCTGTGCATCGGTCACGGTCACGCCGTCGGGATAGCGGCCTTGATCGAGTTCGGTGCGGACGCGCAAGCCGGAGCGACTGTGCGTGGAACCGATCAGGCTCACGATGGTGGCGAGACTCACGAGCGGGATGCCCCGCCAATTCATGGCGATGTGCGAAAACAGTCGATGCTCGATGCGGTTCCACTTGCTGGTGCCCGGGGGGAAATGACAGACGGTAATCGTCAGGCCGGTGCGGTTGGCGAACCGCTGCAGTTCCCATTTCCAGAGGCGGAGTCGGGCGCCGTTGCTCACGCCCGCGTCGGCGGTGATGACGAGCGAGTGGGCCTGCGGATACGCCGGCCGTCCCATCCGTTGCCACCAGCGGCGGATCGCATTCACCGCGAAGCTGGCCGTGTCGTGAGCGATGCCCACGCTCACCCAGCCTTCGTCGCGGCGGAGATCGTAGACGCCGTACGGGATGGCCTTGCCGTGGCCGGGAGCGCGGATGATGAAGTCATGGACGCGCACGGAGGTCGGCGAGCCCGTCGGGCGCCAGGCACGGCCGCCGTTCTTGAAATCGCCGACGAGTTCCTTCTTTTTCGTGTCCACCGAAATCGTCGGCTGCTGCTGTCGCTGCGCGCGTGTCACCGTGTCCGCGATGTAGTGGAATTGAGCGTCCCGATCCGGATGCTGCCGCCCCTCGCGCGTCTTGACGTTCCCTTGGAGGCTGTAGCCCAAGTCGTGCAGGAGCTCGGCGACGACCGTGTGACTCACCTGATGGCCCAGGGCCTGCAGCGCCACCGCCAACGTGCGGACACTCTTGTTCGACCAGCGCAGGGGCGACGCGGGATCGCCGGCCGCGGTCGGCTCCACCAACGCGTCCAGATCGCGCAACACGGTCGGGTCGATCACCGTGGTGCGCTTCCGGCCGCCACCCACCTTGCGCGTCCGGTCTGGCGGGAGCCGAGACTTGCCTTCCAGTTCCCGCAGCCCGCGTTGAATCGTGGACCGCGAGATGCCAGTCGCCCGTTCGACCAGCCCGATGCCTCCATGGCCCAGCGCCCGCGCTTCGCTCGCCGCCCACAGTCGCCGCGACCGCTCCGTAAAGACCGCACGGAGAGCCGCGTGTTTCGACCGCAGCGTGGCCCACGACACGGCGCGACGGTACTATGGCCGTCTCCCGAGTACAAGCCCTATCTATTCAGTTATTTCCTGACAGGCCCTTAGGCCTTATCGCAGAGGTGTTCTCGATTCCACGACCCAGCTTTCTGAACGACGCGTCAGTCGAAAGCGATACAGACCACTAACACGCTGAGGGCGGCCAACTCTTGGAGAGAAGCTTTCCGTCACCTGCGCGACCAGAGTTGCGCTGTTGCTATCATCCGAGAACTCAATTGGCTGAGGTTCGAAATCAAAGGAGTAGGTCCTGTAGCCTGCCCATGCTCTTCTGACCGCATCGAGCCGCTCACCAGACCAACCGGTTGCCTCTGCGAAGGCGTTCACGTCAAGGACGTCGTGGGCCGCCTTGAACCGCCGAAGTGTGACTTGAATTGCCTGCTCGTCTCTGGCACGAGCCACCGCTGGATCGGGTGCCGGTAGCGCCCGAGGCGCGATCACCGGCTGAGCCGGCGCGCGTACGGACGGTGGCGTCGCCGTTGACGGTTGGGGTTGAGACGGGGGGAGTGACGGTGGCTGCACTGGGGGCA
>JABFSA010000004.1 GCA_013140775.1 Acidobacteriota bacterium | reverse complement strand
GTTGATCACGACCGTATCCGGCGCGCCGGCTCTCGGGATGATATGACGCGAGTCGAGCTGAAGCGTTTGCCCAACACGGAGTGCGCCTGAGGATGCCAGCCGATTGTCCGCAATGATGACCGAGGGCTCAACACCAAAGCGTGCGCTCACGCTCGTGACGGTATCGCCGGGGACGACGACGTGCGATTGAACGACGCCGGCAATCGCGCTTCGGGCGCCTGTGGCACCGACGGTCGCTGACGATGGCCCTGCAGCGACAACCGTTACCGTCGCTAGTGCCACGAAGGCGACGCCCCTCGCACATACCTTCCTGAACACCACATCACCTCCGCGCTGCTCGAGTGCAAGCGCGTCGCCAGGCGAGCAACCCTCTGATTGCCGCGAACGGCCGATCAGGGGATGTGAGAAACTTCCCGGAACCAGGAATCTTCCCCCGTTCGCGACTGAGTCCCGGCCGGGCAACCATACCCCTGCCGGCCGGTGCCAAGGTGGCACTGGAATTGCCGGTTCTCATCCCATGAACTCACACACCTTCTTGTTGAAACGTCAATGAAGCTGCTGATTCAGCCTCAGGACGGAGTCGCGCCGCTCGTCGCGGCCATCAAGAAGGCAAAGAAGAGCGTTGACATCGTCATCTTCAGGTTCGATCGGGCCGAGATCGAGGAGGCGCTGAAGGACGCGGCCGAGCGAGACGTATCGGTGACGGCGCTCATCGCCTATGCGAATACCGGCGGCGAGAAAGGTCTCCGCAAGCTCGAAATGCGCCTGCTCGAAGCGGGCGTGACCGTGTCGAGGACCGCCGACGATCTCTCGCGCTATCACGACAAGCTGTTGATCATCGACCGTCGCGTGCTCTACGTGCTGTCGTTCAACTTCACGCATCTCGACATCGACCACAGCCGCGGCTTCGGCATCGTCACGAGAAAACGCAACCTCGTGCAGGAAGCGCTGAAGCTGCTCCGGGCGGACAACAAACGGCGAGCGTACAAGGCCGGCCTTGACGCCTTCGTCGTCAGTCCGGTCAACGCCCGCAAACAGCTCCTCGCGCTCATCGGCAGAGCCAGGAAGGAACTGCTTCTGTACGACCCGAAGATCGCCGATGCAGAGATGTTGCGCGCGCTGCACGAGCGAGCCAAGAAGGGCGTGGAGGTGAGAATCATCGGGTCGGTCGGCCGCAAGAGCC
This sequence comes from Acidobacteriota bacterium, assembly GCA_013140775.1. Lineage (GTDB taxonomy): Bacteria > Acidobacteriota > Vicinamibacteria > Vicinamibacterales > UBA2999 > JABFSA01. Next base: position 45,855 of record JABFSA010000004.1, on the reverse strand, counting down.
CTCATCTGAAGGTCCGGCCGCTTGGCGGCTTCCGGCTGCATACGCGCACCATCGTGCGCGACCGGCAGGAAGTCTTCGTGGGCAGCCAGAGTCTGCGGAAGGCCGAGCTGGATTCGCGGCGCGAAGTTGGCGTGATCGTGCGCGACTCGAAAGTCGTGAGCGGCGTGGTGAAGACCTTTGAAGCGGACTGGAGGGCGAAAGAGACCGCCGAGACGGTGCAGACCCCGCCACAAGTGCTCAAGAAGTCGCTGAAGGAGATGGTCGAAAAGCTGTCGCCTCTCAATCCCCTCGTGAAGGAAGCGGTCAAGGAGGTCGTCTCGAAGAAGGGAAGCGCCAGCCTGAACAAGACCGACGTGAAGAAGACCGTCGAGAAGGCCGTGAAGGAAGCTGTCCGGGAGCGCGTCCAGGAAATGCTGAACGAATCGGTTGAGCCGTGACCGCGCTCTGCAGGCGACGTGGCTTCTGAGCAGGCGCCCGTTCCCAAGACGCCCAACGTGCTGGGCATCGTCGGCCTTCTTCGGCCCCACTGGAAGGCGATGACCGTGGCGATGGTCGGTGTGGCGGGCGAAGCCGTGGCGGCCCTGCTCGAGCCATGGCCACTCAAGATCGTCCTCGACTACCTGCTGCAGTCCAAACCGTTGCCCATCTGGATGATGCCAGTAGTGGACTGGGTCGGTGGCGGCACGCTGGCCGTCCTCAACTTCGCGGTGGTAGCGGTTGCCGTTATCGCCGTCGGCGGCGCTGTGAGTGGCTACCTGAACACCTACTTCACCGCCAACGTCGGCCAGTGGGTCATGCACGACCTTCGACGGACGCTGTACCACCACATTCACCGTCTGTCGCTCGCCGAACACGACGAAAAGAGGACCGGCGATCTCATCGGCCGGGTCACGAACGACATCGACAGCGTGCAGGACCTGATTACGTCGGCCCTGCTGGGCATTCTGGCCAACGTCCTCACCCTGGTGGGCATCATCGGGGTCATGTTGTACCTGAACTGGCGTTTCACCCTGATCTCGCTTGCGATCGCACCGGTGCTCTTTCTGGTGGTCTACGTGTTTACGCGACGAATCAAGAAAGCCTCGCGCAAGGTCAGAAAGGAGGAAAGCGAGCTGGTGTCGCTTGTCGCGGAAGTGTTCTCGTCGATCCGTGTCGTCAAGGCCTTTGCCCGTGAGGACTACGAGGAACGCCGTTTCGAGCGGGAGAGCCTCGAGAATGTCGAGGCGGCGCTGCTGGCGCGAAGCATCAAGATGAAGCTTTCGCCTGTCGTGGACATTCTCGTGGCGACGGGGACCTGCCTCATGCTCGCGTACGGCGCGCGCCTGGTCATCGCGGAGCAGTTGACCGCCGGCGCGCTCGTCGTCTTTCTGATCTACCTCGGGAAGATGTACAAGCCCATGCGAGAGCTGTCGAAGATGGCGGACACCGTGTCGAAGGCCAGCGTCGGCTTCGAGCGGATCCGCGAGGTCCTGGAGACCGAGAGCGGGGTGCGTGACCAGCCGCATGCGCGCCGGGCCGCCGCGTTCAAGGGTGCCATCCAGTTCGATCACGTGTCGTTCGCATACAGCCCGGATCAGCCGATCCTCGAGGACGTCAGTTTCGAGATCGCACCAGGACAGGTCGCCGCTTTCGTCGGACCGACGGGAGGAGGCAAGACCACCGTCATCAACCTGATCGCACGCTTCTACGATCCCGTGTCGGGAACGGTCAGCATCGACGGAACGGACATCCGGCGCTTCACGATTCGATCGCTGCGCGAGCAAATCAGCTTTGTGTTGCAGGACACGCTGCTCTTCCATGCACCGATCTGGCAGAACATTGCCTACGGGCGGCCGGAAGCAAACCGCGCAGAGATTGTCCGAGCCGCGGAGTTGGCCAATGCCGACGAGTTCATCACGGCCATGCCGGACGGATACGACACGATGGTCGGGGAGCGCGGCGTGACGCTGTCCGGAGGCCAGCGCCAGCGCATCGCCATCGCGCGGGCCGTGATCCGCAATACGCCCATTCTTGTGCTGGACGAGCCCACGTCAGGACTGGATGCGCAGTCCGAACAGGCCGTGTTCGAGGCCCTCGATCGTTTGATGAAGGACAAGACGTCGATCGTCATCGCACACCATCTGGCGACGATCATGCACGCCAACACGATTTTCGTCGTGAAAGACCACAAGCTGGCCGAGCGTGGGACTCATGACGAACTGCTGGCCGCCGGCGGCTTCTATGCGGAGCTGTACAACATTCAGTTTGGCGAGCCTCCGACCCTGGCAGCGGGTGACGTGAGCCCAGGACCGGGTGCCGCGGTCACGGCGGCTCGCGGACTGATTCCGCCCCTGAGTAACGAAGCAGCACGGGGATAATCGCCACCTCTACTCGGCGATGCCAGCGAAGCTGGCACCCGGTCGCTTGCAAGCGGCACGTCGTTTGTGAAGACGCAGCCGTTACGAGCGTGTTGCGAGCGTGGATGTCTCCGGAATGCGCGAGGAGAGGTATGGCACATCGTGAACGACATCGGAGCGAGCGAATCGGATGGCTTCGCGCGGCGGTGCTCGGCGCCAACGACGGCATCGTATCGACCGCGAGTCTGGTCGTTGGCGTGGCTGCGGCGGAGGCGGCCAGCCACGACGTCCTGGTCGCCGGCGTCGCGGGGCTCGTCGCCGGCGCGCTGTCAATGGCCGCAGGTGAGTACGTGTCGGTGAGTTCCCAGGCGGACACCGAAAAGGCGGATCTTGCGCGAGAGCGGCGCGAGCTGGCGACCGACCCGCAAGCCGAGGAGGACGAGCTCACCGGGATCTATGTCCGCCGCGGGCTGGAACCGGACATGGCTCGAGCCGTGGCGCGGCAACTGACGGCGAAGGGCGCGCTGGCCGCGCACGCGCGCGACGAGCTGAGCCTGACCGAAGCACTCGCGGCGCGCCCTCTGCAGGCGGCGCTCTGGTCGGCAGCAACATTCGCCATCGGTGCAGGAGTGCCCGTTGTGACGATCCTCGTCGCACCAGCAACGACGCTCGTGCTGGCGGTCTCGGTTGTGTCGTTGTTGTGTCTGGTCACCCTCGGCGCCGTCGCCGCACGCATCGGTGGAGCACCCATGCTGATCGGGGCGGCGAGGGTCACCATGTGGGGAATGTTGGCCATGCTGGCTACGGCGGCCGTTGGAAGGCTGTTCAATACGACAGTGGCGTGAGCGTTGGAGACTGACGCCACGGCGGAAGCGTGGTCCAGCTGTTGTAGGTCTCGCCCCCTCCGCGTCTCCCGCGGCTGGATGGGTTGCGCATCGTGGTGTGGCACAGGGCCGACACGCGGGAGCAGAGGACGAGAAAGATTCCCGGGGACCTGACAAATTCCCCTATCCGAACGTTAGTCTCAGGCGAGTCACCACTCGCGGATCGGCCGATTCCGAAGCGGCACTGGAATTGCCGTACACACTGCAATGATTGCCACCGTCACCGCGTCGGATCTTGGGCTTCGTGATGCGATCGTTCGAGAGCTCGACTGGGATTCGCTGTTCGACGCCGCTGCAATCGGTGTGGCCGTGAGAGACAGCGCCGTGACGCTCACGGGTTCAATCGACTCCTATGCCGCCAAGCTGGCCGCCGAGCGAGCGGTCAAGCGAGTGGCTGGCGTTCGTGCGGTCGCAAACGACATACAGGTCACATTGCGTCACGAACGGGGCGACGCCGACATCGTTGGCGATGTGGCGCGCAGCCTGGCTCTGCGTCCCACGCTGCCCGAAGGAGTCCAGGCGGTCGTGCATAGCGGACACGTCACGTTGACAGGCAACGTCAAGACACTCTTTCAGCGCGCGATTGCCGAGCGCGCCGTGCATCAGGTTCGAGGTGTGAAAGGGGTGGCCAACCGGATCGTCGTTGCGAGTGCAGCGTGTGCCTCTGATCTCCAGCAGCGCATCACCGACGCGTTGCGTCGTGACTCCGATATCGCGTCGGAAGGAATCACGGTGATCGTCGCCGACGGCACGGTTGCACTGCGAGGGCGGGTTCCGTCATGGAGGCAGCGCGAGGCTGCCGAGCGCGCCGCCATGCACGCGCCTGGCGTTACCGCGGTCGAGAACCAGCTTGTGGTGTCTCCGTAAACTGAAACGGCGGGAGCCTTGCTCCCTCGAACAGCAGCTGCTGCGTACGTATCACTGCTATCGGAGCAGCGCGATCACCAACGCCAACGCCATAGCGCCCAGAGCGGCCGCAGTGGCCGAGCGAAACGCGCCCCGCCCCACGACGAGTGCCACTCCCAGCTTGAGACACGTGTTCGCGAGAATACCTGCCGTGAGTGCGACGACTGTTGCGGGAATATCACCCGATGACCCCGCGCTTCGCGCCAATGACAGGGTCAGTGCATCCAGGTCAGTCAAGCCGACGAACGCTGACGTGACCACGAGCGCCTGCGCGCCCCACCGAGCCTGGACGAAGAGAATCACGAAGAGCACGACCTGAAACAACGCCGTCATCTGCAAGGCGGCTCTCAGCTGCAACGGCGAGCCTGGGTCTGCACTCTCTTGGGAGGCAGGAGCATTGAGTCGCCATGCGGCCAGCACCGCCGCGACACCGATCACGAACGCGGGGACAACGTACCGCGGAAGAGCCGCCGCCAGTGCGGGATTCAAGACCATGCAGGCCAGCGTGACTCGCAGGAGCATCACCGTACATGCGCCGACGGCACCCGCTGCCAGCGCCAGGCGCGGCGCATCGGTCGCTCGGCTCTCACGCGCGAAGATCAGGCTCACCGACGTGGATGAAATGATGCCGCCGAGCAATCCCGAGAGGATCACGCCCTGCTGTTTCCCGACGACACGCCGGGCAATCCAGCCGATGAAACTCAGGCCCGAGAAGAACAGCACGAGGGACCAGAGCTCCCGCGGCCGGATCGCGTCGAAGGGTCCGTAAGGCCCCCTGGGCAGCAGCGGCAGGACCACGCAGGCCAACGCGGCGAACCGGGCACTCGCACGGAGGGCCGCATCGTCGATGCGTGTCACGAAGGCGTGCAGGCGAGTCTTCTCGAGCAGCAGCAAAGCGGTCGCGGCGACTACGCCGCCCCCCAGTGCAACCTGCCCTGAGCCCGACAGCGAGCCTGCGGCAAGCGCCACGATTGCCGCAACCTCGGTCGTGCCGTCCACATCCACCCGGCTGGCAGCCGCGTATGCGGCGACGATGAGCGCGACAGCGCCGGCGAGGAGAACAACCGCAAGTGGCAGGAAGCCGGCCGTTGACAGCCACCCCGCCAGGCCGCCAAGCCCTCCCAACATCGTGAACGTGCGGATGCCCCCGAAGTGGGCCCTTGGGCCGCTCGCATGGCCCGACCACTGTCGCTCGAGACCAATGGCCGCGCCTCCGATCGTCGCCGCCACAAGCCCGGCTACTGCCGTCAGGTCCACGCAGGCGAGCATAACGTATGCCTCTCCGCGCTCGTGCAGAGGGAGAACACGTTGCCTCAGATACTGCGGTGAGAGAACGGCGTGAAACGTGCACAACCATGGCGTCAGCCCGTCGAATTCAAGCAACACCGTGAGCAACTGTCCGTGTCGCGCGAAATTTCTCGCAGGCATGCGGATTCTCGCAGGTTACGGGCGTGGAGAGCGCCATGAAGACTACGGTCATGACCCGCAAGCTCATTCCGATCGTCGCGATTTCGTTCACGATTGCCGCAGCCGCGTGTAACCGAAGCTCGCCACCGCAGCAGGACGCGGCCGCAGCAACGGAGCCGACGGCTGCGTGGGTTGCAGCATTCAACAAGGGTGACGCGGCGACACTCGCCGCCCTGTACGCAGAGAACGGCCGGTCTCTACCGCCCGGAGGATCGGTCCTGGCCGGTCGCAGCCAGATTGAGTCGTACTGGCGAGAGGACCTCGGGGAGGGCGGCGTGACCACGGTGCTCACGCCCGGCGACGCCATCACGCAGGGAGATCTCGTGCACGTCGACGGCACCTATCAGGTGAAGGGGAAAGACGGCACCGAGCTGGCCCGCGGGCAATACCAGCAGCTCTGGACGCGCGCTGGCGGAGGATGGCAGGTGGAGCGTGAGATGTGGCGAATCGATCCCGCGATCGAGCGGCAAACGGAGCTCGCCCAGCAACTCACGGCATCGTGGACCGCGGCCTACAACGCCGGTGATGCCAAGGCGCTTCTCGCGCTGTATTCGGACGACTCGGCACTCTCGACCGTCCAGGACGGAACCATCACCGGTAAGCCGGCGATAGAGATGTTCTGGGTCGGTGATCTCGGCGCCAAACCCACGTCCACGCTGACGGTCACCGATGCATACGTCACCGGAGAACTGGCTCACCTCGAAGGTGACTACAAGGTGAGTGACAGTGGCAAGATCACGACCGGACGCTACATTCAGCTGTGGATGCGCGACGCCGACGGGTGGAGTGTTCACCGTGAGATGTGGTGGCGGTAAACGGTGTCGCGACCCGATTCGACTCATAGAGTCGGGTCGCGAACTTCCGACGCTACAATCCTCCGATGGATTCTCTCGGCCGCAGCACCGTGCTGTTGAAGCGCATGGGCATCGACACCCATGAAGAACCGATCGTCTACATGCGGGCCGACTGTGATGTCTGTCGATCCGAAGGTTTCTCAGCGCATTCCCGCGTGATGATCACAACAGAGCGCGCGTCGATTATCGCGACGCTCAATGTCGTCCGCGATGGCTTCGTGCTGCCGACGGAAGCCGGGTTGTCGGAAGCGGCGTGGCAGCTGCTCGATGCCGAGTCAGGGCAGCTTGCCTTCCTGTCGCATCCACGACCGGTCGAATCCGTCGGGGCGGTCCGCGCCAAGATCTTCGGACACGCCTTTCGCGATGATGACCTGTTACAGATTCTCCAGGATATGGGGGCCGGGCGTTACACCGACATCGAGCTGTCAGCCTTCCTGACCGCATGTGCGGCGGCGGGAATGAATCTCGACGAGGTCGTGGGACTGACGCGCAGCATGGTTCAGGTGGGCCAGCGTCTGACGTGGGACCATCGCATCGTCGCCGACAAGCATTGCGTCGGCGGACTTCCCGGGAACCGGACGACACCGATCGTCGTGTCGATCCTGGCGGCAGCGGGTGTCTGTATTCCGAAGACATCGTCCCGCGCGATCACTTCCCCCGCCGGCACTGCCGATACGATGGAAACGCTGACCAAGGTCGATCTCGACCTCACCGCGATGCGGCGAGTCGTGGAGCGCGAGGGCGGTTGCATCGTCTGGGGCGGCGCCATTCAGCTCAGTCCCGTTGACGACCTTTTGATTCGGGTGGAACGGGCCCTGGATATCGATAGCGACGCGCAACTGGTGGCGTCCGTGTTGTCGAAGAAGGTCGCGGCCGGATCCACTCATGTCGTCATCGATATCCCGGTTGGACCAACTGCAAAAGTGCGCACGCCAGAGGCGGCGCACGTCCTCGCTCGACTCCTCCAACGCGTCGGCCAGGATGTGGGGCTGGTGGTGCGTCCGATCGTCACGGACGGCTCCCAACCGATCGGCAGAGGCATCGGGCCTGCGCTCGAAGCACGGGACGTCATCGCCGTCACGCGTGGTGATCGTGATGCACCCAGCGATCTGAAAGAGCGGTCGATTCTTCTGGCCGGCGAGCTGCTGGAGCTCGCAGGGACGTGCGGGGCAGGGCGCGGTCCGGTAGAGGCCCGCGCCGTGCTGGCCGATGGCCGGGCCTGGCGAAAGCTGCAGGCCATCTGCGAGGCGCAGGGTGGGATGCGCACTCCTCCAACCAGCACGCAGCAGTTTGAAGTGACGGCGCCCGCGAGGGGAAGCGTTACCGGACTCGACAGTCGAAGACTTGCGCGCGCGGCGAAGCTCGCCGGGGCGCCAGCGGACCCGGCGGCGGGCATCGATCTTCATGTCCGCGTGGGACAGAGCGTGGAGAATGGTCAACCACTGTTCACGCTGCACGCGCAGAGCCCGGGGGAACTGGCGTATGCGCGGGAGTATCTCGCCCTGCATGCCGACATCATTGTCATTGGGCCGTCATCGTGAGCGCGATGGTACTGGCACTCCCCGAGAGCGCATCGCTGGCCAGGCGAGTGAGCGACCTCGCCGGGATGCCGCTCAGCGCCGTGGAGTCACGACAGTTTCCGGATGATGAGACCTATCTGCGGATCGATGCGGAGTGCACCGGCAAGAGCGTCGTCCTCGTCTGCACGCTGGACCATCCGAACCAGAAGACCCTTCCGCTTCTCTTCCTGGCGGACGCCGCTCGCGCGCTGGGCGCCAGACGGGTCGGCCTCGTGACGCCGTATCTGGCCTACCTGCGTCAGGACCGTCAGTTTCGCGCCGGCGAGGCTGTGACATCACGGACCTTCGCGCGACTCTTGTCGGGATACGTGGATTGGATCGTGACGATCGATCCACACCTGCACCGCTATGGATCTTTGAACGAGATCTACGGCGTACCCAGCCGGGTCATTCATGCGGCACCGGTCGTGGCGGCGTGGATTGCCGAGCATGTTGAGCGTCCGGTCCTGGTCGGACCCGACGTCGAGAGTGCCCAGTGGGTGACGGACGTCGCCAGTCGCGTCGGAGCGCCGAGTGTCGTGATGCGAAAAGAGCGCAGCAGCGACCAGGTCGTGAAGGTGTCGGCACCGGACATGGAGGCCTATCGGCAGCACACGCCCGTCATTATTGATGACGTCGTGTCTTCCGGGCACACGCTGATTGAAACGGTGAAGTGTCTTGTGAGTGCGGGCCTGCGCGCGCCAGTCTGCATGGCCGTGCATGCGCTGTTCTCGAAGGAGGCCGAGCAGGCACTGTCCAACGCCGGAACGGCAGGAATCGTGACGAGCAACTCCGTGCCGCACTCTACCAACATGATTGACGTGGTGCCGCTGATGATCCCGGCTGTCCTCGAGCTCTGCTAACGAGCTCCAGGATCGAAGAGGACGTGGTGAGCCGATCGGCCCCCGAGTATGGTCGCTACAGAAATCAAGCCTTGGTCGCCATCATCGGATTCGTCGTGTTGTCGTATGCCATCAGTTGGCTCGTGTGGTGGCCCCTCGCCTCTCAAGGCGGCGCGCCGCCCGAGAGCCCGCTCCGGTATCTCCACCTGCTCGGTGGACTGGGTCCGGCGGCCGCGGGCCTTCTTGTCGTGCGAGTATCCGACGGGCCGGTGGGTGTGGAGCGGCTGACCAAACAGGTCATGCGCTGGCGGGTCGGCCTGGGGTGGCATGCGATCGCCTGGCTGTTGCCCTTCGCGCTCTTGTGGATTGCCGTGATGCTGGCGCGCATGACCGGCGACACGCAGCCAATCCGCTTCGACCGAAGCGCTGAGTACCCACAACTGTCGTTGCCGATCTACGTGATGGCCAGTGTTGTTGCATACGGTTTTGGTGAGGAGATCGGCTGGCGTGGTGTGCTGCTTCCACGACTGCAAGCCCGGCGATCCGCTCTGACGGCGGCCGACATGATGAGCGTCATCTGGGCAGGTTGGCATCTTCCGCTCTTCTGGTTCGCTCCTGGAATGGCTCGCATGATCGGACCAGAGATCGTGGGCTGGTACCTGAGCATCCTCACCGCCAGCGTGCTGTTCACATGGCTCTTCAACGGAACGGGAGGGAGCATCCCCATCTGCGCCATCTTTCACGGCGTCATGGATGTGGCCTTTCTGGCTTCTGGCCCGTCGCAGTTGCCGTCATTCCTTGGAGGCCTGATCACTGTCCTTGGAGTGGCAGTCCTGGTCAGATTTGGCCCTTCGTCGTTGGCCGCACATCCACGAGTCGTGGACGAGCCGCTCCTGGTCTAGCTGAACACTCGAAACGAACGACGACTAGCCGACGTCCGCAAGTCCGCTCACACGAGGGATCCCTCGTGCCGGATCGCGGACGGTCATCAGTCAGCGGTTCGCACGAGCGCGATCATCATTCCGCCCTCCACTGGAACCGGTTCGAAGGCGTACTCGGATCTGCCGTGACGCCCGACCACCGTCCAGCCCACGGCCTCGCCGAGCGCAGCGCCGAAGATCACGTCACTGAGGAAATGCCGATTGTGCACGAGCCGTGACGTGGCGACGTAGCTGGCTCCTGTCAGTGCGACCCAGGACGCGCGATATCCAAAGTGGCGCTCGAGCACTGACGCAGCCGCGAACGCGCTCGCCGCGTGACCAGACGGAAACGCACAACACTCCCCAGTCGGTCGATCGCGCTGAGCCACGACCTTGATGGTCTGCACCAGGGTCTGGGTGACGATCTGTGCACGCAACAGGTCGAACCCGAGATGCGAAATCTTGTTCGTACGTGATTCGCCTTCCGAAGGGACGACATACCGGCCAACAGCCCACAGCCCGAGGGCCGTTCCCGCCTGAAAGCCGGCGCTGCCGATAATCTGCCCCGGTTTGAAGATTCGTTCCGCGGTCGTATTCCCGACAATATGACTCTGGACGTAATCATCAGCGGGATGCGCTGCCAGCGCGGCCGCGGCGCCGCCCGCGAGAAGGACCCACGTGGACGTGCGCCTGGGGAAGGACGCGAAATCCCGCCCCGTGTCATGGATCAGCGTGGCCCAGCCCGTATGCTCGGTTTCGGGGATCAGTTCCTTCGTCTGGCCGGCGCTTGACGGACCCGGTGGAGTGGCCTGTGTCGTCTGCGCCATCGCGGGTGCCGTGCCAATCACAAGCGCCATCGCGATTGCCGGCCAGTTCGTGTGCATGGCGTGGATCCTACCAAGTTGTTCATGAACAGAAGATGACAGTTCATCATCTGTTCATCTGCCGAGCGGAAGCTCACACGATCCTATGCCATCCGTTTGGCTTACTTCGCCGGGGCGTTGTCATCTCCAGCACCGCCGAAAAGAGATCGACCATCGGAGGTCACTACTGAACGCGCGTTGCCGCGGTCAGGCGCCACCTTGGCCGCGTAGCCTTCGACGGCCACCTGGTCACCCACCTTCAGCGTGCGGCTTGTCCACCCGTTACGCGCAAGCGCGCTGGGGCTGGCGAGTTCCATGTTCCACGTCATGACTTTGCCGCTGGCATCGGCGACGTCAACGTAGAAGCGCACGTGAGGATTCGTCCACTCAACCTTCGACACCGTGCCTTTCACAGAGAACGTCTTGGTGCCGTCGTACTCCGTCGAGAACGAATGGTGAGCGAGTAGATTCGCGCCCAGTCCAATCACGATCATCGCCAGAACAGTTCCGATCTTGCGCATGTTCCAACTCCTTCTATCTGTGTGCTAGCGGCGCTGCTTTTCCCGCTCCTGTTCGGCGAGCTTCATGAACTGCTCAACGTTCTCGTTGTTGGTGCAGAAGTTCTCGGTCAGCACCTCGTTGTCGGCCGACAGCGAGAACGTGCGCCACGCCGAGGTCCATGGCGCCGTCAACGTATTGGGATCCTCGACGGTGTACTGATATTCGAGGTAATTCCTCGAGGGCCGCCGCAGACGCTCGGTAATCTTGGTCTGATCCGTTTTGTACCAGCCGTTGCCCTGGATCCACGGGCGGGTGTCGAGAGAGATCGTCTCCATCACGAATGTGTCGCCTTCCCAACGCGTCGCCGTGTCGCCCATATAGAGCGTCTCCTGCTCCTCAGCGGGCTTGTGCCGGCCGGGGAGACGGACCACGCGCCAGTTGTTGTTGCTCTCAATGAGATGGATGAAGAGATCCGGTTTCATCGAGATCTGGTGTGGGTACGGATTATCGACGAACATCGCCGGCACGCCGAGCGGCTGGCAGGTCACCTGCGCGCGCCCCAGCTCGCGCTCGGCGCGGGTCATCGATTCGATCTTGGCCTTCGCCGCGGGCGTGAACGGGATCGGCGCCTCCGCCACGCGCTCATCGGGCACGACGCTCCAGGCATTGGCACGCCCGGTCGGGCCCGAGAACCAGGTTCCTGAGAGGTCCACGTGGCCATCGGTCATCCGTGGCGCCGGACCGCCGGGGGGCAAGGGCACCGGCCGCACGTTACCGCGCGCTTCAACGAACGTCTTGTTGCGCTCACCACTGTCTTCAATCTGAGCGAACGCTGGCGCCGCGCCGAGAGTGACCGCCGCCAGCATCAGGGCTGTGGGTGTGCGCATGACTACCTCCAGACCTTCGTGCCGAAAATGCCTTCGACGTCCTGTCCAAGACGCTGCACGGTACCGTCCGCGAGCTTGATGAACGATGCCGCATAACGATGCGACTCGCCGTTGCGCGAGGCGCAGCCGCGGATGATCACGTCCTTGTTGATGCTGGCGTTGAGCACGGCCGGCGTCGCGCCGCCCCGCCGCAGGTTCGACGTGGACGACAACTGAAACGTGGCCTCCTGTGTCTGCCCGTTCGCCAATTTCACATTCATGAAGAGGTAGGCGTGCGGATTCTCGTAGCTGACGCGCGTGAGCACTCCGTTCACGTCGGAGCAGTTCTTTGCGTCGAACTCAACGGCAAATGCATGGTGCGCGGACACCGGAGCCGCCGCGGCCAGCGCGGCAACAGCAAGAACAACGCCAAAACACACTCTCATTGCGGATCCTCCACGGTTAAAGGTCAGGCTCACTGCCCCGACGCCCACGGTAGCGTCAGCCGGAGCTGAAAACCAGCATGATTGCGGTGAAAAACCCTGAAATTCGCTGAATTCATCGCGGGTGTAAAATCGGCCCACCTACCGTGAGGAATCCCCCCGAGGCAAACACGCTTCTCCCGGACCTGCCCTCCCCCATCTACGACGTCGGCCCGTTCCGTATCGAGGTCAGCCGGCGCAAGTTGTGGAAAGGCGACGACATCGTCCAGCTCTCGCCAAAGGCGTTCGACGTGCTCGTCCTCCTCGTCATGGAGCGCCATCGCGTTGTGGACAAGGACGAACTCATGCGCCGTGTCTGGCCCGACACGGTCGTCGCCGATGAGAGCGTCACCCAGAGCATTTCCGCCCTCCGACGGGCGCTCGGAGACGATCCAGCCAATCCTGAGTACGTCGCAACCGTCCCACGCCGCGGATACCAGTTCATCGGCCCCGTCAGCGAACCGACGCGCCGCGATGAGCCCCTCGGCGCCGGAGCCGGAGAGTCACCGGCTGCGATTTCCGTTCCCACCGAATCCTTTCGGCCTGCCACCGTCGCCCTTCGTTCACGCGTGTGGCCAGCCGCCATGATCGCGCTGCTGGTCGGCATCGCGGCAGGAGCGGCCACCGGCGTCCTGTTCTCTCCGCGACGCGAGTCGGAGTCAGCAAGCCCGCTCATTCGATTCAGCCAGGATGCCCCTCCCCTGACGTCGATTGCCTCCGGCGGAACACTATCGCCCGACGGACGAATACTCGCGTTTGTCGCACGCGACGAAACATCGGGCGCGACATCGTTATGGATTCGGGAGCTCAATGACACATTGCCAAGGCAGCTCGCCGGCACGGAAGGCGCGTCCCGGCCGTTCTGGGCGCCCGACAATCTTGCGCTGGGTTTTTTCTCACAGGGCCAGCTTCGCGTAATCACGTTATCCGATGGAACGGTTCAGACGCTGGCAAGCGTTGGTCCGCTGCCACTCGGTGGCACCTGGGGCGCACGCAATGTGATCGTGTTCGGTAGTCGCCGTTCGGGGTTGACCAGCGTTTCCGCTAACGGCAGTGAACAGCGGCCCGTCACCACACTCGACCGCGAGCATGGCGAGTCCGGTCATCGAGCCCCCTATTTCCTTCCCGATGGCGATCACTTCCTGTATTTCGTCGGGAGCACGGATCCCGGCCACGCCGGCACGTACGTTGGTTCCGTATCGGGCAACTCGGCGCCTCGTCGCCTCCTGCCGAACATCACGGAAGGTGTCATCTACGCTGAACCTGGGTTTCTGATCTACGTCACCGACGGTCGCGTGGTTGCACACCCTTTTGATCCGTTGCGGTTACAGCTGAACGGACAACCGGCGACCCTCGCCGGCGGTATAGACGCACCCGTCGTCACAAATGCTACGAACCTCAGCGCCTCGACGACCGGGCTGCTGTCGTACGGTGGAGGCGTACCGCGCGTACGCTTGATCTGGTACGACGAAACCGGCAAACGGTTAAACGGGGTGGACGGGCCAGTCGAGCTGCACAACCCGGTGATCACGCTTGACAATGCGCTGGTGCTCGCGTCCCAGGTGTCGTCGGCGCGGCGCGGCGTATGGGCGATCGATACGCGCGGCGGCGGTAGCCGCGTCGTGACCGAGGGGACACGGGCGTTCCCCTCACCAGACGGCCGCCAGGTCGCCTATTCAACGGACGTCGCGGGCGTGCTCGACCTGCATGTACGCGATATCGGCGGCACGAGCGAATCGACGCTCGTCGAGAGCCCTCATCCGAAGTCAATCAGCCATTGGACGGTGGACGGCCAATACATTGTCTTCGTGAGTTCCCATCCAGCCACGATGGAGGATCTGTGGCTGTTGCCACTCTTTGGCGATCGCACGCCAATGCCATTACTGGCCACGCAGAGCAACGAGCTCCAAGGGGAGGTATCCCCCAACGGCCGGTGGATCGCCTACACGTCCGACGAATCCGGCACGTGGGAGGTTTACGTTCAGCGGTTTCCGTCTGGAGGGTTGAAGCGCGCGATTTCGCTGCACGGGGGCTTCGAGCCGCACTGGCAGCGTTCAGGACCCAGGAATCGACTCCTCTATATCGGCAGCGATCAATCAGTGATGGCCGTGGACTTCTCCGAGAATGAGGTCGGACGGCCGGAGCGTCTTTTTTCCGTCGCTCTCGCACAAGACGAGCCGACATTGTTCCGGAACCTTTTCGCGGTCAGCGCGGATGGGCGCCGCTTCCTCATTGATTCCATCGACGGGCCTGGCGCCCCAATCACCGTTCTGGTGAACTGGCTGAACCTTGTTTCGAATTAGCGCCTCAGGGCCGCCGCCCAGCGTCTCGGTGATGACTCGACGCGACAGTTGCTAGCGAGAGGTCTCCTCGCGCATCCAGGCTTCCCACCCACGTGCGTTTCCACCGCGCCCGGCGGCCGCATCCGGCGACGGCTTCAGATACACCGGCTTGCCACCCATCGCGAGGATCTCGTGCAGCACCTGCGCGTTGATATCGAGTTGAATGCAGCGATCCACGGCCTGCTGAATCGAGGCGCCGACGACGACGAAGCCGTGACCGTGCAGCAGAATCGCCCCACGCTTCCCGAGCGCCTGGGTGAGCGCGGCGCCCTGCTGCGCGTTGCTGATGACCTCCCCGTTGTCGCCGTTCTTGAACACGGGCACGGTGTCAACGAGGAACGTGGCGAGCTGGTACACCGGCCGCAGCGGGATGTCGCTCGTCGCGAAGGGGAGGACCGACCTCGTGTGCGCGTGCACGACGGACATGATTTCTGGTCGTGCCTTGAAGATCTCGCCGTGAATGAACCGTTCAAGATAGGGCTGGCCCTTCGTCGGATCGATCGCGTTGCTATCGAGGTCGAACTCCATGATGTCGGCTGTGTTGACGATCTCGGGCGAGATGCCGCGTGCGAGGAAGTAGCGCTTCGGATCTCGATCGTGGCGCACGCTGATGTGCCCCTGCACTTCGATGATGCCCTTCCGCACCAGGATGTGGTTGGCCGCGACGAGGTCAGAGATGACTTGTGGGTCAGGCGCAACGCCAGGAGCAGCAGCGGCGCGCGGCGCCCCACCGCCCCGGCCCTGCGCGCTGGACACCGTCGGAAACGCCATCGCACCGGGAATAGCCGACAGCGCTGCAATCATTTGACGTCGCGTCAGTTCACGAGAAGACATACCTCGTCGCTCCTAGATAGGGCGCAACCGAGCACACGCGACGTCCTTGTCTCGTGACCTCGACCGTGCCGATGGGGCTGAACTTTAGCACGCGCGGACGGCGGAGGGCGCAATCACCGACGAGAAGGCCGGCCAACGGATCCGGACCTCGCATCCGCCTGTCGGGGCCTCGCCTCCCCGGCCCTCGATTCCATCAAGACGATTTCGATATCACTCAACCGACCGGCATTGCGAAGCCATCCGGGCGCTTCACGATCTTGAGGAGGAATGCAGCGGCAGCCGCACCATCACTGTCGCCGTCGTACCGCGCGAGGGTGATTCCCGAGCTCCCAGAGCCGGCCCAGATCATGCCGTCACGATAGCCGCCGAGCGGGGCTCCGGCACCCCCCGAACCTTCCCAAATCCTGCCGTCGGCGTATCGGCCGATGGGCATTCCAGCGGTCCCAGAGCCTTGCCAGATCTGGCCGTCACCGTAGCCGCCGATGGGAGCTCCTGCGCCCCCAGAGCCGGCCCAGACGTGGCCGTTCCCAAATCGGGCGATGGGGATTCCCATGGGTCCGGAACCGCTCCAGATACTTCCCAGAGCACTCGGGACGGGTGGGGTCTGAGCGCCCGATTGCGCGCCGCGTGTGGCATACCGATAGGCAACGACCGCAGCGACCACGAGGATCACGAGCCAGAACATGAGGACCTCCGAGTGAATCGGACGGCGCGGAACTACCGGGGCCTCGCGAACCGCGACGCGTCAACCGGCACGTTGGCCGCCAGTTCGCCCAACTTGATCGTCATCTGCATGTAGGTCTGCGTCGCGGTCCAGGTGAACGGCATCTGGATGCCTGCCACCGCGCGGTAGTCCCCGTAGGTGATCTGGGTCGGCACCGGCCCCACCGATGTTTCGTTCCAACGCACGACGCGCACGAGCAGACCTGATTCGTCGTCGAAGTACAGGTTGACGGGCAGCAAGCCAGGCTTCGTGCCCTGCACGATGGTGACGTCCCGATCGCCGATCGACGTCTTGCCGACCCGCCACTGCGGGTACAGCTGCGTGATCCCGGTGGGGAACGCGACGGTCGCCTCGATGCGCGCCCGATCCAGGTTCCCGCTCGCCAGCGGCATGATCGGCACCGGGATGTCTGGACCCGTGAGCCAGCCATTGGCGCCGTCGAAGACGCGGAGGCTGTCGCGTTCGGGCAGCTTGATGATCCAGGTTCGCTGGTTCGGCGCCTTCGCATAGATCTCGACGGGCACCTCTTCCTGACCGGTATCGAATCCGGCATAGGTGCCCTTGGCCACGAAGCTCGTGACGCGGGCGAGCGCGGGCCTGCCGCCGATCGCGGTCAGATAGCGGTCGAACACCTGGTCGGCCGATATCCCCTCCTCGGTCGGAAAATTGATCGTGTTTGGATCATCCAGCGGCACGCCGTACTGGATCAGGAAGCTGGGTGCGTCCACCGGCTGGTAGTCGCCGCGATGGCAGGTGAAGCAGGTCACGCGCGGGCGCCCGCCGAAGTTCTGCTTATTCAGCCCCTGCGTCATCACGATCATCTGCCGGGCGCGCTGGATGCGCGGGGTTGCTTCGGCGAACGCCTCGCGACGGAACCCCGCCTCCTTGACGTGACAGAAGGTGCAGTCGTTGCCCATGGATGCGGCGAACATGCCCATGGCATCGAAGAAGGTGTCAACCGTCATCCCCTTCAGCAGCTGGATGTTCTTGAAGTACTGCTCGCTGACGAGCGGAGGGTCCGCCGGGCCCTGGCCTGCGCGCAGGGACACGACTGTCAGCAGGGATAGGATCGCCGTCGCGATCGACCAGGAGACGACCGCGTTCGATCGACGCATCAGTGGCCGGCCCACCTACGGCGTCGCCGCGGTCGGCATGCGCAGCAGGCCGTCGCCCAGTTCCTTGCCGTCCGCGAGCACCGACGACACAATCCGACCGTACGGGCGGCCATTCTTCACCGGGTGCACCGCGAGCGTCACGGTGTCGCCTGGCTTGAACGACGTTCTGCGGTACCCCCCGGCATAAATGCTGTTCGGGGCCTGATATTCGATGACCCACTGGGCGGCCTTGCCATCTGCGCCCGTGACGTCGATCGTCAAGAGGCAATGCGGGTTGGACCACAGCCAGTCCTTCACGACCCCTTTCAGGGTCGAGGTGTTTTCGTCAAAAAGCGTCGAGCCACTGTGATGGGCGCCCAGCGGTGCCCCGCTCAAGAGCACGACTGCCAAGCCCACCACGATCATCATGTTCTTCTTCATGTAGGTCCCCACGGGCGCGTCGGCCCGACTCACTTGCCGCTTGCCGCGTCTCCGAACGTCGTGTTGTATCTCTCGATCTCACTCGGCGAACAGTATCGCGTGATCTGATCGATCCCTGAGTCCTGCAGCGTCATGGGGAGCTTCATCGTCTCCCACGGCCGCGTATAGATCTTTGGGTCGTCAATCGTCTCGGACCATTCCAGGGTCTCGGAGTCGATCCTGCGGAATCGTTCGGTGATCCGCGCCTGCTCGCTGATGGGCCGACCGGTGTTGTCGAGCCACGCGCGGTCGTCCGGCATGATGCCGACCGTCACCACTTCGAGCGTGTAGTCATCGAGCCATTTGCCGACCGAGTAGCCGAACCATCGCGTATCGCGGAACTCGCCGTCTGCTTCGACGCCGCCGTCAACAACCGTTGGCAGCGATCGGCCGTCTGTCCAGATCAGTCGCCAGCGATTGTCGTAGTTATAGAGCATCGCGATCTTGTGCTCGTCCTGGAAGATCTGGACGCCAACATCGTAGTGGTTCCAGCGGGGGAACCCCAGCGGCTCGCACTTCGTCCTCGGATCGTTGTTGAACGCCGGCGACACGGAGTCGAGGCCCTCGAGTGGCTTGTGCTTTTTGTAGAGCTCCAGACCGTACGGCGTGTACGGAAGCGCATTCTCTGGGCGGCCGTTGTTGGGCTTCAGTTGCACGCCACCTGACTGGTTGCCCAACCTCTGAGCGTTCCACATGCCGTTGATGTTCCGTCGCGGCGCCGGCTTCCTCTCTTTGACGGCATCCTGCCCCCGAATCGCCACCTGTGGCGACCACTTCCCAGGCGACGTGTTTTGTGCGACGCCCTCAGCGGGCGCGAGCAACGCCGCAGCCACAAGGCCGGCGGTCAACATCATCACGCGATACAGCATCAAAACTCCCCTTGATCGACTAGAACTCGTACTTTAGCCCGAACTGCATGACGCGCGGATCGTACGCCGTCAGGATTTGTCCGAACGTCGGGCTGCTCAGGGTCGCGTTTGGATTCTGCGGCCGCAACCAGTTGAGCGCATTGAACGCCTCGACCCGCGCCTCGATACGTTGCGAGCTGAGGAACCGGAACGACCGAACGAGCGCAAGGTCGATGGTCCTCGTGCCGGGGCCCAGGTAGGCGTTGTAGCCTGAGTTTCCATAGGTGCCGATGGCCGGCTGCGCGAACGCCGCCGGATTGAACCAGTTGTTCAACGTCTTGTCGCCGTACACGTTGTCCATCACCTGGTTCACCCGCTGCGCCGTCGTCACCAGGCCGTCGAGCGACCGGTCGATGCCGGTGACCACGCGCAAGGCGGCGCCCGACGAGGCGCGGAAGATCCCCGACAAGCGCCATCCCGATGCCAGCATCCGCACCGCCGTGCTGCTGAATTGCGGCGTTTCCGCGCTCGCAATCAGATTGAAGATGTGGGTCGGCGACAAGCTGCACGGCCCCTTGTCGAGGTCGAACAACTCCTTCGAGTTGGCTGGCGGATTGAGCAGCGACTGCGGCCGGCTGTAGCCGGTGCCGACGTTGAGCGGGTTGCCACCGGTGTTGCTCTGCGCCGTGCCCTCGCAGGTTGACCACGTGTAGTTGGCGTTGGCACTCACGCCGTTGGCTGCGCGCTTCTGGCCCGAGAGCAGCACGCCGTGATAGCGCTGCCATCCCTGGTCGCCGACCCAGTCGAGATAGCCGATGTACTGACCGTCACCGGGATTCGCCTGTGCGATCTCCCGGCGAAGGTTGATGGGCGCGGTGGAGCAGTTCGGGAAGGTCTGCGTCCCCGTCGTTGTGCGCAAGGTGCACGGACCAGTTGGATTCGACGGCAGCACTGCGGGGTTTCCGTTGACGTCGCCCCAGATGTTGACCATGCGGTTGCCGAGATACGTCGCTGACACCGCTATCGTGTCGCTCAGCTGGCGCTGGATGGCGACGTTCCAGGTGTGGACGCGCGTGCCGTCGAGATCCTGCGGCACCATGATGAAGGGGGTGCCCGGCGCCTTCTGCAGACCAGCACCGAGCTTGACCGGGAATGGGCTCACGCGGCCGACGCCGCCGAACGGATCGTCGAGCGAACCGACCGCAGTGCCGGTCAGCCGTTCCTCATACCCGAAAGGCCAGGCCTGCATGGCATCGGTCAGGAATTGGCCTGCGACGAAGTCGCCGGTCAGGCCATAGCCCGCGCGTATTGATGTCTTGCCGTCGCCGTTGGGATCCCAGGACACGCCCACACGCGGCTGGAAGTTCATCCAGTTTGGTTTCAGTCCCGCCTTGCTCGGAAAGCCCGCGTCGCCAGGGTAGGTAAACCCTGGTAGCGCATCGGGGTACACCTTGCTGCGGGTGTTGGCAACGAACGCCGAGGGTGAGAAGTTGTAGACCGTCGCGTTCGTATGCTGCTGCGGGAACCAGGGTTCGTACCGCATCCCGTAGTTCATCGTGATCTGGTTGGAAACGCGCCAGGTGTCCTGGGCGTAGACCCCGAAAGCCTTCTGGGTGGCGTTGTTCGTGAATGGATTCGCCTGCCGGAACTCAAAGACGCGGCCGGCCATGAAGTCCGCGAGCGGCAATCCCGTCGCGCCGCCGTTCATGGTAAAGCTGCCACCCGAGCGCGAATTGGTACGAGTGTGCCAGTCGCTCAGGGCGAGCGAGCCGCCAAATCCAAACTGGTGGCTGCCACGGATCCACGTCAGGTCGTCCGAGTATGCGTAGGTGGTCGGTCGGTAATACGAGTCGAGCTCGGTGCCGAGGCCAAGATTGAAGGCGTTGCTCACAGCGATCAACGTGATGTCATCCACGTAGCTGTAGCTCTTGATCCCGACATCCTCCGGGCCGAAGAAGGGTTCGTGGGTGCGGTGCACGTTGGTGTAGTGATACGTGAAGCGCACGTTGTTCACCATTGTGTTGCTCAGCACCATGGTGTCGCCAATCGCCAGCGATCGCGCGTCGCTGTCTCGGCCGCCGAGCGACGTCGAGAGCAGGTTGCCGTCGTTGGCGAACGGCGGCTCCCAGAACGTCGTCGTCAGCATGTAACGGCCGAACAATGAGTGGTTCTGATTGATCTGCCAGTCGATCTTGCCGATCGTCTGCGTCTCCACCGGCTTGGTCGGACTCGAATAGGTAATGCGGCCGCAGGGGTCCGTGGTCACTGGCAAGCGCTTGCTCACCGCCAGCGCCGCTGGACTGATGTCCGCTGCCGCGAGACGGTTGTTGACGAAGGGCGCCCGCAACGTGACCTGCGTACCCCGGTTGCAGGCCGGTGCGGCGACGGCAGTAAAGTCGCCGGCCATCATCGCGGCCGTCGGGATGAACGCCACCAGGTCGGCAGGCGTCTGCGTCGAACGCGACCCCTGATAGGCACCGAAGAAGAACAGCTTGTCCTGAATGATCTTGCCGCCCAGCACGCCGC
The DNA here is from genome assembly GCA_013140775.1 of Acidobacteriota bacterium. Taxonomy (GTDB): domain Bacteria; phylum Acidobacteriota; class Vicinamibacteria; order Vicinamibacterales; family UBA2999; genus JABFSA01. Next base: position 24,527 of record JABFSA010000004.1, on the reverse strand, counting down.
CGAACTGGTTGCGCACCAGGCCGTCATCGAGGCGCTCGCCCGTCGCCGGGTTTGTGCCGGCAAACGGCGACGTGGCATTGAAGCGGTAGTGGCGCGCAAACTCGAACGCGTCGCCATGCAGCAGGTTGGTGCCCGATTTGGTCACCAGGCTCACCGTGCCGCCGGCGTGCACGCCGTTCTGCGCGTTCTGCGTGCTGGTCTCTACCTTGAATTCCTGCAGTGCATCTGGAAACGGCAACGGCATATTGAAGCCGTCGTAGGCGTTATTGTGGAGCGCGCCGTCGAGCAGATAGGCCACGCCAAAAGCCTGGCCGCCGGAAATCGCGATGCCACGGCTCGACGTCATGCTGCGGCTGCTGCTGGGGCCGGCGTCGGCCGAGGCGCCGGTGAGCGTAATCAACGACACCGCGCTACGGCCTTCAAGCGGCAGCGCGTCAATCTGTTCACTGGTGATGGTCGCGCCAACCGCGGGGTTCCGCGTCTCGACGAGCGGCGCCGCCGCTTCGACCGAAACGGTCTCCTCGAGACTGCCCAGCTCCATCCTCACGGGGATGACCGGATTGCTCCCGACCTGGAGGACGACGCCCGTTTGCGAGAAGGTGCGGAACCCCGACAGCGTGGCTTCGATGCGATAGGGACCTGTCGGCAGGTTCAGCAGGGCGTACCCACCGGTTTCGTCCGTCACCGTTTCGCGACGGAAGCCGGTCTCCGTCTGGATGGCGATGACGTTCACACCCGGGAGCACCGCGCCGCTTGAGTCCGCGACGGTCCCGTTGATTTGAGCGGTAGCCTGGGCCCACCCGTTTGCAGTGGCCAGCAGGAGAACCATAAGAACGATCAGCGCACGCGAAAGGCTGTTCATCACGAAAGCCCCCAAAAAAAGCGCGGAATCGGACGAAAACTTCGCGGAGCTTGTCAAAAGCACGCCGCGCATGTCAACTGTCCTGGCGGATGGGCTGGACACGACCGACAGATCGCGAGTGACTACTTCCAGGCCGCGTACACAGGTGACCCCACGAGGAAGGCCGGGTTGGCGCCGGGTCGCGGCGTGAACTTCTGTGCCCGCCCATTGCCGACCTCCGCGACGTAAAAATTGCCCTCCTGGTCCACGCTCGCCGCATGCGGGTTGAGGAACGCACCGGGCGTGTCACCCAGGACACCCCACGAGTAGACCAGGCGACCCTCGAGGTCCCACTTCACGATCTTCGATGCGCGGTCAGCCAGCCCCCACACGCCCGACCGGTCAGCCGGCAGAATCAAGTACTGGAGATTCGTCAGATTCCCTACAGGCCACTGCCTCAGGAAGGCGCCATTCTGGTCGAACACCTGGATCCGGCGGTTGCCCCGGTCGCTCACGTACACGTCGCCGGTCTCGTGATCCGCGGCGATGCCGTGCACGGTGTTGAAATAGTTCGGACGAGTCTCCTTGCCGCCGCGTTCTCCCAGCTCACCCCATGCCTTGACGAAGGCACCTTCCTTGTCGAGCTTGACGACCCGATTGCCGTTATAGCCGTCGGCGACGAACATCGATCCATCCGGCAGGAACGTCATGAAGGTCGGCCGGTCGAAGTGCGACGAATCAGCTCCCCTGACGCCCTTCGTTCCGACCGTCTGCAGCAGCTTCGAGCCGTCATTCGTGAACTTGTACAAAACGTCGTTGTGGTCGTCCACAATCCAGATGTTCTTCTCGGCGTCCCAGGGGCTGATGGCGATTCCGTGCGGACGTCGCAGCATCTGGTCCCACTGCGTCCACTGTTCGACCATGTCACCAGCTGCGTTGAACGCGACTACAAGGTGCTCCCACCGCGAGTCGATGCCGTTGCGACCGCGGTACTGCACCGCTGGATCATCGGGATCCTGGCCCGGGCCGCCGCCGCCGGGCGGGCTGGCGTAGCCACCCTGCGAGGCATAGCGAAACGGAATGTTGTTGAGCGGCCACGACAGGCTCGGCCCGATCTCCGGCAGCGCACGAGTGGCCGGACGTTCCAAGGCGGGCAACTCGCCCAGCTGGATCACCAGCACACGATTGGGTGATTCGGCGTAGATCGCTTCGGTTGCACCCCACGTCCATTTTTCGTGGCCTGGCAGCTGCGACAACGGCTTCGGCCAGTCGGCGACAACGTCGTACGGACCTGTCTCGTCGATCCCGCCAACTTCCGCTTGCACGGCGCGGAATCCCGCCGCCGGCGTCGCAGGCTCGGTACTCGTCGTTGGTGTGTTCGTCGAGCCGCCGCAACCCGCCGCACACGCCAGGGACCCACATAGAAGAAACGTCTGTATCCGCATCACGATCCCTTCGCCTGAAGCGCAGTCGAGAAATCCCGCGCGTCGTTCGCGGGGCGACAGCGTCGTCGCAGAAAAGAAGGCAGTATAAGCTTGAACGGATGTACTCTTCGGCAAAGCCGGCGCTGGGCGCCGCGGTCCTTCCCTTCTTGCTCTCTCTCGTCGGCACCCCGGCACCCGTCCTGGCGCAAGGGCTCCCACTCTCGGATACAACGGCCATCTCGCTTCCGGTGATCCACGGGCCGGCGCCGCCTCTCGCCCCGGCCACCATTGCGCGGGACGATCGAGGCGGAGCCACGGTGCGGGCGATACGACTGGCGTCGCCGCTGACGCTCGACGGTCGGCTGAGCGAGGAGATCTACCAGTCCGTGCCAGCCGCGAGCGGTTTCATTCAGCAGGTGCCGCGCGAAGGCGAGCCGGCCACCGAGCAGACTGAACTCTGGGTGTTCTTCGACGACGTCAATTTGTATGTCGTCGCGCGGTGCCTCGATAGTCAGCCGGAGCGGGAGGTCGCAACCGAGCTCCGCCGTGACAACAGCGGACTTGTCCAGAACGAGAGCATCAGCATCGTCCTCGACACCTTCTACGATCGCCGCAACGGTTTCACCTTCCAGACCGGCCCGCTCGGCACGATTCGAGAGCAGGCGATTATCGATGGACAGCTGAACGAGAGCTGGAACACGGTCTGGGACGTGAGGTCGGATCGATCGGAGACCGGCTGGTCGATGGAAATGGCGATTCCGTTCAAGTCGCTGCGGTACGCCAGCGCGGGCCCACAGGTGTGGGGCATCAACGTGCGGCGCATCGTCAAATGGAAGAACGAGCTCTCGTTCCTCACCGGCGTTCCCGCGGCATACGGGTCCGGGGCGGTCAATCGTCTCAACGTCGCCGGCACACTCGTCGGCGTCGAGACGCCCGTCCAATCGAAGAATCTCGAGATCAAACCCTACGTCACCGGCTCGCTCATCACGGACAAAGCCGCGGCGAGTCCCCTTTCGAATGACCCGACAGGTGATGTCGGACTCGACTTCAAGTACGGATTGACGCGAAGCCTCATCGTGGACGCGACCGTCAACACCGACTTCGCACAAGTGGAAGAAGACCTGCAGCAGGTGAACCTGACGCGGTTCAGTCTCTTCTTCCCGGAGAAGCGAGAGTTCTTTCTGGAAGGACAGGGCATCTTTGCGTTCGGCGGCGCACCGCTGCTTTCGACTGGCGGGATCAACAGGGATATTCCGATCCTGTTTTTCAGCCGGAGGATCGGCTTGAGCCAGGGACAGACCGTACCGGTTGTGGCCGGTGGACGTCTCACCGGGCGTGCGGGTGCGTACACGATTGGCGCGATCAATATTCAGACGGCAGAGGAACCCACCGCCAATGCCCCAGCAACCAATTTTTCGATCGTGCGCCTGAAGCGCGATGTCTTGCGCCGGAGCACGGTTGGGCTGATCGCAACGCGAAGGGATCCCAGCGATGGGGGCGACGCGAACACGGCGGGTGGCGTCGATCTCAGCCTCGCCTTCTTCGACAATCTGAATTGGACCAGCTACTACGCGCGGACGAAGCCGGGGACCACCGGGAGCGTTTCCAGTTCGAGCTATCGAACCTTGTTCGACTATGGCGGGGACCGCTATGGCGCCGAGGTCGAGCACCTCGCGATCGGCGCTGGTTTCAACCCGGAGGTCGGATACGCCAGGCGTACTGACTTTCGCCGCACTCACGCAAATGCGCGGTTCAGCCCGCGCACGCCACGTAGCCAACTCGTGCGCAAGGTGTCATTCCAGGGAAGCCTGGACTACGTCGAAGACGACGCCCGGACCGTCGTGCAGAACCGCACCGCGACCGGCAACTTCGACCTGGAGTTCAACAGTGGTGACTCGTTCGCGTTCGACTATCAGCGTGATTACGAGTACATCCCCCGCGACTTCACGATCGCGCCTGGTGTGGTCGTACCGCAGGGGGGGTATGACTATTCGAGCGCGCGGCTCGGGTATAACGTCGGGCAGCAGCGCAAGGTGTCGGGACGGCTCTCCGCGTCGTTCGGCTCGTTCTACGGCGACGGCACCAAGAAGGAGGCGTCCTACAGCGGCTACGCCAGCGTGAATCCGCACCTGTCGTTCGAACCGTCAGTGTCGCTGGCCTGGGTGAAGCTTCCTTACGGTGAATTCGCGGCCCGCGTGATCAGTGCACGAACGATCGTGACTCCCAACCCGCGGACGATGCTGGCCGCGTTGACGCAATACAACGCGGCCAGTCACTCCCTCAGCTCCAGCGTGCGACTTCGGTGGGAGTATCGACCCGGCAGCGAACTGTTCATCGTCTACAGCGACGGGCGAGACACGCTCGCGCGAGGCGTGCCGGATCTCATGAACCGCTCGTTCGCAATCAAGCTCACCCGCCTCATCCGATACTGATCGCGAAGATCAGCTCCCACGTTTTAGAAATCGAACTTGACTCCCAATTGCATGATTCGCGGCGTGCCGGCCTGGGTGGTGATGCGGCCGAACTGCCCCGAGTTCAGGTTCACCACGGGCAGGCCCCAGTTGAACCGGTTGAACAGGTTGAACACCTCGAAACGCATCTCGACTTGCCGATTCGTGGACACCGGGATCAGCCGGGACACCGCCAGGTTGAAGTTCCAGTAGTCGGGTCCGATGGCCGCGTTGCGCACCAGGTCGCCGAACGTGCCGGCCGCCGGCTGCGCGAAGGCGGCGCGGTTCAGGTAGTTGGTCAGCGTCCCACCGTAGAAGTCGTCGTTGACCTTGTTGGGCCGCTGGTTGGCAATCCCGTTGAACGCGTTGTCGAGGCCACTCAGGATGTTGAGACGGGCGCCGGACTGCGCGGTGAGAATTCCCGACAGCCGCCAGTTCGACAGCGCGACGCGCATCGCGGCGTTGTCCAGCTCGGGCGTCTCGTAGCCCAGGGATAGTGCGGTGAGGTGCTTCCGATCCTGGTCGCAATACCCGGCGTCATACTCCGGGTTGGACGGATCGACGTAGCCGGCATTGGCCTGCGTGAAGCGGCTGTTCTGTGCCGTGCCGAAGCAGCGCGACAACGTGTAGCTGCCGTTGACACTCACTCCCGTGGTGCTGCGATGCACGGCCGACAGCTTCAGGCCACGGTAATCCTGGTAGCCGACGTCAGTGTGTTGATCCAACCCGCCAATGAACGCCGCCTCGGCGGGATTCTGCTGGTAGAGCGCCCGCCGGAAATTGAGGTTGGCGTTGGTCGAACATACGGGATAGGTGACGCCGTTCCTGAGCGTGCAGGGCCCGAGACCCATGAAGAGGCCGGGATTCTGCGCGATCGGCGCCCACAGCCGGTCTGAGTGGCTGCCGAGGTAGGCCGCGCTCACGGCCCACTGTGAACCGAGCTGCTGCTCCACGGTGAAGTTCCACGACTGGACGCGCGGCGAGTTGATGCCCGGATCCATCACGCCGAAATTGCCAAACGGCACGTACGCGGTGTCGGCATTCGTGATGATGGGATGCGGATCGCCGCCGACTGCGCGATAGGGATCGTCCATCAGCCCGGGGGGATCCGTCACTGTCGAGCGGTTGCCGAACGGCGGTGCGGATGAATTGATGTTGTGGTACTCGCCCGACATGAAGTCGTACCCCACCGCGTAGGACGAACGGACGGCCAGACGGCCGTCGCCGTGGACGTCCCAGGCCAGGCCGAGGCGCGGCGCGAGATTGAACCACTGGATATCCAGCCCCGTCTGACCGGGCGGGAAACCCTCGTCTCCGGGATAGAGCAGCCCTGCCGGCGCCTTCCGGAACACCTGGCTCTTGATGCCCTTCTGGAAGTTTTCCATCCGGAAGATCGCGATGGCGTTGTTTGTGACGTTCTGACCGAAGTACGGTTCCCAGCGGAAGCCGCCGTTGAGCGTCAACCGGCTCGACGCGCGCCATGAATCCTGGGCGTACAGGCCCAGGTGCCAGTTATTGACCAGCACGCGGTTGGGGCCTCCGTGCTCGACGCTGGTCACGCGGCCGACGAGCAGGTCGGCGAGACCGAGACCCGTGGCCCGCCCGTCGAAGATCCAGTTGCCGTTGGTTCGCGACGTGGACGTGTAGTCGGCCTTGAAGTACTGCAGATTGCCGCCCACGGCGAACTGATGATTCCCGCGCACCAGGGTCAGGTCGTCGCCGATCTGGTAGGTGTCGTTCAGGAACAGTTGCTTGCCCTGATCCGCTCCGAGGATCGCGAATCCTGGAGTAACAGAGACAACCATGTACCCCGGGTTGTAGGAGTACATCTTGATGCCGAGCGTCGGCGGGTCGAAGAAGGGCGTGTTGAAGATGTCCACCCGGCCGATGTTGGCCGCGAAGCGAAGCGAGTTGACCACCGAGGAGCTGAACACCGTCGTCGCTCCCATCGTGGTCGAGTGGGAATTCATGTTCGAGCCCTTGGCGAACGTCTTCAGCACGTTGTCGTCGCCCCCCTGATAACCCGGCTCCTGCGTGAAGCGGGTCAGCAGATAGCGGCCGAAGAACGAATGCCTGGCGCCGGACTGGAAATCGATCCGGGCGAGCGTCTGAAACTCGTCTGAATCAGAGGGAAGCGCGTATGTGATCTCGCCGCATGGATGCGTGGAGCTCGGCAGGCGCCGCGCAAGGTTCATCGCCGCCGGGCTGAAGAGCGCCGGATCGATGCGATTGTTGACGTAGGGCGCCCCCAGGTTGATTTGCCGGCCACCATTGCACTGCGGCGATGTGACAGCCGTGAAATCGCCGGCCAGCATCGCCGGCGTCGGCACGTTGGCCAGATTGGACGCCGGGCGCTGACGAACAGGTGTGCCCTGGTAGGCGCCGAAGAAGAACAGCCTGTCGTGGATGATCGGACCACCGAGCGTACCGCCGAATTGATGGCGCTTCAGGCCGTCGTCCATCCGCTTGCCGTCCGCGCCAATCGCCGCGAACGGGCTCGTGGCGTTCAGGCGGTAATGCCGAAAGAACTCGAACGCATTCCCCGCGAAACGATTCGTGCCCGATTTGGTCACCGCGTTCACCGCCGCGGCCGACTTGAACCCGTTCTGTGCGGACAGGCCGCTGGTGGCGACGCGGAACTCCTGCAGCGCGTCCGGGAAGGGCAGCGGATAATTCACGTTCTCCTGCGGATTGTTGTGGGTCGCGCCATCAAGGACATACGAGACGCCAGTTTCCAGACCGCCGGCGACCGCGATCTTCACACCGCCCGGCTGGATGCGTTGCGTTCCAGGACCGGTCTGCACAGCCGCGCCCGAGAGCACCAGCAGATCGGTGACCTGCCGTCCCTGCAGCGGCAGCTCGACGATGCGCTCCTGTTCGACGACGTTGCTGATGCCGGCGCTGCGCACGTCCACGAGCGGCGCGGCCGCGTCAACGGTGATTGTTTCTTCGAGGGAGCCGAGCTCCAGGACGGCGTTCACCGTGGGCGTGGCGCCTACGGTCAGGACGAGTCCCGTCTGGACATAGCTGCGGAACCCCTGCAGCGAAACCTCCAGGCGATACGGACCAGTCGGCATGTTCGAGAACAGGTACGAGCCGGTGTCGTCGGTCACGGCGCTGCGAACGAGGCCGGTGGCCGTCTGCGTTGCGGTGACAGTAACTCCCGGCAGCACCGCGCCGCTCGTATCGGTCACGCGACCGTTGAGTTCAGCAGTGTTCAGCTGAGCCCATGCCGGCCCGCCGGCAATGGACAGCATCGCCGCTGCAAGTAGACATAACACCGTGGGTACGCGCGCCATACGTGCTCCTCCGTGAGAGGTTATTGAACGTTGTTCCAACCGAAACTTATAACACACGGCACGCCGCCAACCGGCCGGCGTGTTAGAAAGGATCGGCGTGAAGAGGATCGGGTTTCTTTCGTTTGGTCACTGGACACCGGCATCGGGTTCCATGGCGCGGACGGCGTCCGACGTCCTGCTGCAGTCGATCGACCTCGCGGTGACTGCTGAGGCGCTGGGGCTCGATGGCGCGTACTTCCGCGTGCACCACTTTGCCCGCCAGCTCGGTTCGCCATTCCCGTTGCTCGCTGCGGTTGGTGCGCGTACGCGCACGATCGAGATCGGGACAGCCGTCATTGACATGCGCTACGAGAACCCGATGTACATGGCTGAAGACGCCGGCGCGGCGGATCTCATCGCGGGTGGCCGGCTGCAACTCGGGATAAGCCGCGGGTCGCCCGAACAGGTGATCGATGGGTGGCGACATTTCGGCCACACACCACGAGAGGGCGAGACCGACGCTGACATGGCGCGCCGCCATGCCACGACGTTCCTCGACGTGTTGAAGGGTGAGGGATTCGCGGAACCCAACCCGCGACCGATGTTTCCAAATCCTCCAGGATTGCTGCGGATCGAACCCTACTCACCGGGGTTGCGCGAGCGCATCTGGTGGGGTGCGAGTTCCAACTCGACGTCCGTCTGGGCCGCAAAACTGGGGATGAATCTCCAGAGCTCGACGTTGAAGGCGGATGAGTCGTTTGAACCCCTGCATGTGCAGCAACGCAAGCAGATCGACGCCTACCGGGAGGCATGGCGAGAAGCCGGACACACGCGGGAGCCCCGCGTGTCCGTCAGCCGCAGTATCTTCCCGCTCGTCGATGATCGCGACCGAGAGTACTTCGGCCGAGGCGTCCGCGATCAGGACCAGGTGGGTTACATCGACAACATGCGGGCGATCTTCGGTCGCTCCTACGCCGCTGAGCCCGACGTGCTGATCGAACAGCTCGCGGCGGACGAGGCGATTGCGGCCGCCGACACACTGCTCCTCACAATTCCTAATCAGTTGGGCGTCGACTACAACGCGCACGTCTTCGAAAGCATCCTCAAGTACGTCGCTCCGCAACTTGGCTGGCGCCAGGCGTGAAAGCGCGACAAACGATCACCGTCACCAGAGTCCTCCATACGTTCGTGCGCAAATCGTCTACTGGTAGCGGGAGCGTCAACATAGGTGCCTTGAGGGTCGTAAGTTGTTCCTGAGAGCAAGAAATAGTGCGAGTATCCACCAAGGTAGTGCAGGGCGAGACCACGTAGTCACAAACACGGAGGGACGATGTCACATCGGAGGACGTTTATCAGAACCATGGCGGGTGCGGCGGCCGGGATGTTTGCCGTCGGCCGTGGCGTGCTGGATGTCAACGCACAAGGGCGGGGCGGCGGACGCGGGCAGGGACCGCGCCTGGTGGTGGAGCCGCCTACCGGTCCGGTGCAACGCCGGATCGTTCAGGTGGGAGGACGTCGCGTGCGCGTCGTGGACGTGCACGCGCATGTCACGGTTCCCGAGGTCGAGCAGCTCCTGAAGGGGACTGAATTCGCCGGCGAGGGCGGCGGCCGGCCCATGGGGCCCGAACGCATCTGGGAAATGGACAGGCGCGGCATCGATGTGCAGGCCATCAGCGTCAATGGCTACTGGTGGTACGCGATCAAAGATCGCGCCCTGGCCGACAAGATCGTACGTGCGCACGATACCGGGATAGCGGCGTGGTGCAAGGCGCACTCGGATCGCTTCGTCGGCCTGACGTCGCCTTCGATGCAGTTTCCCGACCTTGCGGCGGCGCAGCTCGACTACGCAGTCAAGACGCTCGGCTTCCGAGGCGCATCGCTCGGTGGACATGTCAACCTTGAGTCGCTCGCGGACCCCAAGTACGACCCCTTCTGGGCGAAGGCCAATGAGCTCCAGGTGCCGGTGTTCGAACATCCCGGCGGCGCCGAGAACGTCCTGAAAGCGGATGCCTGGGAGGGAACACGGGGCGCCCTCGGCAACATCATTGGCAATCCGCTCGAGACGACGGTGTTTTTCTCCCACCTGATTCACGGCGGGACGCTGGACAAGTTCCCGAATCTGCGGGTCATCGGCGCGCACGGCGGCGGCTATCTACCGTCGTACCTCGGACGTACCGACGTCGCCTGCGATGTCCGCGCCGGTTCCAATTGCCTCAACAAGAAACGACCAGCGGAATATTTCAAGGACCAGTTGCTCGTTGATTCCATGGTCTTCTCGCCCGAAGACATACGGCATCTGGTGGCGAAGTCCGGCCCGACCCAGGTGGTGTATGGAACGGACATCCCGATCTACAACTGGCCCGACGCGATCGACAACATCCTGAAGGCGGAGATTCCCGACGCCCAGAAGGAGATGATTCTCGGGGGCAATCTGGTCAAGCTGCTGAAACTGTGAGAACGCGAGTGCGAGTTTCTGGCCACAAAAGAATAAGAGAGGGTTGGAACCGGTAGGTCTCAACTGGGCCTGAAGACACGAGGAAATACACATGAGGCCACTACTTCTGGCGTCGCTGGTCGCAGCGGCCGTCGCGAGCTCCATCGCCATCCAGCAGACGGCATCCGCACAGCAGCAGCCCGCGGACACGATCCTGACCAACGGCAAGATCATCACCGTCGATGATCAGTTCTCGATTGCCCAGGCGGTGGCAGTGCGCGGGGATCGCATCGTGGCCGTCGGGTCCACCGCCGACATCACGCGTCTCGCCGGCCCCGCCACGCGGCGGATCGACCTCCGCGGCCGCGCCGTATTGCCCGGCTTCATCGACAATCACGCCCATTTCCAGGAGGAAGGCGCGTACTGGGCAATGGAGCTTCGGCTAGACGGGATCACGTCGCGGAAGGAGGCGCTCGAGAAGATCCGCGCCTGGGGGCAGAAAGCCGGGCCCGGCAAATGGGTCTACAACTACGGTGGCTGGTCGAACGACCAGTTCATGGACGACAAGAGACTGTTCACCCGCGAGGAACTGGACAAGTACTCTCCGGACAACCCCGTTTACATCCAGGCGAGCCGCGCAGAGACCTTCGTCAACAGCAAGGCGATCGAGATGACCGGGCTCGAAAAGATGACCGACCCGGGGATCGTGCGCGATGCGAACGGACGGGCGACTGGGGTCGTCCATGGCGGGGGCGCCATCGTCAGAGACGCGGGCCAGTGGTTGGATGCTCCGAACGGAGAACGCGTGCGGGGCCTATCGGATGAGGTGATCCGCGCCAGCAGCATCGTCATGATGGACGATCTCAACAGGGCTGGACTCACATCCTCGGGCGGTAGTTGTCAGTGGGAGGAGTTGCACCGCGACCTGAAGCGCATGCGGTTTTTCTGCCAGCAGACCGCGCCCGGGGGACGCGGCGCCGAAGCCATCGAGAAGCAGTTCGCGCTGATCCGGACGCTCAAGTACCACGACGGAGACGAGTGGAGCGATCGTACCAACTGGGGGGAGGGCTGGCCCGGCGCTGGCGCAGATGACCTCTACTCCGCCACGCAACAGCCGGTGCCGCAGGCACAGTGGGATCTGTGGGGTCGCTTCGCCGGCGAGGTTGCCAAGGCGGGCATCCAGGCGTTCAACCATTCGCAGACCACCGAAAACATCGAGGGCAAATTAATACAGCTCGAAAAGCTACAGAGCCAGGGGATCTCCATCCGGCCGTTCCGCTGGATGCTGATGCACATGGAAGGCGTAACGCCGGCGCAGATCGAGCGGATGAAGAAGCTGAACATGGCCATCGGCGTGCGCTCTGCGAGCCTGACCATGGGCGGACTGATTCACCGCGTGCACGGGGACAAGGCGTTCGCCATGCCGCCCTTGAGAGAAATACAGGACAGCGGCATCAAGTGGGGCTTCCAATGCGACTGCTTCGAGGTCAACGTGTACCAGCCCTTCTATACGCTGTGGTGGGCGGTGACCGGCAAGATGGTGGGAGGCACGGTCGTCAACACGCATACGATTTCGCGCGAGGCCGCACTCATCGGGCACACGCGGAACAACGCCTTCCTCTTGTTCCGCGAAGCAGACCTGGGGTCGATCCAGAACGGCAAGTTCGCGGATCTCATCGTGATCGACCGCGACTATCTCACCGTCCCCGCGGATCAGATCAAGGACATCAACGTGCTGCTGACGATGGTCGGCGGCCGGGTCGTCTACGACGCCGCCGCCAAGCCGGCGACAGCCGCGCGATAAAGGGGAAGGGACGCTCCTAGGCGAGCGACGCTCCTGAAGCCTGCTCGAGCAGAGACCAGGCTTTCGTGCCGAGCTCGCCCTTCCACGTCCTATAGAACCCTGACAGCTGCTTTCGGAACGGCGCCTGATCGACGTCGTTGAAGACCAGCCCGCGCTTGGTGAGTTCGGCGCGCAGGCGCCCGTTTGCCGCTGCCTGGTCAGCGCGCTGTGCTCGAGCAGCCTTGGTGACATTGCGATCGATCACCTGTCGCACGTCGGCGGGGAGGCTCTGCCACGTCGGCAGGTGTGCCATCTGATTGAAGCTCGACCACATGTGGTTGGTCATGCTGACGTACTTGACGACTTCGTACAGTTTGAAGCCGTCCACGACAGCCAACGGGTTTTCCTGCGCGTCCACCTTCCCTGACTTGAGCGCGGCATGGATGTCGATGCTGTTCACGGTGACCGGCACGCATCCCAGTGCCTTGAACACGTCGTTGAACATGACACTCGCGGGAACGCGCATCTTCATGCCCTGGAGATGGGCAGGCACGACGATGGGCTTGGCGACAGTTGTCATCTGGCGCATGCCGTTGTCCAAGGCACCAACGGCGAAACCGTGGATGCCTTTGACTGCCATCTCCTGCACGATGTACGCGCCGAGAGGGCCATCCATCGCCTGATGCGCCTGCGGTGCCGTGCGAAAGGCGAACGGGACCTGCTGAATCGCAGCAACCGGAACGGCCGCGCCAAGGACTCCACCCATGAGCGTGAAGAACTGAATCTCGCCCGACATGAGCATCTTCAGCGCCGCGGGGTCGCTGCCAGGAAGGTTGTTGTTGAGTGCGAAGACGTCTGCGCCCACCTTGCCGCCGGTTTCGGCCCTGACCGCCGACCACATCTCAGTCAGACGCTTGTGGAGCGAACTGTTGGCCGCCTGGTTGTGGTACTGCGCGAAGTGCATGGGGGCCCGACTCTGCTGCATGGCAGCTTCGTCGAGCCGAGCGTGGTCTCGAGTGGCCGCGGCCCGAGGAACGAATATAGAAGCCGTGCCAGCTGTCGCGCCAGCGAGAAACGAACGTCGGGTGATGACCTTTCGCATGATCACTCCGTGGCGTGTCGTGAAAGGACTTCATCCATGCCGCTCGGTCGACACACCGAGCCAGATGTCAGGCAGGAGAACGATATCAGCGATCGGTGTTGCGCTGTGGACCGAATCGTTCCGCGATTCGCGAGATAGTAGCAAGAGCGGTGACGGTGACGTCTCGATAACAGGCACAGCGACACCACGCCATCGTCGATCGGCACAGCGGTGGACTGAAATGCGAGTGGGAACCGATAGCCCAGGTCGGCCTGACGAGCGCAGGCCTGGACGCTAGAATAGCGGATGCCTTCGAGCGAGGGCGCGCTCGTGTCGGCGCGTCGACTCACCAAGCGCTTCGAATCCTTCACCGCCGTCGGCGGCATCGACTTCGACGTGCAGCCTGGAGAGGCGTTCGGCTTCCTCGGACCCAACGGCGCCGGTAAGACCTCCACGATGCGCATGATCGGGTGCGCGTCGCCCGTAACCTCTGGCGAGCTTCGTATCTTCGGAATGGATCCGCGTCGGGACGCGAGCCGCATCAAGGCCAAACTCGGTGTCGTGCCGCAGCTCGACAACCTGGATGCCGAGATTACTGTGCGCGAGAACCTGGAGATGTACGCGCGGTACTTCGATGTGCCGAAGGCGGTCGCACGCGCACGGGTGGAGGAGTTGCTCGATTTCGTCCAGCTCACCGACCGGGCTGGTTCGAAGGTCGAACCGCTCTCGGGCGGGATGAAGCGACGCGTGACGATTGCTCGAGCCCTCGTGAACAATCCCGACCTCATCCTGCTCGATGAGCCGACGACGGGCCTGGATCCTCAGGCGCGCCATCTGATTTGGGAACGGCTCTATCGGCTGAAGCGCGACGGGGCGACCGTGATCCTGACCACCCACTACATGGACGAAGCCGAGCAACTGTGTGATCGGCTTGTGGTGATGGACAAGGCCGCGATCGTGGCTGAGGGGTCTCCACGGCAGTTGATCGAACGCTATGTCACGAAGGAGGTGTTGGAGCTGCGGTTGTCTCCTGACATACGCGCGTCGCTCGATGGTCGCCTGGATGGCCTCGCAGAACGGATCGAAGTATTGCCCGATCGCGTGCAACTCCACACGGCTGATGGTGAACGGGCACTGGAGCACGTGTATACGCGCGGAATTCCCATCGAGAGCGCGCTCGTGCGACGCGCCTCGCTTGAAGACGTCTTCTTGCGCCTGACTGGCCGCACGCTCGTCGAGTGACCGTGGGTGCGCTGCTGCGATCGGCCTGGTGTGTGTTTCAACGAAACCTGCTGGTCTATCGGCATGTCTGGCGCGGGTCACTGTTTATGGGCTTCCTCAGCCCGCTGCTATTCCTCCTGTCGATGGGACTTGGCGTCGGCGCGCTCGTGCGAACCGAAGGGGTGCTACCAGCAGGCGCGTCATTCCTGACGTTCCTTGGCTCAGGGCTCCTGGCGTCCACGTGCATGCAGACCGGTAGCTTCGAATCGAGTTTCCCTATCGTGGGGAAGATGGTCTGGCGGCGAAACTACGAGGCCATGTTCGCCACCCCGGTGTCGGTTGGCGCCATCGTCCTTGGGGAGTTGCTGTGGCTGGCCGCTCGGCTCGTGATGGTGGCCGCTGCGTTTGCCTGTGTGCTTGCGGCATTCGGCGTCGGTACCCTCGCGTCTCTCGTTCCAGCGGTCGCAGCGGCCGTGCTCACGGGCTTGGCGTTTGGCGCGTGCGTCATGGCGTATGCAGCCACGTTGAGAGATGGCGCCAACTTCAATGCGCTCTTCCGCTTCGGGATCACGCCGCTATTCCTGTTCTCGGGTGTGTTCTTCCCGATCACGCGTCTACCCGCGCCAATTCGATGGCTGGCTCCGACGACGCCGCTCTTTCACGGAGTGGAGCTCACGAGGGGTCTGGTGCTTGGGACGCTTGGTGCTCAGGCGGCGGTTATCCACGTGACGTATCTGGTGGTCATGGTTGGCCTCGGGGCCTCCGTCGCCTACTGGATCTTTCGGCGGCGACTATGGACCTAGCTGTGGACCTAGCCGCAGCGATGCCGTCGCCGCGTCGCGCCATTCGGATGGTGCAACGCAACGCCATCGTCTACCGCCACGGCTGGATGGTTATCCTGTCGGGCTTCTTCGAGCCCCTGTTCTATCTGCTGAGCCTTGGCCTCGGGCTGGGTGGGTACGTGCCAGCGGTCGACGGGCTGCCATACGCCGCGTTTGTTGCGCCAGGACTGCTTGCGAGCAGTTGCCTGAACGGCGCGATTACCGACGGCTTCTTCAACATCTTCTTCAAGCTGCATTTCGCGAAGATCTACGACGGCGTGCTGGCGACACCGATGCGAGTGGTCGACATCGGCCTGGGCGAGCTGATCTGGGCGCTGGCGCGGGGCTCCGCCTATGCGGCGACGTTCCTTGGTGTGATGGGTGTGCTGGGGTGGTGGCAGGGCGAGCTGATCTTGCGATCGTGGTGGGCCGTGCTCGCGTTGCCGGCGGCCATCCTGACCGCGGCCTCGCTCTCGGCGATGGCACTCTGTCTCACCACGGTCGTCACGAGGGTTGAGCAGTTCGATACCGTGATGGGCGTTGGCGTGATGCCCATGTTCCTTTTCAGTGGCATCTTTTTTCCAGTGTCGCAGCTACCGGTCGTGGTGCAGGGATTCTTGCAACTCGTGCCGTTGTACCACGCCGTTGAGTTGTTGCGAGCCTGCACCACCGGCGAATTCTCCTGGGCAACGGCGTGGCATCTGGTCTATCTCGTCACGGTTGGTGTTGGCGCGTTCGTGGTGGCGATGACTCGGCTCGAGCGCGCGCTCATCAAGTAGGGTGAGGCGGCTGGTGGGGTCGTCGCAGCAGCCAAGGATCGAATTCGACACACTAGCTTTGTACCGCTTCCCACTAACCGATGTCTCTCACCTAGCACACCTGCACTCAGCTCCTTCGCGAGCGCCGAGCGCCGTCCTAGATCGTCACGCCCAAGTCTGACGGTTGGTCTTAATAGGCCAGGGCGGCTTGTTGATAGGGTCGTGTCCGCGAGGACTCGGAGTAGGGCTCATTCGTAGCGATGCGCAGATGAGTACGGCGCCGAATCGCTTGCAGCCTGCAGGCTCAGAATTTCGATGTGCGGCGGCCCTATCGTCGACAGCCGGCCTGCACAGCGGACTCTTTGGACGCAAACGTCCGCCCCGCACACGTCCCTTGGTGGACGTGGTAGTCGCCGGCTTTGGTGTCTCGGTGACCGCCGTAGGCATCAAGCCCACCACCATGCGCCACGACGGGAGCGTTGAACACAAACAGCGCTACCACCGTCACGGCGCACGCCACACCTAGAACAAGTCGGGCTGGAAACATCTGAAAGCCCTCGTTACTCGAATGAGGAGCCTGGCTCCGGGCATCAGGTCATTTGTTGAATGGGTTGGTGTACCCGCCTGCCAGGCCGTACTGGTTATTCTCCTGGCAGATGTTCTCCATGATCTCGTCACCCGCAGGTGCGAGCCGAGCCATCCACGTCGTGACAAAGGGTCGGCTGAAGGCTCCCGGATCATCGATCGTGACTTCATTGAGCAGGTTTCCCTCATTAATCCGTGTCCACCGCTCGATGGTATGAAGCCGCTCGGTATGCGGTGTTCCCTGGCGATCGAACCAAAACTTGTCGTTGAATCCGACAGTGTCGATCACGAGCGTGTCTTTGTTGTCGAACCAGCCGATTGAGTGCCCGAACCACGTCGGATCAAGCTCCGCAGGATGCTTTCGCCCGTCCATAAAGATCTGCCGGTAGCTATGAATGTTCCCTTCGTGGAGGATGAACATGTGCGTGGGCGCCTTATGCGTATAGTTCTGCACAAACCGGAACGGATATGGCACGGATCGCGGCACGCCCATCGGCATGCACCACAAGTGCGGATCATCAGATTCCCGGTCAGCCCGCTCGTCCATGATCGCTTTCGCGGACGGTAACAGCGGTAAGGTCTCGCCTTGCTTGAGTCCTTGCGCCAGTGAACCTACCGGGCCACCGCCGTTCCAGAGGCCGTTCAAGTCGATGTTGCCGTCCGGCAGCCGAGGCGCCGGCCCAGTCGGTAGAGGTGGACGTTTGACCTCCTGGCCCAACGCGTTCACCGGGCCTAGCACACCTTTGCCGCTCCCCTGTCCTCCGCCCTGCGCGAGTCCCACAAGCGGCACAAGCGACGCGAAAACACCGAGGGCAAGAAACAACCGTCGCACGTTCGATCTCGTAACCACGGTCGGCTTACTTGGCGGGAGCATTGTCATCTGCAGCCCCGCCGAAAAGAGACCGACCATCGGATGTCACCACTGAACGCGCGTTGCCACGATCAGGTGCCACTTTGGCAGCGTAGCCTTCGACGGCAACCTGGTCGCCGACCTTGAGCGTGCGGCTGGTCCACCCGTTACGCGCGAGTGCGCTGGGGCTGGCAAGTTCCATGTTCCACGTCATGACTTTGCCGCTTGCATCAGCGACGTCGACATAGAACCGCACGTGAGGATTCGTCCATTCCACCTTCGACACAGTGCCCTTCACGGAGAAAGTTTTGGTGCCGTCGTACTCCGTCGAGAATGAATGATGAGCAAGCACGTTCGCACCGCTCAATCCCAGAAAGCTCATCGCCACAATACTCCCGAGCTTGGGCAGCATGCTCTAACTCCTCTCCTCTATTTGGTTTGTCGACTTGGGCTTCAGCGCCGGCTTGGGCTATGGCGCTGAGCTCGAGGTTCCAGGTTGTGACGACTCCGTTGCGCTCGGTTCCTTGACGGCGTTCGTTCCCGCGATGTAGCCATGAACGATGGCTCTCCCCAGGCCATGCTGGTTGCCGCCACCACTGGATTCGCCTCCAGCATATAGCCCGGGTATGGGTTCACCCTGCATGTCGATGACTCGGGCCTGCCCGTCGATCCGAAGACCACCGTACGAATCGTGCCAGACGGGATAAAGGGTAGCTGCGTAAAACGGCGCCGTGCCGAGCCTGTACATCGGGGCATCGGACCCACGTCCGAACTCGGGATCGTCGCCCTTGTCCACGTACGCGTTCCACTTCGCCACCGTTTCCACCAGGTAAGTGAGCGGAACCCGTTGGAACTCATGGCCGGCGTATATCTTGCCGGCTAACTCTTCGATCGTATCGGCACTGAAGAAGTAGCCATTGGTTGGGGACGTGAAGGGCGGATCGATGTTCCATCGGCCGCGATCCACCGCAGCTCGATCGAAGATCGCCCAAATAGGTCCCGAGAAGTAATCTGGAGCCCTTGAACCTTCATTCATCGCCATGGCGGCATGAATGCCATTGGACTCGGCGTAGGTTGCCTTGATGTTCGCCACGCTGGCATTCCGCCAATCGGTTTGCTTGTGCTCGAGTCCCGACTTGGGTTGGCCTTTACCGGGCCCGGCGGGAAAAGCGGCGCCACCCCTCCGGGTGGTAATCAACAGTTCATTGAAGAATCTCTTCCCCACTTGGTTCACGACAATCAAGTGTTGGAAGGAATCGCCGGGCAGGTCGATACCGGTGGATCCGCGCATCGAGAATGTTGGGTGACCCGGGAGCATAGTGGCGTAGGAATCACGTGTGGCAAGGGTGCCCGGAATATGGAACGTGCTGCTGCACGAAAGGTTCTGCTGCATGCCCGCGAGGTTCGCGCCGACCCTCATGCCGGCGATGATGCCGCTTGCATCCTGCCCGCGGGGCCCCAGCAGGGCCCAGCAGCTCGACACGAACGCGGGCTCTCTCCACCCCGGATCGAACATGCTGCGGAACTGGGGATTGGCCCCGTGGCCTCCCGCGCCAATGATGATCGCTTTCCGCGCCCGGATGTGGATCGTTTCCGTTCGATCGTCGACGTTGCCGTTTTGCCACAGGCTCTCGAGACGGTTACCGGTCTGCGGATCGAGTCTTGGCGAGTAGCTCGCCCGGATACCAAGAACCCGGCCGGAAAACGGCTGCTCGCGGATGAGCTCGTCCATGTGACGATTGAGGATGAAACGGACACCTTTCTCTCGAGCACTGAACTCCAGACACCGGGAAAGAGCCGCACCATTCCTGCGGGCGCCTTTGCTGGCAATCATGGTTGCGTCGACCATCACTGCAGGCGCAAAGTGACTCGAACTGACGCCGGCGATTCCGGCGTCCTGCCTGGAGACCATCCCTCGTTTTATGTCCGTCGTCGGACCTTCCATCAAGAAGGTCGTCGCCCGCCTGGCGCGCGACATGCCGCCATTGATGTGGGTACCGTCGATCCGGCCAAAGCGTACGTAATTTGCCATCAGAAATTCCCTGGTGGCGTGGCAGTTGTCTGCGTGGGCACGTTGCAGGTCGCGCTCGTTGTACCGGTAGGGCGCCTGAGCTGCGGTGTCCATAACCGACCAGTCGGTATGGTCCCTGAACAGCAAATCTGGATCCTCAGTCAGTTCCTCCACAGACCGTAGCGGCGGAGCGGTCACAAATCCTTCGCGGTCTCCTTCACCTGCGATATCTCTCTTTTGGAGAGGATCTCCGCCGCCAAGAGAAACCAACCCGCCGCTGTTCAGCATCTTGCCGCCCACATCGAAGTTCTGCTCGACGACAATCACGGACGCGCCGAGGTCACGCGCTCGAATGGCGGCGGGTAAGCCTGTCGCCCCGGCTCCAATAACGACCACATCCGCCTCGTACTGCCACTGGATGGCACTCGCGGGGGAACCTTGCGCCAACGCGGTTCCCGACGTCGAGAACACCGCCGCACCAACGCCGGCGGCAGCGCCAGACTTGACGAACTCTCGTCTGCCGACAACCTTTTGCGTCTCACGCTTCCGATCCTCGTCGCGTTTCTTGACCATGCGCGTACCCCACATAAAAGCGGTCTGGCCCGTAAGGAGATTCCCGTGGCTGCCGCCGAGAGTCCAATGCGTCCGTCTGGCGTGCTACGATGCCTTCGTTCAACCCGAGGACTGGACAGACTTGCCTATCTTCGAGTATCGATGCCGAGTGTGCGGACATCACTTCGAAGTGTTGTCGCTTCCTTCTTCTGCCTCCACCCCTCCGGCCTGTGCCTCGTGCCAGAGCCTCGACGTCGAAAAACTGTTGTCGCTGTTCGCGGTGGACTCCGAGGGCAGTCGGGAATCCGCCCGCGCCGCCGGAACGAAACTCGCCACGGCGACGTCGCGCGACAAGTTACACGCCCAACGCGAGTACGAAGAGAAGCACCGCCATTGATCGAAGTGTCCCGCCGTGCCTTAGTCATGACCGCCCTTCTGGCGACGCTGACCGCGGCGGGGGTGGCCCAGCAGCGCCGGGACGCTTTTGTCGAGGGCCGCGACCACCCAGCGATCGCATATTCGACGGGACCGGTCACAGACGCGGCTACGGTGCTCAACCGCCGCCTTGCGGAGGGGTCGCTTCATCTCGGGTTCGACCCGATCAGTGGATACCTGCGATCCGTGCTGGACGCTCTGAACGTGCCCATCGAATCGCAGGCACTGGTATTTTCCCAAACGAGTTCTCAGGCACCCCTGATCAGCATGCACAACCCGCGCGCTGTGTACTTCAACGACACGGCGGCGGTGGGCTGGGTGAGGGGCGGAAGCCAGCTGGAGGTGATGGCTCAGGACGGGCGGCAGGGGCCGGTGTTTTATGTCCTCGACCAGCGACCCGTCTCGGTGCCGCAACTGACGCGCACCGATCAGTGCCTCTCCTGTCACCTCTCGTGGGATACGCTCGGCGTGCCTGGCCTTCTGCTCCAGAGCGTGTTGCCTTTGGCCGCCGAGAAGAATGCGTATGCGATGGGCTTCGTCACCGACCATCGGTCACCGTTGTCGGAGCGCTGGGGTGGCTGGTACGTCACCGGGCAGCACGGCGCTACACAGCACCTGGGGAATGTCCCTGTCATGCCCGCCGATCGGGGCACCGGGATTGTCAATCCACGCGATCCTCTCGAGTCGCTCGCGGGCCGTTTCGATCTGAGCGGGTATCCGTCGCCGTACAGCGATGTGGTCCCGCAGATGGTGCTCGCGCACCAGTCGCGCATGACGAATCTTCTCACGCGTCTCGGATGGGAAGCGCGCGTCGCGATCGTGGGTCCGGGCGCGGGCGGCGATACGCGCGTGCAGGAGGCTGTGAACGACCTCGTAGACTACATGCTTTTCGTGGATGAAGAGGCCCTTGCCGCCCCCGTGCATGGCACCTCTGGTTTCGGAGAACGTTTCACGGCGCAAGGGCCTCGCGACACACGCGGCCGATCGCTGCGCGACCTGGATCTGCAGCGACGCCTCCTGCGCTATCCGTGCAGCTACATGATCTACAGCGATGCATTCGCAGCCCTGCCCGGCCCGATTCGCGACCGCGTCTATGCGAGAATGTGGCGCATCCTTCAAGGCCAGGAACGCGGGCCGCGCTACGCTCGCCTTTCGGGCGCGGACCGTCAGGCGGTGATCCAAATTCTCAGGGAAACGAAACAGGATTTGCCGCCCTTCTTTCTCTAGAAGCCGAACTTCACGCCGAACTGCATGATGCGCGGCGCGCCCGCCTGTGTCTGAATCCGGCCAAACGTGCCGGAGGTTAAGTTAACGATCGGATTGCCCCAGTTGAAGTTGTTCAGCAGATTGAAGATCTCGAGCCGCAGTTCCAGGTTGCGACTGCTGCCAAGGCCGACGATTCGCGATAGCGCGACATTGACATCCCAGTACCCAGGCCCCCGCACGCCGTTGCGCGGGAAATCGCCGAGCGTGCCGAGCGCGGGCTGTGCAAAGGCGGCCGGGTTCAGGTATTGGGCGATGGTCCTGTCCGCCGCATAGGAGTCGTCCAGAACGCGCTGCGGGCGCTGGGCAGTGATACCGCTGAACGCCCGGTCTCCGCCGGCGATGACGTTCAACGGAACACCCGAGCGCGCGCTCAGGATCCCTGACACGCGCCAATCCGACGCCAGCGTCTTCAGCGCCGCACTCGAGAACGTCGGCGTCTGGTAACCAACCGTCACGACTCCCAGGTGCCTGCGATCCTGATCGCAATAGCCTCGATCGAAGGAAGGATCTTGGGGATTCGTGTATCCGCTTGATATCTGCGGGAAGCCTCCGGTCGTGAAGTCGCCGAAGCAACGCGACCAGGTGTAGTTCCCGTTGACGCTGACGCCCGAGACGGTACGCCGCCGCACCGATAGCT
Source organism: Acidobacteriota bacterium (assembly GCA_013140775.1). GTDB lineage: Bacteria > Acidobacteriota > Vicinamibacteria > Vicinamibacterales > UBA2999 > JABFSA01. The sequence goes on along the minus strand of JABFSA010000004.1, from coordinate 2,100 downwards.
TGAGACCACGGTAGTCCTGAACCCCGACATCGGTATGCAGGTCCAGGCTGCCAATCCGCAGCGCGGCCGTTGGATTCTCGCCGGCTAACGACAGCTCGCGCCGCTGATTGAGATTGGCGTTCGTCGTACACACCCCGTAGGACACTCCTTGCAGCGTGCACGGGCCGGCCCCCAGAAACACGCCGGGATTCAGCGCGACCTCATTCCATAACCGGTCCGAATGCGAACCGAGGTAGCTGATCGAGGCACCCCAGTCCGCGCCGAATTGCTGCTCGAAGGTCACGTTCCATGACTGAACGCGCGGCGAATTGATGCCCGGATCGATCGCGCCGAACGAACCATACGGAATGAATTCAGTGTTGGCGTTCGTGATGATCGGGTGCGGATCGCCGCCAAACTGTCGGTAGGGATCATCGAACAGCCCCGTGGGATCCTCGATTAGCGTGCGGTTGCCGAACGGCGGCGCAGTAGCGTTGATACCGTGGTACTCCGCCGTTTGAAAATCATAGGCCAGACCGTATGAGGAGCGGACCGCTGTGCGCCCATCTCCGTTGACATCCCACGCGAGCCCCACACGAGGCGAGAAATTCGTCCACTGCTTGTTCTGGCCGGACAGACCCTCCGGGAAGCCTGGATCACCGGGATAGATCAAGCCTGCCGGCGCATTCAAGAACACGGTGCTTGTCACGTTCCTCTCGTAGTTCTCCATGCTGAAGTTCGAAATGGCTCCGTTCAGCACGTTTTGGCCAAAGTACGGCTCCCACCGGAGACCCGCGTTCACCGTCGTCCGCGGCGTGACTCGCCAGGCGTCCTGGACGTACATACCCAGGCTCCACTGGTCCATGGGTAGCGTTCCCGGGCCGCTGTGTTCCATGCGGGTGACCCTTCCCATGAGGAATTCGGCCATACCGGACCCGAGTAAGGAGCCGCCAAAATTCCAGTCGCCGCCGGAGCGCGCGTTGGTCAGGTAATCGAACGTCCAGTACGCCAGACTGCCGCCAATACCGATTTGGTGGTCGCCACGCACGACTGTCAGATCGTCGCTCACCTGAGAAGCGTTGGTGGCGAAGATGCCCCGGGTCGCTGTGCCGGCTCCGACCGTGAATCCGCCCACCACCGCCAGGACCATCTCATCCGGACTGTAGCTGTAGACGTTTGAGCCGAGATCATGCGGATCGAAGAACGGAGGGTTGCCCCGGTGAATGGACGTCCGGTTGTAGGTGACGCGCAGCGAGTTGACGACGTTCGACCCCAACACGAGGGTATGGCCAGCGACCGCGGACTGCGCAAGATTGTCCAACCCCGCAATCCTCGTCGCGAGCACGTTCTGCGTCGTGGCATAGGGGGCGGGACTGACGAACGACGTCGCCATATAGCGGCCGAACAGCGACTGGTTCGCCTTCATCTGATAGTCGGACCTGCCGACGATCTGCCACTCATCGCTGTCATTCGACGCGCTGTACTGCGTCTCGCCGCACGCGTCGGTCGTGGTCGGAAGCCGCTTCGCGAGGTTCACAGCCGCGGGGCTGAAAAGCGCCGGATTAATCTGATTGTTCACGAAGGGTGCCCGGAGCGCGAGTTGGCGGCCACCATTGCATGCAGGGGACGTGAAGGCGGTAAAGTCACCTGCCATCATCGCCGCGGTTGGCACGCGCGAGATGTTCGAGGACGGCCGCTGGCGTGTTGCGGTGCCTTGATAGGCCCCGAAGAAAAAAAGCCGGTTCTGCACGACAGGTCCGCCAAGCGTGGCGCCGTACTGATTGCGCCGCAGGCCGTCGTCTAGCTTCTTCCCATTAGGCCCGACAGCCGCGAAGAATTCGGTCGCGTTGAATCTCTTGTCCCGGAGAAATTCGAAGGCATTGCCGTGGAGATTGTTGGTACCCGACTTCGTCACCGCATTCACCGACGCGCCGGAGTGCATGCCATTTTGCGCGGACAGCCCGCTGGTCGCCACGCTGAACTCCTGGAGCGCGTCCGGGAAGGGCATCGGCAAATTCGCATTGTCCTGCGGGTTGTTGTGCATTGCCCCGTCAAGCAGATACGCGACTCCAAACGACAACCCGCCGGCGACCGAGATGTTGACTCCGCCTTGCATGCTGC